>VBGJ01000142.1 GCA_005880445.1 Chloroflexota bacterium | reverse complement strand
CGGACGTTGTGGGCAAGCTCGATTCCGGGAGCACCGTGACCACCGAGCTTTGTCCATAGGCCAAAGACCATGGTTCCTGACTGAAAGAAGACGATCTCATCGTCCGGTTGCTGGGCTCCGGTCCATCCCATCGCTTCATAGAAAGCACGCGCCCTGGCCAAGTCCTCCACACCTAAGGTCACCAAGCTGACGCGCTGCTCCACGCGGCCATCGTACGTCCGACTGTTCCAGATGCTGGTCGTTGGCGGCTTTCCTAGCCCTGCATCAGGCGGAGCTGGCGGCCCGCTGGTCGCCGGCGACGGCTGGCGCGCAGCTGCAGCGCAGTGAGGACGATATCGTTCACCCTCTTCTCATACTCGGCCACGCTAGTAGCGTCGGCGGCTTTGCAGATTTCGCGGGCTGCCGTTTCCAGCTGATACCAGACATCACCGCGCCGCTCGATAAACAGCGGATATCGAGAGTTGATCACGACGGTGCGTACTCCATCTTCCAGCACGGTCATGCTGCGCACCCTGGGGTCCAACGGCCGTATGGCGATGATCCCGAAGCCTCTTTTTCGTGCCTCGAGTGGCGTGTCAAGTGGCGAGGGCGGTGGTGTGCGCGGTTCTTGGTCGGTCGCGCTGCGCTCTTGTGGGTCGAGCGGTAGCTCGGGCGCGTCGCGCGTCTTTGAGGGCGGTCGTGCTGGAGCGAATCCTGCGAAGAGATCCTGCCTATCGCTAAGGCGCAGTGCCTGACTCAGCAGCCGGCGCACCTGCTCTGCAACCTTGATCGCGCTGCTCGGCGGGGGAACTTCGACGTCGCGCGAGAGCCGACGGACCAACGATGCCAGCAATTTGTGCATGCGGGCTTCGACTGCAACCCACTCCTGGCCATCGCGGTCGAAGTCGGTCTTGTTCATCGTCAGCGCCACGTTCGGCACATCGACCTCGCCCATCAACCGGACCATCGCGGGCAGGGTCGCCGGTCCAGGATGCCCAAAGAACTCGCCGTCGGCGATCAGCCGTCCGAGCCGATAGCAGCGGATCCCAGGAACCCATCCTCCGGCCGGATGCTCTGGATCGGAAAGGCCTACCCAACCACGAAGACGAGCCCCACCTGTGTTGATCGCGAACGCGCGTCTTTCGGCAGCGGGAAGGGGAGAGGGCTTGATCTCTAGGCGGTCCAGGATCAGCTCCAACGCCTGCCGTTCGAGAAGCGGGCGATACGTCTCGGCCAGACGCTGGGCGAGACGGCGGACGTCGATCCTCTTGTCGATCCCGTCGATCCGAATCCGGACGTAACCAACCTCGACCGATGTTCGCTTGGGAGTCTCGACGAGTTCATAGGTCTTCAGCCGCGATCGATCCCGATAGTCGTCGTCCGTGAACCGCCAGGCAACCGCGTCGACCGGACGGCTCGCCTCAACCGAAAATCGCCTTCCGAGATGTCCGATCGCTGCCTTGCCGCCCTGGCCGTACTGACCCAGCAGCTGCCGACCGCGTTTCGGCGAGCCACCCCAACGGAGGTAGTTGCGTTCTATTTCGCGAATGCCCATGCCCTCACCCCCGACCGCAGTAACGACCAGCGACTGCGGGTGGACGGTAATCTCGACGTTTAGCGGCGTCTTTGGGAGGCGCGAGTCAACGGCGTTATCGACCAGCTCCATCACAGCATCCGCCGAACTGCGGTAGTTGGCGAAGAGAGAGGCCGTTATCTCAGGCGCGATGCGCTCCCGAACTGTGATCCTGGCCGAGCCCACGGCAAAAGAATGTAGCGGTCGCCAGCCAAAATCAACGTTTGGCGTTTGGTCGTCTATCGAGAGTTCGAATCTCTCCCTCTCCGCTAGTTCTACGCAAGCACCCTCCGAACCTGGGCCACGACCGTATCAGGCGTCCGCAGAATGTCCCCCGCGGTCAATCGGAGCAGTCGGATCCCGTCACTGATGAGACGGTTCTGACGTCGGTTGTCCTCGGCCAACCGATCGCGATGTACCCCACCGTCGTACTCGATTGCGAGCCTGCAATCCGGGTAGTAGAGATCTGGCCGGCCGAGAAAGCGGCCCTGCCGGTCGTGGAGCGATATCTGTGCCTTCGGGCGAGATAGCCCACCCAGCACCAAAAGCATCCGCAGGCGCGACTCCATCGGCGATTAGGTGTCGGGTTCCGCGTGGCTGATTGCTCGCCTGAAATTGGCAACGCCGACGCGATCCACTCGAAGCGTGGCATAAGCGTTCAATGCGGCGAAGTCGACTAGTCGCGCATGCATGGCCATGTCGATCAAGGCAACCGCCTCCGTTAGGTTGACTCGGGTGGCGAGATCCACGAGCGTGCGCGGAACCGAGGTCGCTCGCCAGGTCTGTCTCATCACGACGTCATCGCCGGCCAGCGCCGCGCGGCTGATCGCCAGTCCGGAACGGGCCCAAATCCCGAATCCTTTCGGCACTGTCGCCTCAATCGGATCGCATGGTTCGACGTCAATGCCGCGGAGCCACGCGGCTGTCAGGCCAGAGAATGCAGCGACGGCAGGAAGCCGCAGCCACGCGGCGCCCAGTCGCAGCGCCGGCGATTCGTCGAGCCTGGCCCACGCGTATGTGCGCGGTCCGATTCGTCGCCAGCCGGCGTCATGAAGATGCCAGCGCTCCAGTCCCGCCTCGCGCGCCTCAGCGATGGTGAAAGGACGCGCCCTGAGCTCTTCCACGCTTGCGATCATGCACACACCGAATCCGGCCTTCAACCCCGCCTGTTAAACGGCCGGCGCCCCGCCAGTGCATGCTCCGGCGCGTCGAAACTGCGTGCGGGGCACGCGAGTGCATGCTCCGGCGCAAAGAAAAGCCCGAACCGCGCAACTCTTAACCGATAGCTCGCCGCAAACGCGTGCCCTGCCCCCTAGAGTCCCGCCCCTCGAGGGAGCAACGGGATGTCGAGGCTGCATTGGGGAATGTTCGCGGGAGTGCTGATCCTCATCGCCGCGCCCCTGATCTCAGGCGCCGCGCCACCCACAGCACCGGTCCGACAGGTCTCGATCACCAACGGGCCCCGCTCGACCACAAGCGGCGCGCCCATCGACGCCCACAGCGGCACGATCCTGAGAGCCTCCGACGGATTCTTCTACTGGTACGGCGAGACCTACGCGTGCGGCTTTTACTGGACGGACCCGTCCACGCCCTACTGCGGCGCCCAGGTCTACCGCTCGAACGATATGGTCGACTGGGAAGGTCCGTGGCCCCTCTTCGATGCCACGTCCGCTGCCTGGCAGAACCTGTGCATGCACCAGCCCTCAACCCCGGGCAACGGCTGCTTCCGACCGAAGGTCGTCTTCAACAAATCGACGCGCCTCTATGTCCTCTGGCTCAACACCCCCAACTTCACCGCCGATGGCTACCGCGTCCTGACCAGTCCGAACCCGACCGGCCCATTCACCCCGGCCGCCAAACCGGAACTACACGACGAAGGCATTCCCGACTGGCGCGGCAATCCGCACGCAGCGGACGGCGACGAGGCCTTGTTCGTGGACGGGAAAGGGATCGCATGGCTCGTCTGGAGCCGCGGCGGCCGCCTGCTCCAGGAGCGCTTGAACAGCGGCTACACGACTGGGGCCGGCGCGCCGGCGGTGATCATGAACTATCCCCAGCTCGCGCCATGGGGCGGCGTCGAGTCGCCTTCGGAGTTCGCGCACGACGGCCGCTACTACATCGCCATGAGCCTGCCGCGCTGTCCTTACTGCGCCGGCACCGGAACCGCCATCGAGCAGGCGACAGCCCCCGGTGGGCCGTGGACCTACCAGGGGACAGTCTCGCCAGACTCCTGCGGCGGGCAGCCAAACGAGGTCGACCAGCTCGCCCCCGGCGTACTGCTCTGGTCAAGCGACCGCTGGCTGCAGGGTGGAGCTGCGGGCAACTGGCCCAGGCTGAACGAGACCAAAGCCACGCAGCAGTGGGAGGTCATCACCTTCGACGAGATGGATGTGGCGCCGATCGTCTGCGCCTCGAGCTTCAACCTGGTATTTCGTGGAGGTGGCGTGTAACCCGTCGCGGTAGCAGAATGAGTCGGGGAGGGGAAATTCTGGCTGGAGGAGAGGCATGAGACGTCTGCTGCTCTTTGGGATCTGTCTGCTGCCGATAGTCGCGTTTGGTTTCGCAAACGACGCCCTGGCGGGCCAGACCGACGGTATCAACGGGGAGGGGGGAAGGCCTTTCACGACAACGCTTGCCGGTGCGAATGAAGTGCCGTCCGCTCCAACCTCTGACCTGACCGGGACGGCCAAAGTCACCATCAACCTCGGCCAGAGCGAACTGTGCTGGGACCTCGACTACACCACGACTCAAACGGTGACTGCCGCACACATTCACAAAGGCGGGCCTGGAGTGGCCAACCCGCCGATCTTCCCGTTCTTTGGCGGCGGCAACGTTGTCAACAGCGGATGTCGTGCGGGCGATCCGGCGCTTCTCGCCGACATCGCGGCGCACCCTGGTAACTACTACGTCAACGTCCACACGACCGCGAACCCAGCTGGCGCGGGGCGCGGCCAGCTGACTAAATAAAAACCTCGGCGCGTCAGATGAAGACGATGGCTTCGTACACAGGGCCGCGCGTGAACCAGTCACCCGAGAAGGTCACGTGCATAGCGTTCTGCTCCCAGGGGTCATTCGTCCAGTAATCTGACGCGCCGTTTCGACCCGTCAGAACGACGAAGTGCGTCGTTCCCTTGGGCAGGTTCATGCCCACGATCACGGGATGTCCGGCCGACACCTGGGCCGCAATCCACGACGGGTCCGGGTTCATGACGATGGACGTCGAGTGGCCGGGCACCTTGAGCGCCGAGTTGAATATGGCGCCGCTCGCGTTGAACCATTCCGTGTGCGCCGCGATCGTCGCCGGCGTGGTGGACCCATAACCGAAATGGGAGTACACCATCGCGAGGTCGGATAAGAGGCAGCCGATCCTCCAAACGGGATAGGTCGCGGCGCCGACGCTCGCCGATGCCCATCGCGCGTCGCGCTGGTTGTAGTAGGCGCCCCAGCCGTCGTTCAACGGCGTTGCGTCGAGGATCAGGCGCTCGGTGCTGCCCCCGCCGCTCCCACCGCCCGCGAGGCCGCGAGCGATGTCCCAGGTCGCCCATGTTTGCGACGGCGCAAGCGCGGGCGCGCTGCCCCACGCATAAACCTCGCCGTGGCGGTCCAGCACCCATCCCCCCGGCGCGGCGGCTGGGGCCCGCGTCCACGCGACCATCGAGTCCGCCATGTCCTGGCCGGGCCATTGGGCCGGCGGCGTGACAGCGGGGGCCGCGCCGAAGGCATGGATGCCGCCCGAGTAGTCGAGCGTGTAGCCGCTCACCAGCAGCCCGCGGCCGCCGTCGAGCAAGACGAGCCCACGAGCGATGTCGGTGTCCCAGTAAGCCGCGCCAAGCACGGCGCGTGCACCGCCGAACGGGTGGATCCCGCCGAAACCGTCGAGCGTGTATCCGGCCACCGCCGACGGCGTGCTGCCGGCCGTCAGCACGAGGGCGCGTGCGATGCCCTCGCCCGGCCACACCGTGTTGCCGGTGACCGGCGGCGCGCCGCCGAACGGATGGATGCCTCCATCGGCGTCGAGCACGTAGAGGTGGTTCTCGTTGTCGACTGGCGGAGCGACTCGCGGCGCGGCGCCCAGGGCTCCAATCGCAACGGAATTTGGCAAACGTACGGAGAGGTTGAAGAGGAATGCCACCGACCCCAGCCCGAGGGAGACTGCGATGGACACGATGAGCACGCGCCGCATGGCTGGGGGATCGTAGCCGATGGCAGCCGCCTTCGCACACGACGTAATGGATTCCGCCGCCCGCGAGAAGGAGGTCACCCTCACGACCTACGGCCGGAAGTCGGGCAAGCCGGTCCGGGTGACCATCTGGATCTCAACCGACGGCGAGCACCTCTATA
>VBGJ01000157.1 GCA_005880445.1 Chloroflexota bacterium | reverse complement strand
GTCCGCTGTCGCGCAGCGCGCTGTGCTCGGGCCCGACGCCCGGGTAATCGAGCCCGGCGCTGATCGAGTGCGTCGCCAGCACCTGTCCATCGTCGTCCTGCATCAGGTAGCTGTGAGACCCGTGCAGCACCCCGGGACGACCGCGCGCCAGCGGCGCAGCATGCGCCCCCGACTCGAGACCACGGCCGGCGGCTTCGACGCCGATCAGCTCGACGGCATCGTCGAGAAAAGCTGCAAAGATGCCGATGGCGTTGCTGCCACCGCCGACGCACGCGATCACGCGCAGGGTAGGGGTGCGGGCCGACGGCGCTGCCGATGACGTAATGCGTGTCGCGCACGTTGGTCACCCAGTCCCGTATCGCCTCGTTGGTCGCGTCCTTCAGCGTCGCGCTGCCGCTGTCGACCGGGATCACGTCCGCGCCGAGCAGGCTCATCTTGTACACGTTCAGCGCCTGTCTGCGCATGTCCTCGCGACCCATGTACACGACGCAGGTGAGGCCCATGCAGGCGCAGGCCGTCGCCGTGGCGAGGCCGTGCTGCCCGGCGCCGGTCTCGGCGATGACACGGCGCTTGCCCATTCGCAGAGCGAGCAGCACCTGCCCCAGCGCGTTGTTCAGCTTGTGCGCGCCCGTGTGCACCAGGTCCTCGCGCTTGAACCAGATCTGCGCGCCACCGCCGGAATCACTGAGGCGGCGCGCGTGAGTCAGCGGTGTCGGCCGGCCGGCGTAGTCGTGCAGCCACGAGTCGAGCTCGGCGACAAATGCCTGATCGGAGAAGGCGATCTCCATCTCTCGATCGAGCTCTACGAGCGCCGGCACCAGTGTCTCGGGCACGTAGGCGCCGCCGTACGTCCCGTAGCGGCCGCCGGCCACCGCGGGGTCAGCCATCGCCGTCGAGCGCCGCAAACCCTGCGCGCGCAGCGTGCACGTACGCATGCACGAGACCGGGATCCTTCTCGCCTCGGACATGCTCCAGACGGCTCGATGCATCGACGCCGTATGGCCGCACCGCCGCGATGGCGGCCGCAACATCGTCCGCACCAAGTCCACCGGCGAGCACGATCGGCCGGTGTCGCGCCACCTCTGCCGCCCACATCCGGTCGAGCCTGCGTCCGGTGCCGCCGGGGAGCTCCCCGGTGACCGGGACGGCGTCGAGGAGCACGAGGCAATCAGGCCACCACTGGATGGTGAGCGCGTCGCGCTCGTCGCTCACGTTGTAGCCACGGATGACGGGAACTGCGCAAGCGCCGGCAAGGGTTACGTCCACGCTGCCGTGCACCTGCACGCCGGCCAGGCCGTACCGGGCGGCGGCTTGGTCGCACTCGTCCACGTTGGGCTCGACGAACACGCCGATGACGTCTGCACGTCCCCGGGTCGCGGCGACCACCGCTCGCGCGTCCGAATCGCTCGCATGCCGCGGGCTGCGCGGCTCGAACACGATGCCGATCCAGTCGGCCCCGGCGTCGACGGCGATCTCGGCGACCTCGGCGGTGCGCACGCCGCACACCTTGACGATCACTGCCGCACCGCTTCCCGCGCCGCCGCCACCATGGCCGCGCACGCATCCGCCGGCGAGCTCGCTCGCATCAGCGCTTCACCCACCAGCACGGCGTCAGCGCCCTCGCCGACCAGCCTCCCGGCGGTGTCGGTGTCACGTATCCCCGACTCCGCGACGCACACCACGTCGTCCGGCACCATGCGGCGAAGGCGGGCAAACACGCCCACGTCGCAGCGCAGCGTGCGCAGATCACGATTGTTGATGCCGATGCACTCCGCGCCGGCAGCGACTGCGCGAGCCGTTTCGTCCTCGTCGTGGACCTCGACGATCGCATGCGCATGCGCACGCTCCACCGCGTCCAGGCACTCGTCCAGCAGACCTCCTTCGAACAGCGTCACGATGAGGAGCACCCAATCCGCACCGGCCACGCGTGCTTCCGCCACCTGCAACGGGTCGACGGTGAAGTCCTTGCGCAGCAGCGGCAGTTCGACGGCGTCGCGCACATGCGCCAGATCTTCGAGCGAGCCGCCAAAGCTGGGCCCGTCCGTGAGCACCGAGACAGCCGCCGCGCCGGCGGATGCGTAGTCGATGGCAAGCGACCCGCAATCGAGGTCCGGGCGCAGCTCGCCCCCGCTTGGTGAGCGGCGCTTCATCTCCGCGATCACCGTGCCGCCGCGCAATGCGGTTTGGAGGCCGCGCGCCGGCGGCAGCGACTCGGCCTTGGTCCACAGAGTGGCGCTCGCGCAGCGCAGCGTCTCGGCATCACGCAGCTTCCGCTCGACGATGGGCGCCAGCGCACCGAGGTCGCGAGTCACGTGACCACGCCCACCGCCGTCGGGACGCGCGCCGACAGCAGGAAGTTGCGCAGGATGTCGTGACCCACCGGGGTGCCGATCGACTCAGGATGGAACTGGACGCCCTCGACCGGATGCTCGCGATGACGCACCGCCATGATGAGGCCGTCCTCGGTCCAGGCCGTGACCTCGAGCGCTGCCGGAAGACCGTCGCGGGCGACGACGAGGGAGTGATATCGGGTGGCGGTGAACGGATCCGGCAGGCCGCGGAGGACGCCGCGGCCGGCGTGGTGCACGGCGACGACCTTGCCGTGCACCACCTCGGGAGCGCGCACCACGGTGCCTCCGTATGCGAGCCCGATCGCCTGGTGCCCCAGGCACACGCCGAGGATCGGCAGGCGCGGCCCGAGCCGGCGCACCACGTCCACGCAGATGCCGGCGTGCTCGGGCGTCTTCGGGCCCGGCGACATCACGATCGCCGCCGCCTCCCACGCCATCAGCGTGTCGACATCGACTGCATCGTTGCGCACCACCCGCGTGCGTGCACCGAGCTCGCCGAGGTACTGCACGAGGTTGTACGTGAACGAGTCGTAGTTGTCGATGACCAGCACGTCGCCGCTCACCGGCTGTTGACCTCCTCGATTGCGTGGAGCATCGCCGCGACCTTGTTGTCGATCTCCAGCGACTCCTCATGTGGTGTCGAGTCGGCGACGATGCCGGCGGCCGCCTGCGCGTAGGCGGCGCCGTCCTTGGCCACGATCGTGCGCAGCGCGATGGCGGTGTCGAGGTTGCCGCCAAACCCGACATAGCCGGCGGCACCCGCATACGCGCCGCGAACCTCGGGCTCGAGCTCGGCGATGATCTCCATGGCCCGTATCTTCGGCGCTCCGGTCACGGTTCCGGCGGGGAAGCATGCACGCAGCGCGTCGAGCGGGCCCAGGTCGCGAGCCAGGCGCCCTTCGATGCTGCTCACCAGGTGCATCACGTGCGAGTAGCGTTCCACCTCCATCAACTCGGTGACGCGCACGCTCCCCACCTCACAGCAGCGGCCCACGTCGTTCCGTCCCAGGTCGACGAGCATCAGGTGCTCCGCTGCCTCCTTCTCGCTGGCGCGAAGCTCGTGTTCGAGGCGAGCGTCGTCCTCGGGCGTGCGGCCGCGCCGGCGGGTTCCGGCGATCGGGTGGTAGCTGACGTCGCGCCCGTGCACCCGTACGAGCATCTCCGGCGACGCGCCGATCAGCGTGCCATGCGGAGTCGCGAGGTAGAACATGTACGGGCTGGGGTTGATCTCGCGGAGTGCTCGGTACAGCTCGAACGGATGACCCCGCAGCGGCGACTTGAAGCGACGCGAGATCTGCACCTGGAAGATGTCGCCGCTGAGGATGTACTCGTGACAGCGCGCCACTGCGCTGTGGAACGCGTCGCGACTCATGTTGGCCAGCGCGTCGTACGCGCCAGGCTCAACCCTGATGTCGCCGTGCTCGCGCGGATCGATGAACTGCGCCACATCGAGGCGGCTTGCCATGTCACGCAGACGTGCAACCGCCGCCGCGTATGCAGCGTCGACGCTGCCGGCGGCCGGGTCGTTCCGCCTGATGTTCGTGATCAGGAGAACGCGCTGTTGGGCGTGGTCGAACACCACGACCGTGTCGTAGACGCCGAACCACGCGTCTGGTATGTCGAGTGGGTCGCACGCAACGCGCGGCAGGCGTTCATACCGCCGCGCCGCCTCATACGCGATGAATCCGACCGCCCCTCCGCTGAACGGAGCGTCCAGCCCGGCCACCGGGGCCACACGCAGCGATGCGATGTTCGCGTCCAGCGCGACGAGCGGATCGTCGCTTCCGTCCGCGGTGATGGTCGACCGTGGATGCGACCCGAGCAGCGACCAGCGTGCCACGCGCTCGTGTCCTTCCACCGACTCCAGCAGGAAGCCACCGGCGCCGATGCCGAGGCTCGTCATCGCCGACACCGGCGTCAATCCCGCGACGGCGCGCTCGATGTAGACCGGGACCACGTCGGCGTCAGCGAGGAGGGAGTGGACCTCCGCGAGCAGCGGACGCGGCTCGGTCATGGTGCGCCTGCCATGGCGGTGGCTTCATGGTCAGCCGCTCACCGGTGCGCCGAGGAACGTGGCGATCCGGTCGGCGGCCGCGGTGAGATTGTCGATGGAGTTCGCATAGCTGAGACGGATGTGCCCCTCTCCCAGCGGCCCGAACGCTGTCCCGCGCAACACGGCCACGCCGACCTCGTCGAGCAGTGTGACGGCCAGGTCGCGATCGCTCCAGCCCGTCTCGGTGATGTCGGGAAAGACGTAGAACGCGCCTTCCGGCTTGTGGCAAGCGATTCCCGGGATGCTGTTGAGCGCATCCACAATGACATCGCGGCGATGCCGAAACTCCCGCACCATATGATCAACCGCCAGGTCTGATTCGGCGGACTCGAACGCCTCCACCGCGGCCCACTGCGTGAACGCCGCAGCGCACGAGGAACTGTTGATCATGAGCGTGTCCATCCGCCGCGCGATCTCCACCGGCATGGCGCCAAAGCCGAGCCGCCAGCCGCACATCGCCCATGCCTTGCTCAGCCCGTCCATGAGGATGGTTCGTTCGGCCATGCCGTCGAGCGCGTAGAGCGACACGTGCTCGCCATCGTAGTTGATCCGGCTGTAGATCTCGTCGCTGACAACGACGAGATCGTTTTCGACGGCGATCCCGGCGATTGCCTCACAGTCCTCGCGCCGGAGCACGCCTCCGGTCGGATTCTGTGGCGAGTTCATGATCAGCAGGCGGGTGCGCGGCGAGATCAGCGCGCGCAGCTCTTCGGGGTCGGGCCGGAAGTCGTTGCCCTGCCTCACCGGAAGCGAAACCGCTCGCGCGCCGATGAACTCCACCAGCGAGCGATAGATGGGATATCCAGGATCCGGGATGATCACCTCGTCGCCCGCCTCCACCAGCGACAGGAGCGCGAACAGGAGCAGGTTCTTGCGTCCCGGCGTCAGCACGATGTTCTCCATGCGCGTGGGCACTCCGGTCGAGCGTGTCACGTGGCGGGCGGTCGCCTCCCGAACCTCGGGGATGCCGCTCGCAGGGGTGTAGTGCGTCGCGCCATTCTTGATTGCGCGCACCGCCGCATCGGTGATGTTCTGCGGTGTTCTCGGTGCCGAGACGCGACATGCGCTCGGCGAAATGGATGGTCACGCGATCACTGGGAACGGCGGAAGATCACCCACCGCGGGCTGATATTCGACGTCGACGCGCTCCACCCGCGCGTGTGAGGGTCCGATGCGCAGCCGGCCGATCACCTCTGTCACGTCCGGCTTGGGACCCTCGATAACGCATTCCACGGTCCCGTCGGGCGCGTTGCGCACCGTGCCGCGAAGCCCTGCCGCCTGCACATGACGCCGCACGAACTCGCGAAAGCCGACCATCTGCACGCGGCCCCGCACCACGACATGCGCACGCACCACAGTGGACTCCATCGCCTTCCGATTATAGGCGGCGTCCGGCGACGAGCCTTTTCAGCGTTGGTGCGTCAGGCGGCGGCGGGCGCCGGGGTGCGCTGCTCCACCACACGGATGACGCGGAGGAGATCGCGTGGAGTCTCCATCTCATCGCCGCTCAACTCCGACATGAGCGCGAGAATACGGCGCTGCACCGGCCTTTCGTGGTCACGCCCCGGCAGGTACCAGTTGAGCATCCGCGTGATGTACTCGGGGTCCTCGAGCTGCCCGACCACCGACGGGTCGGTGACCGTGGTCGGATGCTTGGGCGCGTCATTGGTGCTGCGAATCATCCACAGCGCCATCTTGAGGATGTCGCGCAGACAATCCGGCTTGTTGGTGACAGCGCGACGCAGATACTTCGCATAGCAGGCGGCATGGCGCAGCTCATCCGCGGCAAGAGTCTTGAACACGTGGCGCAGCACGGGCTCCGGCGCCTCGTGGCTGAACGCCGTGTACCAGTGAGCGAGCCGCTGCTCGCCGCAGAAGTGCATGGTCAGCGTCTCGATTGCGGGTCCGGGAGCGAAGGTCAACCTGAGCGACGGCAGCTCCGCTTCCTCGAAGTGCTCCCCGCAGCGCTCCAGGTACTTTCGCAGCACGAGGTGATGCTTCATCTCCTCGTAGAACCAGATCGAGATGAAGCTGCAGAAGTCGATGTCTGCGTAGAAGTCGCGGATGAACATCTCGGTCGCGTAGAGAGCCGACAGCTCCGTCAGGCAGATGTGGCGCAGGTCGGAGCGCCACTGCGGGGTGAGCAGCGACGGATCGATCGCATCGAAGTCGATATCGGAGCTCAGCTGCCAGCGGGCACGCTCCAGACGGATGAAGAGATTGTCGTAAAGCATCAAACCAGTCTAAGTTCTGCACGCCACACAAGGCTTGGGCCACAATCTGCACAGTTCGCCCCTATTTTTGTGCAAAAGGAACAACATGGCCGAGATGACCAAAGCACGGGAGGCTGGCTTGTCCGTGACGGCCACGCTGCCGCCGGAGGTGACCGTGCGGCTGCTGTCCGAGGTGGACGTGATCGCGCGGCGCATGACCCGGCACATCGTCGACGGCATCAGCCTCCCCGACGGTCGGTTCCAGAAACCCGGGTACCTCCGCACGGTGACCGTCGCCTGCCGCGACGCGGTTCGCACCCTGGTCCGGCTGCTGCACGACGGCCGCGGCCTTCGCCCGGGTGATCTCGATCGCCTCGGCTCCATGGGAGCCGCCCAGGCCGAGATGGAGGTTCCGCTCGAGGTGGTCTTCAGCGCCTACCGGGTGGCGGCGAAGGTGGTCTGGCAGGAGGTGATCGGCCAGCCCGCGCTGCTCAACGAGGTGGCGCCGGCGACGGTGATCGCGGTGACCGGCACGGTCCTCGAGTACTTCGACGAGATCAGCGCAGCGGTGGGCCGCGCCTACCTGGAGACGCGCGAGCGGCTGATGCGGCAGCGTGACCGCGATCGCGACCGGATCATGCAGCGCCTGCTTGCCGGCGACGCCACACCGGAGCTGCGCCGCCTGGCGGCGTCCGCCGACATCACGCTGTCACCGCCGTACCGCCTGGTCGCCTGCGCCGCGGACCGCGCCGACACGGAGCGGCAGCTCGACTCGGTCTGGCGGCCGGCCGGGGCGCTGCTGCTCAGCGACGAGCCCGGCCTCTGGATCGCGCTGCTGCCGGCGGACCGCGACGTGGAACGGCTGTGTGCCGGGGTGCCCGACGCCGTCTTCGGTCTCGGACCCGTGGCGGCGACCCTCGACGACGTGGCACCCGCTGCCGGTCAAGCGCGCCGCGCCCTCGACGTCGGCCGCCGTCTGGATCCGGAGCGCCGGGTGCACAGCGACGCCGAGGTGGGCGTGTTCGCCGGCCTCCGTTCGGATGCGGGCGCGATGCGGCGCTTCATCGACTGCGTGCTCGGGCCGCTCGAGGGCCAACGGCCCGCGCGAGTGCACGAGCTCATGGCCACGCTCGAAGCCCTCCTGGTCACGCGCACCGTCGGCGATGCCGCGCTCCACCTGGGGCTGCACCGCCACACCGTCGTGTACCGCATCGGCCGTCTGCGCCAGCTGGGCATCGACGTCGACGATCCGGAAGAGCGTCAGCGCATCTGGCTCGCGTTGCGCTGCCGGCGCTTGCTCGACGGCGGCTGACGGTTCAGCTGCGGCGCGCGCCGCCCGTCGGTGTGATCGCACCGTGCTCTGCAGCGCGTGCGAGCATGAAGAGCAGGTCGGAGCAACGATTGAGATAGCGCAGCACCTCGGCGTTCTCCAGCTCGCCGGCGCGCCGCAGCGCCACGGCGCGCCGCTCCGCCCGGCGCACCAGGGTGCGCGCCAGGTCGATCGCCGCCCCGACGGGAGTGCCGCCGGGCACGACGAATCCCTCCGGCAGCGGCACTTGCGCCTCGAGGTCACGCACCTGCGCGTCGAGCGCGTCGACCATCTGGGGCGTGACGACGTTGAAGTGCCGCTCGAGCTCCGCGCGATGCCCGGCTCCGGTCGCCAGCTCGGCCCCGACGACGAAGAGCTCGCGCTGCAACTCTAGGATGCGCTCGGCCCGCGCTTTCTGGGCCTCCAGTGCGCGGGCGAGTCCGAGGGCCGAGATCGCTTCGTCGAGTGATCCGTACGCCTCGGTGTGCAGGTCGTCCTTGGAGACGCGGCCGCCGTACAGGAGGCCGGTCTCGCCCGCATCGCCGGTCTTGGTGACGATGCTCAAGCTCAGACGGCCCCGCTGATCATGTCGTCGGCCAGCATCGCCGCGGTGTCCTGACGGTTCCGCCGCCATTCCTCCACCCACTTGCTGGCGGCGATCGTCGCGGTGGTCGCGTCGCCCACGGCGGTCGTGATCTGCCGCGTGAGCTGGCTGCGGACGTCGCCGGCGGCAAAGATGCCCGGCACGCTCGTCATCATGGTAAAGGGGTCGGTTATGTAATAGCCACTTTTGTCATGATCTATGTGCATGTCGACCAGCTCGGTGTTCGGTATGAAGCCGACGAAGATGAACGCACCACCGACATCGAGGGTGCTCTGCTCTCCGGAGCTCAGGTTGCGCAACGCGAGGCTCTGCACCTTGTCGTTGCCTCCGATGGAGTCGACGACGGTGTCCATGATGAAGTCGACCTTCGGGTTGCGCCGCGCCTCGTCGACGAGGAGCCCCTGCGCACGAAACTGATCGCGCCGGTGGATGATCGAGACCCGGCTCGCGTATCGCGTGAGGAACGCTCCCTCCTCCAGCGCTGCGTCGCCGCCCCCGATGACGGCCAGCGGGACGTCGCGGAAGAACGCGCCGTCACAGACGGCGCAGTAGGAGACTCCGCGCCCGGCAAACTCCTCCTCTCCGGGGATGCCGAGCTTTCGAGGATTGCCACCCGCCGTGATGATCACCGCCGGGGCGCGCAGCGTCCCTTCGGTCGTCTCGACGGTCTTGACGCCGTCCTTGGCCACGTGGATGCGGGTGACCTCGCCCGGCACGATCTCGGCGCCGAAGCTCAGCGCCTGATCCAGCATCGCCGCGGCCAGATCCCCGCCCAAGATCGACTTGATCCCGGGATAGTCCTCGACCAGCTCCGTGTTGAGCAGCTGGCCGCCGGGCGCTTTGGACTCGACCAGGACGGCATTCTCCATGTTGCGGCCGGCATACAGCCCAGCCGCCAGCCCGGCGGGCCCGGCGCCGATGATGATGATGTCGAAGGTGCGCGTTTCAGTTGCCATGGTTCACGTCCGTTATGAAGATACCCAAAGGTGAAGCGCGTCACCCGTTCCTTGCTGCGAACTGGGTCAGCTCATCGAGCACGCGCGTCAGCGGAATCGCGTACGACTGCGGGCGGTTCGGGCTCGCCAGCGTGAGAATCCCGATCACCTCGCCCTGGTCGTCGAGCACCGGGCCGCCGCTGTTGCCCTGAAAGACCGGGGCGCCACTCAGCGCGAGCATGTCGTGATACACGGAGGGCGCAGCGGATCCCGGCTGCACCTCACCAGGTTCGAGGGGCACATCCCGTCCGCTCTCCGTCACCACAGCGATGCTGATGTCGTCGTGCCCGGTGGCGCGGCTCGACGCGAGGTCGACCACCGGGAGCGGCGTGGCGATGATCGCGGTGCGGTCCAAGGGGAGCGGCCTGCCGGCAAAGCCGTCGACCGACCGCAGCACCGCGATGTCCACGGTGGGGTCGGACGCGATGACGACGGCCAGGTGCGTGTGTGCGCGGCGGTCGGTGATGCGCACGGTCAATGCACCTTGGACCACGTGCGCGTTGGTGACGAAGTCTCCGCGGGTGTCGAAGAGCCACCCGGTGCCCAGCGCTTCTTCGTTGAGGCGGTCGGCCTCGACGGTGACCACACGGCTCAGCGCCACGCGCCCGACGTCGGCCAGCGGCGACGGCGTCGCCAGCGCTGCGGTGGTCGCGGGCAGTGGAATCGCCTTCAGACGCCCGGCGTCGATGGCGGTGACGTGCAGCGTCACCTCGAACGCGGTCAGCCCGACGGCGATCACCCCGACGACGATGCCACCCGACCTGAGCAACGCGGCACGCCGGAACATCGGGGCGCGACCGGGGTGCACGACGTGGCATTGTGCCCCACCGCTTGGCCGGCAACGCCGAGGCGCGTTCCTTCAGGGCGTCTCGAGTGGATCGAGCACGCCCGACTGCGCCAGCCGCGCCAGTGCGCGCGCGCGATGCGACACGCGGTCCTTCGCCGCGTCGCTCGCCTCGCCGAAGGTGACACCAAGGTCCAGGGACAGAAACGAAGGGTCGTATCCGAATCCGTGATCGCCGCGGGGCTCGACGAGCGTGCCCAGGCATTCCCCCCGCGCGACCACCGGTTCTGCACCCGGCCGCGCGAGGGCGACGACGCAGACGTAGCGGCAGCGACGATCGTCCGAGACCAGGCGCGTCACCTCCTCGAGAAGCCCGCGCAGGCGATCGGAGTCCGAGGCGGATTCGCCCATCCACCGCGCGGACGCCGGCCCCGGCCAGCCACGCAGCGCGTCCACCTCGATGCCGCTGTCCTCTCCGAGTGCAGGCAAACCGGTGCGTGCGCTCACGACCCCGGCCTTTGCCATCGCGTTGTCGACGTAGCCCGGACCCGGCTCGTCAAGCTGCATATCGTGGCCGGCGTCGTCGAGCGACATCAGCCGCCACGGATGCGCCGACAGCAACCGGCGCATCTCGCGCATCTTGCCCTCGTTGCGGCTCGCGATCACAAGCCGTGGTGCGAGGAGCGCGTCACGCGGCTGCGCGCGCGTCACGCGACGCCGGCGAGCGCCTCGCGCTGCACATCGAACATCGTGCGCAACCCGCGCGAAGCGAGCTCGAGGAGTTGCTCCATCTCCGCCCGGGAAAACGGTTCCTGCTCGGCCGATCCCTGGATCTCGATGAAGCGCCCATCGCCGGCGGCGACGCAGTTCATGTCCGTCTCGGCGCCCGCATCTTCGAGGTAGCAGAGGTCCAGCCTGGGCTCACCCGCCACGATCCCGGCGCTGACCGCGGCCACGGGCCAGCGCAGCGGATCGGCTTTGATCACGCCCGCGCCGCGCATGCGCGCCACCGCAAGCGCCAGCGCCACGTACGCGCCTGTGATCGACGCGGTTCTGGTGCCCCCGTCGGCCACGATGACGTCGCAATCGACGATGACGGTGCGCTCACCAAGACGGTCGAAGTCCACGGCGGCCCGAAGGCTGCGCCCGATGAGCCGCTGGATCTCCTGCACCCGCCCGTCGACACGACCACGGCGTCCGTCCCGCTCGGTGCGGGTCTGCGTGCTGCGCGGAAGCATCGAGTACTCGGCGGTGACCCACCCTCTGCCCATCCCCTTGCGCCACACCGGGATCCGCTCCTCGACGGTGGCGGCGCACAGGACCTTCGTCGCGCCCGTCGTGATGGTGACGCTCCCCTCCGCGTACGGCAGCACGTTGACCTCGATGCTCGTGGGCCGCACTGCGTCGTTGGCTCTGCCGTCTGGGCGCATCAGCGATGGAACACCCGCGAGAGCACCAGAATCGACGCTTCGTACAGGAGGATCAAGGGGATCGCGAGAAACGTCGGTGTGAAGGGATCGGCGCCCGGCGTGACGATGGCGGCCGCCGCGATGATGACGACGATTGCGACCTTCCTGTGTGCGCGCAGCCACTGCGACGAGATGATGCGCAGGACGCCGAGCAGCACGAGAACGACCGGCATCTCGAACGTCACGCCGAAGATGACCACGAGCAGCAGGAAGAAGCTGAGGTACTGATCGATGTCCGGGAAATAGATCGCGTTGCCGCCCAGGAAACCGGCAAGGAACCCGAGCCCGATCGGCATGACGAAATACGCGAAGGCCGCGCCGCATGCAAACAGGACGATTGCCGATGCGATGAAGGGGCCGACGAACTTGCGCTCGACGGGTCGCAGGCCGGGCGACACGAACGACCACGTCTGCCAGAGGATCACGGGCAGCGCCAGGATGAATCCGATGATCGCCGCGATCTTGATGGGAACCGTCAGCCCCTCGGTGGGACTGGTGAAGATCGCGTGATTGACGATGCTGTGCAGGTTCGCCAGCACAACCTTGAGCGGACGTAGCAGCAGGTCGAGGATGAAGCGGTTGAAGACGAACGCGACAATGGATCCGACGATCCACGCGGCGAGCGAGATGATCAGCACACGGCGGAGCTCTTCCAGATGCTCCACGATGGTCATGCGCCGCTCGTTGTCGACCACCCCCTGCACGGGCGAGCTACCCGCCTTGCCGCGTCTCAGTTGGAGACGGGAGTCTGCTGCTGCGGCGTGTCGCTGGTGCGAGGCTCATCCGGCGCGGTGGCAGGCGGCGCCTGCAGCGACACTGGTTGCGCCGGAGGCTGCGCTGGGCTCTCGTGCGGTGACTGCGAACCGGTTGCCGACCGGAACGCATCCTGAGTTTCCGACGAGGCCTTCCGGAACTCGCGGATCGCGCGGCCGAGGCCCGCTCCCACATCGGGCATCTTGCCCGGCCCCCAGATGATGAGCACGATGACGAGCACGATCAGCAGGTAGTACCAATGGTCGAACAAACCTGTCATGAGCCGGCCTCAGTCTAGCACCGTCTCAGCCAGAGCCCGGCAGGTCGGTCTGGCTGGACAGCACGTCGAGGAAGCACGTCACGGTCCGGTCGATGTCCGCCTCTGCGTGCGCCGTGCTGATGAACCCCGTTTCGAACTGCGAGGGTGGCCACAGAATCCCTCGCCCAAGCCAGGCCGAATGCAGCGTGGCAAACGTCGCAGTGCTTGCCGCGCGTGCGCTCTCAAAGTCGATCACCTCGGACACGCCCAGAAACGGGGTCAGCATGCTGCCCACGCGATTTATCGCGCAGTCGACGCCGGCGTCGTCCGCGGCCGCGGCGAGACCGCGTTCCAGCCGCGAACCGAGGGTCTCGAGCCGCTCGTATGCGGCCCCGTCATGCAGCGCGTCGAGCACGGCACAGCCCGCCGCCATGGCGAGTGGGCTTCCCGCCAGGGTGCCCGCCTGATACACGGGACCAGACGGGGCGACGAGCTCCATGAGCGCTCGTCCACCCCCATACGCGCCGACGGGAATCCCACCTCCGATCACCTTGCCGAGGCATGTCACGTCCGGCCGCACGCCGTACAGCTCCTGCGCGCCGCCATACGCGACGCGAAACCCTGTCATCACCTCGTCGAACACGAGGATCGTGCCGTACCGCTGCGTGAGGTCGCGCATTCGCTGGAGGAAGCCGGGCACCGGCGGAACGCATCCCATGTTGCCCGCCACCGGTTCGACGATCACAGCGGCCACCTCGCCGCCTCGCAGCTCGAACAGCTCGGTCAGCGCCGCGATGTCGTTGTAGGGAAGGACGACCGTGTCTGCAGTCGCCCGCGCGGGCACGCCTTCCGACCCCGGGATGCTCAGCGTGGCCACACCCGAACCGGCGTCGGCAAGAAGCGCGTCGGCGTGCCCGTGATATGCACCCGCGAACTTGACGATCAGGTCGCGACGAGTTGCCGCACGCGCCACTCGCAGCGCGGACATGGTGGCTTCGGTGCCGGAGTTGACGAAGCGGACCATCTCTATGGACGGGACGGCGTCGACGATACGTTCGGCGAGCTCCACCTCGAGCGCAACGGTGCTGCCGAATGCGACGCCGCGTTCCAACTGGGTGCGCAGCGCTGCGACGACCTCGGGCGGGTTGTGGCCGAGGATGTGCGGTCCGTAGGCAAGGACGTAATCGATGAACCGATTGCCATCCTCGTCGAATAGGAATGCGCCTTCGCCTCTGGAGATCGCGGGAGGTGTTCCCTGCACCGCGCGGAACGCACGCACCGGGCTGTTGACACCACCCGGCAGCGCTCGCTCCGCGCGCTCGCGCAATGCGCGAGCTCGCGCATCGCTCATTGCTGCTGGCTGACGACGACCGATTGCATGACGTCACCCTGCGCGATCTGGAGTGCGACGGTCATGCCGGACGCGACATTACCGAACAGGTTGTATGACTTCGGCAGGGTCGTGTCGTTGGCCGTGCAGATGAAGAACTGCGATCCGTTGGTGTTGCGCCCACTGTTCGCCATCGCGAGGCAGCCCGACACGTACTGCTGCTTCACCGGCTCGTCGTTGAACTGGTAGCCGGGCCCGCCCTGACCGCATGAGTCGCCCGGCGTCGCCGGGGCCGGTGAGACCTGACCGACACAGCTCGCGTCGCCGCTTTGGATGACGAAACCTGCCACCACGCGGTGGAAGGGGATGCCGTCGTAGAAGTGATTGCGCGCCAGCGTGACGAAGTTGTTCACCGTGTTGGGCGCGAGCCGCGGCTGCAGGCACAGCACGATGTCACCCTTGGCGGTCTTGATCGTTGCCTGATACAGCTTGGTCGCGTCGATGGTGAAGGCCGGAGGGGATGCATAGCGGTGCACCGTCGCGGGAGGATTCAGCGCCGGAAGCGGTGAGCCGAATATCGCGGAGGAGCAGTTCGCGAAGGGAACCTGCGACGCGCTCGGGGATGCAGACGGGCTCGACTTGGAGGTGGCCGGCGCCGGGGTCGTCCGGTTCACCCCCACGGTGGCGGCATGATCGATGCCCACAGCGATGGCGACCACGGCCGCAACCACCGCAACCGTGGCGGCGATGACGTACGGCAATCGCTGACGCGAGGGGCCCGGATCACTCACCTGGTCGCCCGGTCTTCCTGAAGCCAGCAGGCGGCGTCGAGTGCATGGTACGTGATGATCATGTCGGCGCCCGCGCGGCGAATGCCCGTCAGCGTCTCGAGCACGGCGGCGCGCTCGTCGAACGCACCCGTCGCGGCGGCGGCGCGCAGCATCGCATATTCGCCGCTGACGCAATATGCGGCGAGCGGTAGGTCGGTGTTGTCTCGCACGCGTGCGACGACATCCAGATACGTCATGGCGGGCTTCACCATGATCGCGTCCGCGCCTTCCTCGACGTCGAGCAGCGCCTCGCGCACCGCCTCGCGTTGGTTGGCCGGGTCCATCTGGTAGCCACGGCGATCGCCGTCCTTCGGAGTGCAGTCGGCCGCGTCGCGAAACGGGCCGTACATCACAGACGCAAACTTGGCGCTGTAGCCGAGGACTGCGGTGTCGTCGAAGCCCGCGGCGTCAAGGGCTTGACGGATGGCGCCGACCTGACCGTCCATCATCCCGCTCGGCGCGATGACGTCGGCGCCCGCGGCCGCCTGCGAAACCGCGGTACGCGCATACGCCTCGAGCGTCGCGTCGTTGTCCACCGAGCCCCCGGCGCCGAGCACACCGCATTGACCATGGTCCGTGTACTCGCAGAGACAGCAGTCGGCGATCACCGCGATGGCATCGCCGAACCGATGCTTCAACCCGCGAATGCTCTGCTGCACCGCGCCCTCATCCGCCCACGCTCCGGAGCCATCCGCATCCTTGTGCTCCGGCAGGCCGAACGCGAGGAGGGCACCGCACCCGGCGTTGAGCGCGCGCTCGGCGGTCTCCACGATCGAGTCGGTCGTGTCGTGGCGCTGACCCGGCAGCGACGCGATCGGCTCCGGCCGCGTCAGGCCCTCGCGGACGAACGCCGGGAGGATCAGCGATGCCGCGTCGACGCGTGTCTCTCGCACCAGACGCCTCAGGGCCGGCGTCCGACGCAGGCGGCGCGGGCGCTCCGTGGGAAAGGGCATCGCGTTCAGCGTAGCGGTTGCACGAGATGACCAGCGATCGCCGCGGCGAGCCCCGCGCCGGTGTGCGACTCGGCGACGACGTCGACCCGCAGCCCGGCAGCCCTGGCGGCCTCGGCGGTCTGCTGCCCGATGCACGCGATGGCCGTCCCCACCGGCAGTGGGCGCTCGCCGAGAGCGGCGACGAGATGGCGTGCGGCGCTCCCGCTGGTCAACGCGATCGCGTCGATGGGCCGGCGCAGCGCGGCCGTCAGCCGGCGCGGCGCATCTTCCGGCATCACGGTGCGGTAGATCGGCGTCACGTGCACGGTCGCGCCGCGGGCGCGAAGCCACGCCGGAAGGGCATCCCCTGCGCCTTGTGCGGACGGAAACCAGACGTGCCCGCCGTCGACCTCTCGGGTCGCCATGGCCGCCGCGAGCCCACTCGCGCTCGCCTGCGATGCCACGACGTCCGAAGCCACGCCGGTCCGAAGCAGCGCGGCAGCCGTCGCGTCGCCGACCGCAGCAACCGACGCTCCGTCGAGCGCTGCGGCGTCGATCACTCCCATGACCAGCCGCACAGCCGTGGCGCTCGTGAATGCCACCCAGCGGGGCGGCGGCCGGCCGGCGAGCGCCGCCGCCGCCGCGACGATACCGGCCGGGTCCGCGATCGGCTCGGTGGCAAGGAGGGGCACCACCACGACCTCGGCGCCCAGCGAATGGAGGGCGTCCACCATCCCCGCGGCGCGTTCGCGCGCGCGGGTCACCAGCACACGCCGGCCGGCGAGCGGCTGCCTCACCCGAGCAAACGCGCCAGGCGGAGACCGAGGCGGGCGGGATCTGCGGGATCTCCCTCGAGCTCCGCCCGCCGAACCGTGGCCCCGACGCCCAGGGCTGCGCTGAGCACGAGCCGGCCGTGCTCGATCCGCGCCCAAGCTCCCAGCGGGAGGAGGCAACCGCCACCCAGCGCAGCGAGCAACGCCCGTTCCGCGGTCACCGCGGCAACCGTAGGCCCGTGCGCCAGCCGGGCGGCCAGGCCGGCCGGCTCCGACCCGGTTCGAGCCTCCAGCGCGATCGCTCCCTGCGCCGGCGCGGGCACGAAGACGGTCGGATCGAGGCGTTCGGCGATGCGATCGCCCATGCCGAGCCGGTCCACTCCGGCACACGCGACGATCAGCGCGTCGACCTTCCCGGCGGCCAGCGCGCGGAGCCGCGTGTCGACGTTGCCCCGCATGGGCACCGGCCGCAGCGCGGGCCACAGGACGCTCATCAGGGCAGCGCGACGGGTGCTGCTCGTGCCGACCGTCGAACCGGCGCGCAAGCTCGCGAGCGTGGCTCCATCGCGCGTGACCACCGCGTCGCGGGCATCGCCACGTTCGAGAAGAGCTGCGATCTCGAGCCCCGGCTCGTAATCGGTCGGCAGGTCCTTCGCGCTGTGCACCGCGATGTCCGCTCGGCCGTCCACGATGGCCCGCTCGAGCTCGGCGGTGAACCACCCCTGACCGGACAGCCGGTCGAGCGGCACCGTGGCCTGACGGTCGCCGATCGTGCGGACGACGACCGTGTCGACGGGACCTGCACCGTTGGCGCGCAGGGCTGCCTCGGCGAGCGCGGCCTGCGCCCGCGCCAGCGTGCTTCCTCGGGTCGCGAGCCGGATCACCGCCGCCGAGGCGGCCACGCTCAGGGCCGTCCGATCGTCTCGGACGCTCGTTCCCACTCTTCTGCCGCGGCGCGGGGCCCGGGCTCGGCTTCGTCCAGGTTGAAGGCCTGGCGCAGGGCCAGCGCGACCGCGGGATCCTCGGCCGCCTCGCGGAGGTGCGTGATCGGGCCGTGGAGCAGCTTGCGGACCAGGCTCTGCGTGAGCAGATCGATCCGCTCGCGAACATCGGGATCGATTTGTGGCGACCGCGCGAGGGTTCGCTCGACCTCTCGCCGCCGCAGCGCTTCGGCGCGCCCGATCAGCGCCGTGATGGTCGGCCCGGCGGCGTCGCGGTGCCCTATGACCATCATGGTGCGGCGCAGCTCCTCCTCGATGATGAGCTCAGCCTCAGGAACCGCCTCCGACCGCATGCTGAGATGACCCGCCAGCCGGCGCCCGAGCTCGTCGATGTCGATGAGCTGCACGCCCGGGAGTGCGGCACACGACGGGTCGACGTCCCGCGGTACGGCGATGTCCACGATGCACAGTGCACGGCCCGCGCGGCGCTGCTGCATGCGCGCGACGAATGCCGCGTCGAGCACGGGTTCGACGCTCGAGGTCGAGCAGATGATGACGTCGACTGAGTCCGCGGCGTCGATCACCTCCCCGAGCGATGTGACGGCTGCCTCGTCGATGCTTCGTGCCAAGCGCTGCTTCGAATCCCCCCGCGATGTCGCGAGAATTCGCGCGCCGAGCTCTTGAAGCCGGCGAGCCGCGAGGAGGCTCATCTTTCCGGAGCCCACCAGGAGCACGCCGCGACCTCGCAGATCTCCCGCGACCGCGAGTGCGCAATCGACGGCGACCTCGCTCAGGCTGCCGACACCGCGTCCGATCCCCGTCCGAGTGCGCACCTGCTTCCCAACCGATATCGCCCGGCGCATCACGAAATCCAATCGCGCGTCGAGCGTGCCCGCGGAGCGCGCCAGCTGATGCGCGGCGCGCAGCTGCCCGAGCACCTGGGCCTCACCCACCACCATGCTTTCGAGCCCCGCAGATACACGGAAGACGTGGCGCAGCGCCTCGCCGTCAGCCCGCATCGCAATATGGCGGGCCACTCCGTGCACGCCGCTGGGGTCGAGGTGTGGGGCCAGCCGGGCCGGGATGTCATCCGCGTCGTCGGACGGGCACGTGACATAGAACTCGGTGCGATTGCAGGTGGACAGCACCACCGCGCCGCCGAATCCCCCGTGGCCGACGAGATACCGAAGCAGGCTCCGGGCATCGGCCTCGCGGACGGCAGCGGCCTCGAGGACGGTGAGCGGTGCGGTGCGGTGGCTGACACCGGCCGCAACGAAGCGCATCAGCCGGCGGGCGTGAGAGCGACCATGTGAGCGCACGCCAGTATAGGTCGGGAGTGCAAAGGCTCCGGCTCGCGTCCGCACGTTCGCTCTAGGATTGCGCCATGCACACGTGTGCCGGATGAGCGCGACGGAACCAACGCCCCCAACACAGACGGGCGACGCATCTCCCCCACCTCCGGCTTCGATCCCCAGGCGACGCTACGGACGGCGGCGAGGCCGTGCCCCCGTCGGCAATCAATTCGTCCAACGGCTCGGCCCGGCAGGGTCGGAACCGTTCGCAGGAATTGACGATCCGGCCGAGGGCGCGCACCCACGGCCGGCTCGCGACACACCGGTCGAGGCGCTGCGGTTCGTGGCGCTCGACTGCGAGACCACCGGCCAGTCCCCGCATCAGCTGGTGGAGCTGGGGGCGGTGGCCTTCACCCTCGAGCGGCATCTGCTGAGCTTCGAGACGCTCGTGCACAGCAGTGACCGCATCAATCCGTACGCCCGCCGCATCCACGGCATCAACGCAGAGGCGCTTCGCGGAGCTCCGCACGTTGCACGTGTCGTCGAGCGGTTCCGCCGCTTCGTCCAGGGCTCGGTGCTCGTCGAGCACAGCGCTGACGCGTTCGACACCCGGCTGATTGCGCGCACCGTGGGCGCCGCGCTGGACGCCGACAACGTCGACACCACACGGCTGGCGGCTCGACTTTGGGGCCTTCACGACACCATTGGACTCGAGCGTCTGTGCGAGAAGCTCGGCGTGGTCCATCGACGCCCGCATCACGCACTCGCCGATGCCGAGGCGACCGCGGCGTGCTTCGTCGCTCTGCTCGGTCTCGGCCGTGAGCGCTTCGGGTGGCAGACGCTCGCCGACCTGCTCGCTGACGGCCAGCCTCCTGCTCTCCGTCTCTCCGATCAGGTGCTGGCACGCGAGCACAGCAGCGAAGCGGCGCGCAGAGAGCGCGACGGGCGTTGACACCATAGCGCGCCGCCCGTACCATCCGGCACGAACCATTCATTCCCTTCGGCCACCACGGAGGTGGGTCGATGTTCTGCTTACGGTTCGTGGAGGGATCGCGGTTGTGATGGCGAAGCGCGCCTCTGGCGCCGATACCGCCGCCGGGGTAGGTGTAGCCCTTGGGCTCTTAGCCGCGTTCCTGCCCTGGTACAGCTACAGCACGACGACCGCGCGGGTGACCGTCGACGCGTTTCGCGCCTCTGTTCTCGGTGATGCGTTCTTCATCGCCGTGGCGGCGGTTGCGCTCATCCTCCTGATGCGCCGCGGATTGGTCGCCGACGTGCTCGGAGAGCGCATGTCGCAACGCACCGCGCTGTTCGCCGCCGCATGGTGCACGGCGGCGATCGTCGCGCTCCAGCTGATCCTCATCGCCGCCGGCGGACGGTCCATCGGGATCGGCTTGCCGTTTGCGGCGCTCGCAGCGGCGGCGATCGTCATCGCCGCATGGATGTCGCGTCCTCACACCGAGCCAAGGCGGACGGTGGGCGAGATGCTGAAGGAGGGTCAGCCGGACTGATAGTGTTTCGCCCGCTGAATGGCGTCCGGCACGCCCATACGCCGCCGGCATCTGAAGACGCAAACAAAATGGAGGACGAACAAGTTGCCTGAAATCGATCTCGCCGGACGAAAGCTCGGCACCAGCGACATCCTCGTGGGAGCCGGGCTCATCCTCGGGCTCATCACCACGTTTCTACCCTGGTACAGCGCAAGTGCAAGCGTCGCAGGGTTTAGTTCATCGATCTCAATCAACGGATTCAACTACTGGTCGGGCGTTCTCTTCTTCATCGTCGTGCTCATCGGATTGGTCTTCTTCGGTCTGCGCACGTTCGCGCCGACCGTGAACCTTCCCGCGATGCCGCTCACCGACGCGGCCATCTACTTGGTGATCGGTGTGTTCATGGCGCTGATGGCTGTCATCTATCTGATTGCGGCGACCCCGGGCGGCTATTCCGGTCCCGGATACAGCGCCGGCTCCAGCTTCGGGCTGTGGATAGGGTTGATCGCCGGCGTGGCCGTGGCTGCTGGAGGCTTCCTCAAGCGCAATGAGCCGCAACCGGCGACGCGTCCCATGAGCAGCTACGGAGGCAGCTCGTCGCCGCCACCGCCACCGCCAACTGCCTGACCTGACCCGTTGGCCAACTCGATAACGGATCCGCCGTTCGCAAGCGATCCGCCGGTCAAGCTGAACGTCGACGCGAAGGTCCTCGGCCTCGTGCTGGGGATCATCGCCGTCGTCTTGGCTGTCATCGACCTGATCGGGATGCTCGGAGCCTTCACGCTGTGCGGCGGCTTCGTACGGGGCTGCGGGTTCCCCATCCTGTGGGTGCTGGGGAGCATCGTGGTGCTGGTAGCGGACGTCATGGTTGCCGTCGGTGGCTTTCGCATGTATCAGGGCGACCGGTCAGGCAAGAACCTGGTGATTTACGGAATCGTCGTCGCCGTGATCGCACAGGTGGTGAACCTGATCGGCACCATCATTGCGTACAGCGGCCTGGCCGGTCTGGGACTTGGCATCGGCGCGGGCGCCATCATCGGGTTCATCTTCTGGCTGGTGATCCGGTTCATCGTGTACTACCTCGTCGTCATCAGCCGCTTTCCCGGCGAGGCGCCGCTCGTCTCATCACCGGGTGGGTACGGCGCTCCGCCTCCTCCGCCGCCACCGCCACCGATGTGAACCACGCAGCGCTGGGCTGAGCGGGCTCCTCAGCTGCCGAAATCGGCGACCACAGGGAAGTGGTCTGACGCGACGGCGGCGTCGCGATCGTGCCAGCGCCGGTCACCCACCACGTCGCATGCGGTGACGGTGTCCGCGAGATCCGGCGAGGCGAAGACGTAGTCGACTCGCGCAGCCGGCAGCCACGTGGCGCACGTGTGTCCGTGCGCTCGGGGATGGATGCGGCGGAAGCAGTCAACATAGCCGAGCCGCTGCAATCGCTCGATGCTCCAACGCTCGATGAAGCGCCCCAAGAACCGGTCGAGCGCGTGACTCACCGGTAGATTCACCGTCAGCGGCCCCACGATGCGGGGCAGCAGTGGCACGCCGACATCCAGCCGCGGATCGATGCCGGCCGCGCGCCACGCGGCATCGATGGCGTTGTCGTCTGCTTCCGAGCGGGGCAGCGGCCCTATGGACCCGTCGGGCAGCACCGTGACCAGGCCGCGCCGGCGCAGCTCGTTGAGCTTGCGAAAGAACCGGGTCGCTGCGACGTCGTCGCCGGGCGCGACGGAGTTGAAGTCGCCGAGAATCACGTGTGGCAGCGAGGGCGCTTGTCCAATCCCGTCGAGCACTGCCGTCAGCTCGCGCATGCGGCGCGCCTCGCCCTTCGCGCGCTCACCGAACCGCGCCGCCAGATGCACGTTGTGCACGCCGATCACCGGCAGCGTCGCCCATCCCGTCTCGATGTCGCAGTGCAGGTGACTCCGCAACATGCGACCGACGTGTTGACGGTTCTGCCAGCTGCGCACCGGAAGGCGCGTGAGGATGGCGATATGGCAGCCGGCGAGCGGGTCGCTGGGCTCGCCCACCATCGTCTGCATGCCCAACCTGCCGGCGAGCTCGCCCAGAAACTGCAGATTGCAGACCTCTTGGAGGGCGATCACGTCGGCGTCGATGCGCGACAGAACCGCGGTGATCAACTCCTCTCTACGAGGCCCGCCGACCAGGATGTTGTAGGTAGCGATGCGGAGCGGTCGTGTCCGGCGCGCACGGGGACTGGGCATGAGAAGCGCTTTCTACAATGCCATGGTGATGTCCGAGCACGGACGCCGGCTGTCGGAGCTGGTCTTCTTGGACCGGGGACCGCTGGCTCTCCGGGGCACCGCCGTGCTCGTCTCCGCGGCTGCATGCGGAATCGCCGGCTACGAGCTGCTGAGCCTGCACCAGTCGCTCGCCGCACGTCTCGCGGCAGGCGCGAACCTCAATCCGGTGCAGACGCTGATCGCCACCGGCTCGAGTCCACGCACGCTGTGGGCCGGATGGGTCGCAGCCGCGTTCTTCGCCATCGCGCTGGCGCGCTTGGTCCGCGGACCGATGGAGCCGAGCGCCGGGCGTGGCACGGCCGCTGAGCAGACCGTCGCCCAGCTTCGCGCCGGCCTGCGCCGCGAATATGTCGCGGTGCGAGTCGTGCTCATCGTCGTCCTCCTCGTCGCCGCGGTCGACACGGCACGCGCGATCGCCTTCGCCGTCGCCGCGCAGCGAGCGGGTGTCTCTCCATCGACGCTGTGGGCGACGTATCTCGAAGCGCTTGGATTCTGCGTCGCCACGCTGGTGCTGACCGCGTACGCGTATGCATTCGCGGGACGCCTGCGCCGTCTCGGAGCGCTCTGAGACGACCGTCGGCGGCGGTGCTAGATGCGGCGCTCCACGACGTAGTCGCACGCTCGCACCAGCGCTTCCTTGGCGGGCGAGCCGTCGAACACGTCGAGCTCCGCGGCCGCACGTTCGGCAAACTCGTGAGCGTGATGCTCTGCGGCGGTGATCGCGGGCGACTCCCGTACCAGCCGCACGATTTCATCGTAATCGACGTCGTCAAGATCCCGCTTGCCCAGTATGCGGCGCAGCTCTGAGGTCGCCGCCGGGTCGTTCAGCGCGAGCATCAGCGGCAGCGTCACCGTGCCCTGACGCAGATCGCCGCCCACCGGCTTGCCCACCTCCGCCGAGGTCGCGATGTAGTCGAGCACGTCGTCCGCGATCTGAAACGCCACGCCGAGGTTGTACCCGTACCGGCGGAGCGCCTCGAGCTGCTCACCGGCGAGGCCACCGACGACGCCGCCCGCGTAACAGCACGCGCTCACCAGGGTTGCCGTCTTGCGCCCGATCTTGCGGTAGTAGTCGTCGACGGACTGCTCGTAGTCGTTCCGGCTCGTCATCTGCAGCAGCTCACCCATGCAGATCGTCATGACCGCATGACTGATGGCTGCATCGATCCTCGGGTCGCCGATCGCGGCCAGCAGATTCGCACCCTTGGCAAAGTAGTAATCGCCGATGATGATCGCCTGGTTGGCACCGAATGCCTTGTGGATGGTGGGGATTCCGCGGCGCGTCGGTGAGCTGTCGATCAGGTCGTCGTGCACCAACGTGGCGGTGTGGATGAACTCGATGCCCATCGCGACGTTGAAGACGGCATCGGGATGCGCGCGACCCAGGCGGCTCGACAGGATGACCAGCGCCGGACGAAGGCGCTTGCCCCCCGCCCTCACGATGAGGTCCATCGCACTCGCCATCGGCCCCGAGTCGGCTGCGATCGACTCGGTCAGGCGTCGCTCGAACTCCCTGAGCTCTTCCGCGATCGGCTCGAGCAGCTCCTCGGTCTGAACGCTCATCGCTCCGCCACGACACGAAGCGCCGGCTCGCCGATCATGAACATGCGCGGCGGGCCGAGCGTTTCGCCGAAGAGGCGCGCCGCCGTCTCACTGAACCGCTCCGGCGCGTCGGTCACGAAGAGATCCAGCGTTCCCTGCCGCCCAGCACGTGCAGCGAGACGGTTGACCGCCAGGATGCGTCGCACACGCGCCGCGGTGGTCTCGGCGCTGTCGACGACGGCGATGTGCCGGCGCCGGATGACCCGCCGCAACGCCGCACGCAGCAGTGGGTAGTGCGTGCACCCGAGCACCAGGGTGTCGGCGCCCCACTCCACGACATCGCGCAGAACCAGACGCAACGCAGCATCAGCCCTTGGCGTGTCCGCGGCGCCGTCCTCGACGATGTCGACCAGGGCGGGAGCGGCGATCCCCAACACCGCCACGCCGGGGTTCGCTTCTTTGATGGCGTGGACGTAGGCCTGGCTGCGCAGGGTTCCCTCGGTGCTGAGCACTGCGATGCGTCCGTTCCGAGTCGTGAGCACGGCGGCCTGCGCACCCGGCGCGATGACGCCGACCACGGGGATGTCGAAACGTTCTCTCGCCCGGTCTAGCGCGGCCGCGGTGGCGGTGTTGCACGCGATGACGACGAGCTTCGTGTCGAGCGCGGTGAGCGCATCGATGATGCCCAGAGCACGCTCACGCACGTCGGCTTGGGGCCGTGGGCCGTAAGGAAAGTTCGCCAGATCCGCGATGTACAGGAGCCGCTCCGATGGCGTCTGGCGACGGAGCTCACGAAGTACTGTCAGCCCGCCTACCCCGGAGTCGAACACGCCTATCGGGCGCGAATCGGTCATCCCTGTCGCAGGATAGCAGGGGCAGGTCGGCGGCTCTTGGACCGCGCTTCGACGATCAGAGCGCCAGGCCCATGAGGAGCACGTCGCGATCACCGCCGCTCAGGCGCACCTGGCGGCGCAGCACGCCCTCGTCGACGAAGCCGAGCGAGCGGTACAGTCCGATGGCGCGCTCGTTCGTCGTGAAGACCGCGAGACAGAGCTTCCCCAGCCTGACGGCCCGTGCCCAGTCGATCGCTGTCTCCATCAGTGCTCGGCCCAGCCCGAGACCGCGTGCAGCGTTCTCGACAATGATGGCTAGATCTCCGATGTGTGTCTGATCATGATCCGCGCGGCGCACCACGAGGAGATGCCCGCTGAGCGTCCCGCCGACATCCAGACTCACCGAGAGCCCACCGCTGCTGAGGATGCCGGACAGCAGCAGCTCCTGCTCCATGGCCTCGCGATCCCCGGGGAGGGCGGCGATGAACTCGCCCTCCGCCGCCACCGCATCCTGCAGCGCGACGATGGCGGCCGCTTCACCGGGCTGCGTCGGGCGGATGCGATACGGGCGTCCATCGAGCGTCGTCCCCTCCCGGCGCAGCAGCGCCGGCTGCCGCGTCACCCCGCCAGGCGCAGGCGTTCCGGCGTCCCGACCGCACGATCGGTGAGTCGCTCGATGACCCTCCGAGCCAGTCCCGGTGCGTTCATCACCGTGATGTGCCCGAACGGGTACCGCCACACCTCGGCGCCCCACGTGGCGGCGAGCTCGTCGATGGGCCTCGGACCCACGATGAGGTCGGCGCCGGGACGGACCAGGGTGATGCGGTCGGGCGCAGTCTCCGGTGAGAGGTTGCGCGGCACGAGCGGCGCGAGCGCCCGCTCGAGGACGCGCTGGGCGGCCGCGCGGTCTCGCCCCCAGTAGCCATCACCCTCGCCGAGCATGCCCAGCTGGCGCTGCATGATCGCGGGCGGCCGCTGCGCGAAGGACGCCGCCGGGTCGCACAACGGGGCAACGGCAAGGAGCTGGTCGGTC
>VBGJ01000141.1 GCA_005880445.1 Chloroflexota bacterium | reverse complement strand
GCTGCACGAGGAAGACGCCGATGGCCGGAGGCTTGGGCAGTGCGAAGAGATGCCCGAGCAGCGCTCCGGTCAGGTGGTACGGGAGGTTGCCCGCAGCCAGCCAGGGGCCGCCGATGCCGAGCTCGACCGGGTCGATCCCCAGCGCGTCGGCGCGAGCCACCGACACGTTGGCGCGCTGCCGCTGCGTGATCTCGGCCGCCCGGACGCACGCCGGGTCCAGGTCGAGCGCGACGACGCGACCTGCGCGCGCGGCGAGCTCGCCGGTGAGCGTGCCGATGCCGCATCCGATCTCCACCACCACGTCGTCCGGCGCCGGCGCCAGCGCCGCCACGATGTCGTCCAGCACCGTGCGATCGATCAGGAAGTGCTGCCCCAGGCGCCGGCTCGCATGCAACCCCACACGGCGCGCGACGGCCCGCACCGTCGCGCGGTTGGTGAGGTCGAGGGGCCTTTGCCCGGTTCGCGCCTGCGCGGCGGCGTGAGTCACGACCGCGAATCCGCCACAGCGTGTTGAAGGGCGAGGATCCGACGCGCGGTGTTCGTCGTGTCGCTGCGCACCGCATCATCGGCGACACGGCGCAGCCTGGCCAGCGCCGACACCGTGTCGGCGACGCGCTCGGGGAGGTTGACCGTTCCTCGGTGCGGGACGGGCGCGAGGAACGGGGCGTCGGTCTCGACGACGTACATGTCCCCGGCGACGCCACGCGCCGCGTCCTGGATGGCGTCGGCGCGCGGAAACGTGACGATGCCCGAGAAGGAGATCACGAATCCGAGCGCGACGCATCGAGCGGCGTGGCTTGCGTCGCCGGTGAAGCAGTGCATGACGCCTCGCACCCCACTGACCGCCGTCAGCGCATCGATGATCTCGTCGTGCGCCTCGCGGTCATGGATGAGGACCGGCTTCTCCTCGCTCACCGCGAGCTCGAGCATGCGCATCAAGGACCGGCGCTGCACGTCGAGCGGCGTCTCGTGATAACCAGCACGGAAGAACAGATCGAGCCCCACCTCCCCCACCGCCACCGCACGCGGATGCCGCAGCAGTGTGGCCAGCTCGCGCAGCTCGGCCTCGTCCGGTGGGCGCGGTTGTTGCGGGTCCCACCCGACGCTGAACCACACGCGCGGATGCGTCTCCGCGATGCGGCAGTTGCGCTCGGAATCTTCGAGGTTGACGCCGATCGTCACGATCGCCTCGAGCCCAGCCGCGTCGGCGCCCTCCAACGCCCGCTGCAGCAAGCCCCGCTCCTCGAGCAGGGCGAGATGGCAGTGCGTGTCGATCAACGCGCGGCTCACGCGCTGACCAGCACGGTGCACTCCCCACGCGGTGGATGGGCGGCGAACTCCGAGGCCAACTCTGATGCAGTGCCGACGTGGAATGTCTCGTGCACCTTGGTGACTTCACGGGCCACGACGACCTCACGCTCACCGAGGAGCGAGCTCGCCAGCTGCAGTGTGCGCGCCACACGCAGCGGCGATTCGAAGAATGCGAGCGTGACGTGGGCAGCGAGCGCGTGGTCGAGCACACGCCGAAGCTTTCCTGGCGTACGCGGCAGAAAGCCCAGGAAACAGAACGAGTCGCCCCGGAGACCGGCCGCTGAGAGCGCAGCAGTGAGCGCCGACGGACCGGGGACCGGTGTGACCGTGTACCCGGCGTCGCGCGCGGAGCGAACGAGTGCCGCCCCCGGATCGCTCAGCGCCGGCGTACCGGCGTCCGTGCACAGGGCGAGCGTTTCGCCCCGGTCGAGCCGGGCCAGCAGCTGAGGGACGCGGCGGCGCTCATCGTGTGACGGCAGCGAGGCCAGCGGTCTCGCGATGCCGTGGGCGGTGAGCAGGGCGCGCGTGCGGCGTGTGTCCTCGGCGACCACGCAATCGCACTCCCGAAGCACGCGAAGGGCGCGCAGCGTGATGTCGTCGAGATTGCCGATCGGCGTTGCCACGACTGCCAGGACGCCGGTCATCGACCCCAGTCCCGCGGATAGCGAAAGTCGCGGTCGATGGTGCGTGCGCTCACCTTGGCGATCACCGGAGGCCGGCGCTTGTACTGCGAGGCGCGCACACGCCGCATGACGTCATCGACCAGTGCCGCCTCGAATCCCATCGCCACCACCTCGGCGCGGCTCCGCCTCTCGTCGATGAGACGGAACAGGACGACATCGACGATGGCATACCGCAACCCGAGCTCCTCCTCGTCGGATTGTCCAGTCCACAGGTCTGCGGTGGGAGCCTTCGTCAGCACACGCACCGGCAGCCCGAGCGCGCCGCCCATGGCGTAGACCTGCGTTTTGTACAGATCGCCGATCGGATTGAGCGCGCTCGCCATGTCGCCGAACAGGGTGCCGTAGCCGAGCAGCAGCTCGGTCTTGTTCGACGTACCGAGCACCAGGGAGCCGTGCGCCATCGAGCGGTCGTACAGGATGGTCATGCGTTCGCGCGCCATCTTGTTGCCGCGCCGCGTGAGACCGGCATCGGGATGGCGGGTGAAGTACGCGTCGATCTGGTCGGTGATGTTCTCGACCTCGGGCTCGATGCCGTACTGCGCGCACACGGCACGCGCGTCCTCCTCCGACTGAACGCTGCTTGTGCTATACGGCATCGTCACCGGATACACGTGCTCGGCACCGAGCGCGCGGCATGCAAGCGCCACTACGAGTGATGAGTCGACGCCGCCGGAGGCTCCGACGACGACCGAATCGAAGCCCACCTTGTGCACCTCGTCGTGGATGAAGCCGCACAGCAGCTCCTCGACGACCGCGGTGTCAATCTCGAGTGCGTCGACGGAGGATGCGCTCGGTCTCGGCGTCGGTGACATCGTGACGTTCATCTCTGAGCAGTGGGTAGGCGATGCGGGCACGGCGCAGCGCCGTCTTCTCGAGGCGTTGATAGACGATCGTCTCGTCGGCGCCGGCTGGTTCGATGACCGTTGCGCCATCGGGACCGACGACGCGCGAGCCGCCCCAGAATGCGATGCCGTCCTCGTAGCCGACACGATTGCAGTACACGACATATGCCGTGAACAGCTGTGCATACGTCCGCGTCATCGCGTCGTAGCTGTGTGCCGTTCCCAGCGCGGCACCGCGCAGCACGCCGCGTCCGGGAGACGCGGATGGCACCAGGAAGACGTCGACACCCTGGCGCGCCAGCAGCGACACTGCTGAGGGATGCCACATGTCCTCGCACACGAGCATGCCTGCTCGCCAGCGCGAGTTCGCACCGGGCGTGGTCAGGTCGAAGGCGCGAAAGCGGTCGCCGGCGGCGAGGTACCGCTGCTCATCGAAGATCCCATACGTGGGCAGGTAGACCTTCGCGTGCACGCGCGCGACGCGACCTCCGCTCAGGTACACGGAAGCATTGTGGAAACGCGTGTCGTCGGTCTCGAGCACGCATCCGATGACCGCATCGATGTCGCGACACGCCTCGGCGAGGCGCGAGATCTCGTCGGAATCGATCCGCAGCGCGACGTCGGGCACGAGATCCTTGAGGAAATATCCGGTGAGCGACAGCTCGGGGAACACGACGATGTTCGCGCCGGCCCCGGCTGCCTGGGCGATGATCTCCAGGTGGCGCTCGAGGTTGGCGGCCACGTCCCCCAAACGCGGCGCGACCTGCGCCAGTGCTGCCACGAAGGCATCCGCCTCGGCCGCCACGTCCGCAACGTCAGGCGCGGCAACCGTTTCGCGTTGCTGCACGATCATGCACTGATTGTCCCACGGACTCGCTACAGCGGCTTGCGCGGCTCCGCGAGGGCGAAGCGCGCCACCAGGTCGGGGATATCCTCGAGCGGCGCTCGCTCCTCCGCCGCCGGCGGCAGCGCGCGCAGGAAGACGTCGCCGTAGTCGCGCCGCGAGAGACGCTCGTCGCAGAGCACCACGGCGCCGCGATCCGCGCGGCCGCGGATCAGCCGCCCGAACCCCTGTCGCAGCCGGATCACCGCCATCGGCAGGATGTACTGCGCGAAGGGATCACGCAGGCCCTCGGTGCGCGCACGGATCAATGGGTCCGTGGGCACCGCGAACGGCAGCTTGTCGATGACCACGCAGCGGAGGCGCTCTCCAGGGATGTCGATGCCTTCCCAGAAGCTGTTCGTGCCGAGGAGCACGGTTCGCGGATCCTCGAGGAAGCTGCGCAGGATCTGCCGCCTGGTGCCGTCCAAACCCTGGCCTAGCAGCGAGATGCGGTGACGCTCGAGTCTCTGTTGCAGCAGCGCATGGACACGTCGGAGGGGTCCATAGCCGGTGAACAGCACCAGCGTGTGACCGTCGAGACGCTCGGCGATCCCGCCGACCATCTCGGCGATGACCGCGTCATGCGCAGCATCGTCATACGGAGGGACCGAGTCCGGAAGCACACGCAACGCCTGGTTGAGAAAATCGAACGGCGACGCCAGCGCGAGCTCCTCCGCCGCCTCGCCGATGCCGACACGGTCGCGAATGAACGCAAAGCTGCCTGCCACTGCCAGCGTCGCTGACGTGAGCGTCACGGAGTCACAGTGCTCGTAGATGAGCTGTCGCAGCGGCTCCGCCACCCTGATCGGCGCCTCGTGCAGCTCGGACTGCTCCGCACGCAGCTCGAGCCACGCGACGAAGCCCTCCCTGGGACGGCAGACGACGTGATCGATGGTGGCCGCGATGCCGCGCAGCGCAACCGCCGACAGCTCGAGCTCGTCGTCCGCACGCTGCGGCTGCGGCAGCAGATCGGTCTGCAAGCCCTGTGCCTCGACGGTCTGCTCCAGCAGCGCCGCCGTCTCCAGCAACACACCGACCGCGTGGCGACCTGCCTTGAGCAGAAGGGTGAATCCCGGGTCGTCACGAAGTGCCGCAGACAGGCCGATGCGGCCGTTGCCCGCAGCCTCACCGCCAAGCTGCTCGATCAGCAGTCCCTTGGAGTCGCCGAAGAGGCGGTGGCCGGCGTCGCGGCACCGATCGATGGCATCCGCAACGCTGGTCCCCGGCTGCGCAGGGAGGCGATCGAGCACGAGTGCCAGGTCGAAGCCGCGAAGCGACGATCCCAACTGTTGTGTTGCCGCGGCCTCCAGATGATGTGCCTCGTCGACGACGAGGGCGGAATACGACGGCAACACCTGCCCCTGTCGCTCAGCCCCGGCAAGGAGGAGTGCGTGGTTGGTGACAATGATGGCAGCATCGGCGGCACGACTACGGGCGGCGACCATGTGGCACCGACGCGACCCCCAATTGGCGCATGCACTTCCGAGGCAATCCTCGCGATCGGAGGCGACGCGCCGCCACAGTGGTTCTTCTTCTGCGGAGAGGCGCAGCTCGGAGCGGTCCCCGGATGCCGTCTGGGTAAGCCACGTGAGCACCTTGAGCTTGAATCGGATCGCGTCCACGTCAACGGTTCGTCCCTGCACGTCGGGTCGGGCGAGGAAGCGCTCCCACCGGCGCAGACTGATGTAGTGGTTGCGTCCCTTGAGGAGCGCGGCCGGCACCGGCGCGCGCGTGAGGTGCGACAGCGCCGGCAGGTCGTGGTCGACCAGCTGCTCCTGCAGGTTGACCGTGTGCGTGGCGACGACCGCCCGGCCCTGCGTGCGATTCGCCCACAGCACGAGCGGCACCAGGTACGCGAGCGACTTGCCGACGCCGGTACCGGCCTCGACCACGAGCCGGCGTCGCCGGTCCAGCGCCTGCGCCACGGCTCGCGCCATCTGCACCTGCTCCTCGCGGTACTCGTAGCCGTCGTTGCGTGCGAGCGGGCCGTCGGGGCCGAGCGCCGCCGCCGCCGCGTCGTCGAGGCGCATCGACGCGATGCGTTCGGCAAAGTCCCCTAGTGGCTCGGGTGGCGCCGCGTGGGGAGATGGCGCGGGTGGCGCGGGTGGCGCCGCGGGGGGCAGCGCCGAGGACCCGCGCCCCCTGCAGAACTTCGTCGAAGAACGCCCCGAGTGGGCCTTCGGTTTGCCCCGCGACGCGCCGCATCGCGGCGAGCGTCTGACCGGGCAGCTGCGCCGCCGCTGCGACGAGCTCGGCGAACAGGGCGCCGGCGGCCTCGGCGTCGCTCAGGGCTCGGTGCGGCCGCACGTGGGGCAGTGCGAGCAGGGCGCTCAGCTGGGGCAGGCCGTGCCCGTCTGCGGTGGGCAGAAGGATCCGAGCCAGCTCGAGCGTGTCGAACACGAGCCGCCTCGAGAACGCATCGGGCGCCAGCGTGGTGCAGAAGTGCAGGTCGAAGGCGCCTCCGTGCGCGATCAGCGCCGCGCCGTCGCAGAAGTCGGCCAGCTCGGCGATGGCCTCCACCGGCACGGGCGCGCCGCGCACATCGTCCGGGCCGATGCCTACCAGACGCTGCACCGCCAGCGGGATCGCGACCCCTGGATCGACGAGCCGCTCGAGGTCTGCAACCCGCCGCAGCTCCGCGTCGTAGCGCACCGCGCCGACTTCGAGGACGCGGTCCGTCTTCGGTGAGAGGCCGGTCGTCTCCAGATCGAAGGCGACGTATGCCTCTGGACGCGCGCTGCGCGTGGTCACGCGGCGGGTGGGGTGTCAGCCGCGGACGTGGCTTCCGTTTCGGTCGTTCTCAGGTCCGGCGGGAGCAGCGCCGCCACGCGGGACATCATGTAGTTGGACGCTTCCTGACTGGTGAGCCGGCCGCTCCCGGCGCCAGGAGCGGGCAGGCGAAACGCTTCGCCGACGTGAAGGTGCACGTCGGCGCGCCGGGGCAGGTGGATGCCGCGCGGCAGCACCCTGTCGCTGCCCCAGCTCGCCACGGGGACGAGCGCCACGTCCGAATGCAGAGCGATGAAGCCCGCACCGGGGTGCGGCGGCTGAATACGCCCATCCGGTGAACGCGTGCCCTCCGGGTACACGAGCAGCACGTGCCCGCTGCGGAGGAGCCGAAGCGCGTGGCGCAGTGCGTGCCGATCCGGCGAATCACGCACGACGGGGAATGTGTGGCACCTGCGGAACAGCCACGCGAGAAACGGCCGCCGGAACAGCTCGCTCTTCGCCATGTAGTACACGTCGAAGCGCGGGATGTGTATCCCCATGAGCACCCCATCGATGGCCCCGACGTGGTTGCCGACGACGAGCGCGGCGCCGCGGCGTGGCACATGCTCGAGCCCCTCGATGTGGAGCCGCCTCCCCAGCACGACTGCGGCGATGACTCGCACCGCACCGCGCATGACGACATAGATCATCGCGGTGTCAAGCCTCGTTCGGCGCACAGCTGGAGCGCCAGCGCCACCATCTCGTCGATGCCGTGTTTTCCTGTGTCTATGACGCGCGCGTCCGGCGCTGGTCGCAGCGGCCCGTGATCGCGTGACGCATCTGACGTGTCGCGGCCGCGCACCTCGGTGTCGAGCACCGCGACATCGACACGCGCGCCGCGCGCGCGCAGCTGTGTTGCTCGCCGGCTCGTGCGCACGCCGGCGTCCGCGTCGAGGTACAGCTTCACATCCGCATGTGGGAAGACCACGGTGCCGCAGTCGCGTCCGACCGCCACGGCGCCGCGACCCGCGAGGGCGCGCTGTGGTTCGAGCAGCGCTTGGCGGACGCCCGCGACGCCGCTGACCGCCGACAGGAGCGCCGCGTGACGCGGATCGTGCAGGTCGTCGGAGGACACGGCGATCCCGTCGACACGGACATCGGGCTGTGCATCGGGGTCGGTGCCGATGTCGATGCGCGTTCTCCGAGCGATGTCCGCGAGCAGCGCCTCGTCCTCTGGGCGTGCTCCGGCGCGGGCAGCTGCCAGCGTGACCGCGCGGTAGAAGAGCCCGGTGTCGATCAGCGGCAGCCGCAGCGCCGTGGCGAGACGGCGCCCGAGCGTGCTCTTGCCACTGCCGGCTGGGCCGTCGACCGCGACGAT
>VBGJ01000140.1:8961-22671 GCA_005880445.1 Chloroflexota bacterium | reverse complement strand
CCGGGGATTCCGCGTATTTCGCACTCGCGCATTCCTCCGGCTGGGAGCCTGTCCCGCCGCCGCTCAACGCCGCCGACATGCAGCGCCTGCTCGACCAGACCATCGCGGCGTGGGAGAGCTGGTCCGCCCTGCATCAGCGCTACGAAGGACCGTGGCGACACCTCGTGCATCACAGCGGCCGGGTGCTGCAGGCGCTCACGTTCCAGCCCACCGGCGCCATCGTCGCGGCGCCGACGACATCGCTTCCCGAGACCCCCGGCGGCGAACGCAATTGGGACTACCGCTACACATGGGTACGCGACGCGAGTCTCACCATGGACGCCCTGTGGGTGGCTGCGTGCCCCGACGAGGCGTATCGCTTCTTCGACTGGATGGCCGTCGCGGTCGCCTCGCAGATCACGTTGGGCGACGACCTGCAGATCATGTTTGGCGTCGGCGGCGAGCGCGATCTCACCGAGCGGGAGCTACCACAGCTCGCGGGCTGGCGCGACAGCCGGCCCGTGCGCATCGGCAACGGCGCATGGAGGCAGCGGCAGATCGACGTGTACGGCGAGCTCATGGGCGCAGCCCGCGCGCTCCAGCCGTACCTCGGACGGCTCGACCACACCGTCAAGCGCTTCCTCACCGGCGCCGCCGACACCGCAGCGACGAAGTGGAAAGAGAAAGATCAAGGGATCTGGGAGATTCGCGGAGAGCCAAGGCACTTCCTCTATTCCAAGCTGATGTGCTGGGTGGCGCTCGACTCCGCGATCGACCTCGCGCCGCTGCTCGGGGCCGGAGCCCGAGTCGACGCCTGGAAGGCGACGCGTGACGAGATCCGGCGGGCGATCCTCGACCAAGGTTGGAGTGAGCGCGCGAACGCCTTCACGCAGTCGTTCGGCAGCGACGACCTCGACGCCTCGAATCTGATGCTGCCGATCGTCGGATTCCTGCCGCCGACCGACACGAGAATGCGAGCCACCGTGGACGCGATCGCGGAGCGGCTCGTCGATTCACGCGGGCTCGTCTACCGCTACCGTGCGCACGACGGGCTCGAGGGCGACGAGGGAACCTTTCTCCTGTGCACCTTCTGGCTTGCGCAGGCGCAGGCCGTCACCGGCGAGATGGAACGGGCCACCGCCACCATGGAGAGCGCGATCGCCTACGCCAACGACGTGGGACTGCTCGCCGAAGAGGTCGACCCCACCACCGGAGAGCTGCTCGGCAACTTTCCGCAGGCGTTCAGCCACATCGGACTGATCAACGCGGCCTGGGCGATATCGCGGGCTCGCGCCGGCGGCAGCGCCGGCGACGCACCGCAGGAGGTGTTGTGATGCGCGCGATCGCGTTGACGCCGCGCGTTGCGGAGAGCACACGTTTGATCGATGTGTCGGAGCCGAGCCTGCCCGACATTCCCAATGAGCGGGGCGTGCTCGTGCGCGTGCTGCGTGTCGGTCTCGACGGCACCGATCGCGACATCTACCTCGGAACGTATGGCGTGGCGCTACAGGGGTACGACTACCTGATCCCCGGCCACGAAGGCTTGGGAGTGGTCGAACGGATTGGCAGCGCGGTCACCGAGCTGTCCGTCGGTGACATCGTCGTCGCCATCGTGCGCCGGCCGGGCGGCAGCCGCTACGATCAGATCGGTCTGGCCGACTTCACCACGGAGACCGTGTACTTCGAACACGGCATCAGCCGGCTGCACGGTTTCCTCACCGAGCTGTACGTCGACACACCCGAGTATCTCGTGCGCGTTCCCGGGGGCCTCGCGGACCACGGTGTGCTGCTCGAGCCCGCGAGCGTCGTGGAGAAGGGCATCGCGCAGGCATACGAGATCCAGCGCAGGCTGAAAGTCTGGGGACCGCGGCGCGCGGCGGTACTCGGCGCGGGTCCGCTGGGGCTGCTTGCGACGCTCTTCCTGCGCCTTCGCGGCCTCGAGGTGCTCACGTTCGGTATCGAAGAGCCGCCGTATCGCAACAGCGACATGGCGGAAGCGGTTGGTGCGCGGTACGTCAGCACGAAGACGACCACGCTGACCGCGGCCGTTGCAGAGGCTGGACCCATGGATCTCATCTTCGAGGCGACCGGCTTCTCACCACTCGTCTTCGAGGCCATGCAAGTCCTGGGCAAAGACGGCGTCCTCGTGCTGTCCAGTGTCACTGGAGGCAATCGCTCCACCGAGGTTCCTGCCGACGCGATCAACCTCTCGTTCGTACTCGGCAACAAGGTGGCGGTGGGCACGGTCAATGCCAGTCGCGCGAACTTCGAGGAGGGTGTGCGTGATCTCGCGGTCGCCGACGCTGAGTGGCCGGGATGGTTGGATCGGTTCATCACCCACCGCGTCGACAGCCTCGACGAGTACGGGACGGCGTACCGCCTGCTGTGCGACGCGCGGGACGCCATCAAGATCGTGATCGAGGTCGGTCGGGACGCGTCCGGATGAGCACATGACCGACGTCATCCGCCTTCACCTGGCCGAGCTCTCGGTCGTGGACACGCCGTGGCCGGTGCACGGCTTCGTCATCCTCCACCCGCAGCTCGGCACCGTGCTCGTCGACACCGGCTGCGGTGGCCCCGACGCACTGCTGCGCGAGTACCGCGTCGTCAACAGATCGGTGGCGGACGCCCTTGCCGAGCACGGCCTTTCGCCGGCAGACGTACGGGTGGTCGTCAACACGCACCTCCATTTCGATCACTGCGGACAGAATCCGGTCTTCGAGCACGCCCGGCTGTGCGTCCAGCGGGGCGAGCTCGAGCGGGTGCGGCGGGAGGAACCCGACATGCGGGAGTGGCTCGAAAGCACCGGCGTGCGATTCGAGCTCTTCGATGGCGACGTCACCCTCGCCGACGATCTCCAGGTCGTGGCCACTGCGGGCCACACCGTGGGACATCAATCGGTCATCGCGAGGACGGAGCACGGCGTGGAAGTGTTCGTCGGCGACGCTGCATACACGCGCCGGATCTGGGACACCGGGGATGCAATGCACACGTTGCCGCCGGGGCAAGCCGAGGACATCCATGCATGGCGCACCTCGTTACGCGACCTGCGCCAGAGAGAGCCGGCACGCGTCCACTTCTGCCACGACACCTAGGGAATCCCGATGCCCCCCTCCAGGCGTCTGCACATCGACTCGTACACCTTGAGCGCGACCTCCGAGCGCCGCGAGAAGTCCATCCCGGTGATCACGCGACCCATGAACGCGAGCTCCTCGGGTGCCGGCTCGATGAGCACGACGCGCGTGCCACGACGGCGGATCTGCGCTGCCTCACGCCGGAGCAGCACACGACACGCGGCGCGAAACGCACTGTCGGGAGAGAGCCGCAGCGCTCGAGGCTCCGCGGTCATCGGTGAGCTGACGATGACGACATCGAGATCCATGCCGGCAACCAGGTCCGCATTCGACGGGGAGTGCACGCCTCCGTCGACGTAGCGATCGCCGTCGATCTGCACCGGCGTGAAGTACCCGGGAATCGCGCACGACGCCGCCACCGCCTGGCCGACGGTGGCGTGCGCAGACGAATCGCGCCCGAACACGACGCGCTCACCGTCGTCGAGGCGGATCGCGCAGATCCACAGCGACGTCACCAGCGACGTCACCGGCCACGTCACCGGATACAGCTTGTCGATGCCCTGCTCGAGCGAGGCCGTCGACCGTCTGCCCTCCGGCATGAAGGCCGCGAAGATGCTGCCCGGAGACGCTGCCCAGGGTCGTCGCGCCGCTGCGAGCAACCGCGCGGTCGACGCGGGACGCCAGCGCAAGGACTCACCGGGCTCGTCCGGTGGGCTCCACATCGGAACGTCCGACAGCAGATCACTCCCTTCGGGCGTGAGCGGCTGATCCGTGACGCGCGCGAGCAGATCTCGCGGTGGGAGCCCGGCGCGAAGCAGCGCCGCGTCGACGGAGCCGGCACTGGTGCCGGTGATGACGTCAGCATCGCGCGCGTCGATGCCGGCGGCGACGTCGAGAGCGCCGAGCACGCCCGCGTGGAAGGCGCGCCCGATCGCGCCCCCTGCGCCGAGCACAATACCGATCCTCGAGCTCACGTCGTGCTCTCGTTCCAGCGGCGGATCACGGTCCACTCGTGCTCGTATCCGAGTACGGACGGCGATGCGGTGGCCAGAAAGAAGCGCTGTCCCGCAGCGGGCGCCATCTCCAGCCATCGCGCAGCGAGCACGCGCAACAAGTGCCCGTGCGAGAACAGCAACGCGTTGCCATCAGCGCTACGTGCCCGCGCGATGACACGATCAGCCCGAGATGCGACGGCGGCGAGGGTCTCGCCTCCCACCGGGCCGTCGCGCCACAGCAGCCAACCGGGGCGGTGTCGCTGCACCTCCTCGACGGTGAGACCGTCGTACTCGCCGTAGTCCCATTCGGAGAGATCGTCGATCACCACCGCGCGCCATCCGGCAAGCGGCGCACGGAGGCGCGCGGCTGCAGCCCTGCCCGCCTCGGTGAGCGGAACATCGCTGCGGCCGGTGTGACGTCCGTCACGACTCCACTCCGTCTCACCATGCCGTACGAGGACGATCCGCTGCGCCGTGTCAGTCCTCCCCGCGCATGGCGGCCGGAACGGTAGCACGCCCGCCGCCATGGCGGCGCCATCCCCCGCGTGGCAGACTGCCGACCATGCCTGACACCCTGACCGTTCGAGACAATCGCACTGGGAAGACCATCGAGATTCCCATCGAGCACGGGGCCGTTCGCGCCACCGCCTTCGAGCAGCTGACGGCCGGCGATGCCGATCACGGACTGATGCTCTACGACCCTGCGTTCATGAACACCGCTTCGTGCACCAGCACCATCACGTTCATCGACGGCGACCAGGGCATCCTGCTGTACCGCGGGTATCCCATCGAGCAGCTGGCAGAACAAAGCACGTATCTCGAGACGGCATACCTGCTGGTCCACGGGGAGCTGCCCGACGCGCAGCAGGAGGCGGAGTGGCGTCACGACATCACCATCCACACGCTCGTGCATGAGAACGTGAAGAAGTTCATCGACGGCTTCCATCATGACGCGCATCCGATGGGCATCCTGCTCTCGACGGTCGGCGCACTCTCGACGTTCTATCCGGACGCCACCCAGATCTACGACGAGGAGCAGCGGCGCATCTCGATCTACAGGCTCATCGCGAAGATGCCCACGCTCGCGGCGCTCGCATACCGGCATTCGATCGGGCTTCCCTTCAACTATCCGGACAACGATCTCTCGTTCGCGGGCAACTTCCTGAACATGATGTTCAAGATGGTGGAGCAGAAGTATCGACCGGTGCCGGAGATCGAGCACGCCCTCGACGTGCTCTTCATCCTGCACGCCGATCACGAGCAGAACTGCTCGACGAACGCGATGCGCTCGGTGGGCTCCTCGCACCCGGATCCGTACTCCGCGACTGCGGCGGCGGTCGCAGCCCTGTACGGCCCGCTGCACGGTGGGGCGAACGAGGCGGTGGTGCGCATGATGGAGCGCATCGGCTCGGTCGACCGCATCCCCGAGTTCGTCGCGGGCGTCAAGGCGGGCAAGGAGCGACTGATGGGCTTCGGCCACCGCGTGTACAAGAACTACGACCCGCGCGCCCAGGTGATCAAGAGGATGGCCGATCAGGTGCTCGGTGTCACGGGCACCTCGCCGCTGCTCGAGATAGCCCGCGAGCTGGAAAAGATCGCACTCGAGGACGAGTACTTCGTTTCCCGCAAGCTGTACCCGAACGTCGACTTTTACAGCGGTTTCATCTACAAGGCGCTGGGCATTCCGGTCGACATGTTCCCCGTGCTCTTCGCCATCCCGCGCGTCGCCGGGTGGCTGTCGCAATGGGAGGAGTCGCTCCTCGACAAGGAGCAGAAGATCGCCCGCCCGCGCCAGGTGTACCTGGGCGGCGGACGGCGCGATTACGTGCCGCTCGACAAGCGCTGAGCGCGAATCAAGCGTTCTTTGGAGGCGCCGCCTGGGTGCGGCCCACCTTCCACAGGTTGCGGGCAACCTCAGCCGCGATCACATTGGGGTCGTGTGCGTTGTGGTCGAGCCAGTAGCTGCATTGGAGCAGCATTGCTTCGCCGTCGAGCTGCGGCCGGATTGCGGGAGCCGGCTGCTGCGTGACGGATTCGAGCGAACCGATCACCTGGCGTGCATCGCGAATCGCCGCCTCGAGATCCGCGTCGGCGGGCAGTCGCACCGTCACCACGTCCTGGACCAGGTTGTAGGTGCTCGAGTTGACCACCGGGTTGCTGAACGCGGTCAGATTGGGCAGCACTGCGAGCCGGCCGTCACCGGTGCGCAGCGTCGTGGTCCGCAGCGTGATGTCCTGCACCACGCCTGAGTGGTCCGCCACTGTGATGTTGTCACCGAGCCGAAATGAGCGCTCGAGCAGGAGCCAGATGCCGGCGAAGATGTTGCGCAGCACGTCCTGGAACGCCAGGCCGATTGCCACCGTGCCCACGCCTGCGGCGGTGACCAGCACCGCGAAGTTCACTCCGGCCACCACCAGCGCGCTCAGCGTCGCGGCGACGTACGTCACCACCGTGACCACGTTGTGGATCAGCGTGCGTACCTGGCGATCGGCGACGCCCCGGGTCGCCGCCGCGTCGCAGACGCGGCGCACCACCCGGCCGACGATGTAGATGATCAGGAACAGGCCCAGCGAATCGATCAAGCGCTCTGTGATCGGTCCCGCCACGTGGGTCGGGTCGTGTGCGCTGATCGCGCGGCAGACCGCGTCGAACGGCAGGTTCGTGTCGCAGGAGAAGTCCGCGAGCATCAGCGCATGCTAGCGGCGCGCGCCCGGGCTATTCCTCGGACGCCGCCGCCTCGCCGCCGGCCTCAGGCGCGCCTTCCTCAGCGGCCTCAGCCTCTTCGGCCGCTTCGGCTGCGACTTCCTCTTCCTCCTCCACGGCGACGCGCACGGGCGCCACCTTTACGACGAGCTCATCTGGGTTGACGCCCTGGGCCAGCGACACACCCTGCGGCAGCGGCACGTCACGCACGTGCACACCATCGTCGATGGCGAGGAGGCCGCTGACGTCGACGGTGAGCTGCGCGGGTATGTCGCCGGGAAGACACTCGATCTTCAAGGTGCCCATGATCTGCTGCAGCACGCCGATCTTCTCAACCGCAACCACCGGCGACTCGCCTACCGGCACCACCGGAATGTCGACGGTGAGCTTCTCGCGGAGGTTCACCGCGAACAGGTCCACATGGACGAGACGGGTGGTGCGAGGGCTGACCTGAAGCTCGCGGATCAGCACCTTGCGAGGGCGACCTCCGTCGAGTGCGAGATCGATGAGATGACTGTGCCCGGCGCGGTGCCACACGCGCTCGAGCATGTGCGCGTCGATCGCGAGCGCCACCGCGGGCGTGTTGTATCCGTAGAGGATCGCGGGCACCTGACCGTGGCGCCGCAAAGCGTGCACGTGCCGCCCGCGCTCCTCGCGGGTCCGTGCTGTGAGCTCGAGTGTGGTTGCCATCGCCAGCGGGCTACTCTACCGGCTCGCCTCAGACGCCGGCCTTGGCTCCGAAGCGCTCCTTGACATACCGCACCGCGTCGTCGAGCGACGTGCCCGGGGTGAACACCTCGTCCACGCCCAGCTTCTCCAGCGCCGCCACGTCCGACTCGGGAATGATCCCGCCCCCGAAGACCACGATGTCCTCCGCGCCGCGCTCCTTGAGCAGGCGGAGTATCTCGGGGAACAGTGTCATGTGCGCACCGCTCAGCAGGCTGATGCCGATGCCGTCGACATCCTCCTGAATGGCGGCTTCGACGACCATCTCCGGCGTCTGGTGCAACCCGGTGTAGATCACCTCGACGCCGGCGTCGCGGAGCGCGCGTGAGATCACCTTGATGCCTCGATCGTGCCCGTCGAGTCCCACCTTTGCGGTGAGGATGCGAATCTTGCGCCCGCTTGGCGCGTCTGCCACCACGGACGTGATCTTAGCCCGTGGGCTGCGGCGCCTCGTGAACCGGTAGCAATTCGCGCGCCCGCTCTGCGAGCATGCGCGCAATTCCCAGCGCGCGTTCGCCGTGCGGCAGCTCGGGCACGTTGACGCCGGCGAGGGCGCTGGGTCCGCGATGTGCCCCGGCAAGCGCGCCCGCAAGGCTCATCGCGGCGGCCGGGCCACCGGTGGCTGCTGCCACGGCATCCGGAATGGACTCGGCACGCTTCATCGCGGTGATCGCGCCCTGAAGCGCGATGCCCGGATCAGGATCGCCGCTGAGCTCCGCCGAGCCCGGCAGCGCCGTCAAGCGCTGGAGCAACGCCATGGGCGCGTCCTCGAGCAGCGACTGCCGCACTCGCACCAGGGCGGTGTCGAGGTCGAACCGAGCCAGGTCGGCGATGAGGATCGCCGCCGCGACCGCGGTGATCGCCGTCCCCTCGTCGGCTCCCGCCAGGGCGACGCAACGGTACGCGTCCCGCCGGAGCCGTGGCCGGTCGAGGGGTGTCAGCAGCCCGAACGGCAGGGCGCGGAGCACGAGGCCGGCATTGCCGCTGCGGGACGGCCGCTGCAGGCCGCGCTGGCGCAGGTCGTCCTCGTCGAAACCGCCGCAGGCCGCGGCGGACTCGGCGACGCCGAGCAGATCGGCGGCCCCCGCGGCGCTGCCCGCAGCCGTCTCGCCCGCCAGCGCGCCGAGACACGCCGCCTCGATGCGGCCGCCCAGGTCCTCGATGCTTCGTTCCACCGGGAGCAACGCTATCCTGTCCCGCGATGGCGGCGGTGGTGGTGCACAAGGACGGCGGCCGGGCGGCCACGGCGGCGCGAGCGGTCGCCGAGCTCGCCGGTGAGGTGGTGCGGCACCAGGCCGCGCGCGGCGCGATCCGGCCTGGGAAGGCGCTCGCATCGGTGCTCGGCAGGCGCCATCCGCTGTCGCCGGCGGCGATCCGCGTGGAGCGCAGCCACGTGCGCGACGATCACGGAAGGGGCGATCAGACGGCGCTCACGGTGTGGTTCGGCGAGGCACCGGCGCTGCCAGGCCCGGCCGTCTCCCCGGTGAGCGGTCTCTCAGCACGCACCGTGTTGGGAGCGGCCCTGGGGCTCACCGGCATGGTCGCGCTCGGCGCCCTCGGAGTCATCGCCAACCAACGCGAGACGCGCCGCCCGGTCGAGGCACGGACCGTGCCCCGCCTCGACGGGTAAACGCGGCCATGCCTCACTCCTGAAGCCAGGGCATCACCACCGCGCTCGCTCGCGGGCGCCGTCGCTGCACCGCGCTCAGCGACGCGCCGTCGGTCACCAACACCTCATGCGAGCATGGGTTCATCGCTTCACGCCACTCGCGAAGCACGCGTCGCGCAAAGCGTTCCGCCGAGGGGAGCGACGCGGGCTGCGCCAGCGCAATCGCCCGGTCGGGCACCGCCACCAGCACGTCACCACCGGCACGCGCCGCGAGCGCCGCGAGCACGCCCGGTGTCGCGAGGATGCTGGATTGGAACAGCACGTCGCCGGCCATGCGCCAGCCGTCCGCTGGGATGCGGTCCGTGCCACGAATGCGCTCGACCAGCGCGGCGAACCGGTGCGCCACATGCTCGTCGGCCGCGATGCGCACGTCATCGTCGCTCAGGCCCGCGTCCGCCCACTCTTGACGCGGCACACCACGCATGATCGATGCAGGGAGCTCCTCGGCGATGAACCTGATTATGTCGGGACTGACGTCAACTACGAGCAGGTCCTGAGCGCGGGTGATGCCGTCGAGGTAGCGTCGGCCGCGCACGCACCAGACGAGGCGGGACACGGCGAACGCGCTCGGCGAGCGTGGGGTCAGCTGGGCTTCAACCGAGGCCACGTAGCTGGCGATCAGTGCCGGAGTCCGAGCGGGGTCCCGGACGCACGAGTGATGCAGGGGCGCGAGGGGGAGCGTCGTGTCGACACCCGGTGCGGTCAGGTGCAGGGCGAAGCGATCCGGCTCCACAGCGACGCTGGCACCTGTGTAACGCGATGCCAGCTGCACGCGGATCCGCTCCGCGAACGCCTGGCGATCGTCGAGCCGCGAGCCGTCACCCACGCGCGGTGACTAGTCCCACCCCTGACGTGAGGGGCATCAGGCTGCGCGACGCTTCGACGAGACGTAGTCGACGAGCACGTAGTCGCCCAGCCGGTCGGGGCTGATGAAGAAGGTGCGGCCGCGGTTGAGCCGCGTCATGTGGTTGACGAACTGGACGAGATGGTGGTTCGACTCGAGCATGAACGTGTTGATGACGATGTGCTCGCGGGTGCACCGCTTCACCTCGAGCAGCGTCTTCTGAAACGTCTCCGGAAGCGGCGGATAAAAGAACACCGGCCGGCCGTTCTCGATGTGCGCTGTGGGTTCGCCGTCGCTGACGATGATGATCTGCTTGTTCTCGCCGGGATCGCGCGCCAGAAGCCGGCGCGCCAGCATCAACCCGTGCTGCATGTTCGTGCCGTACACATACTCGTTGACCGAAAGGTGCGGCAGCGCCGACGGGCTGATCTCACGTGCGAGGTCGCTGAAGCCGATGATGTGCAGGGAATCGCGCGGATAGCTGCTCCGGATCAGCGAGTCGAGCGCGAGCGCAACCTTCTTGGCGGCAGCCACGCTGCGGGTCGAACGGGTCCTGCCATCGCGGGGTCCCCTCCCCACCGGCTCCTCGGGAATCGCCGGTGGCGCTGCCCCCCGCGACGTCACCCGTTCGACCCGTTCGACACCGGCTTCCCGATGCACCGCGTTCATGAGCGTCTCGCGCACGTCGAGGTCGAACACGTCGCCGAACTCGTAGGCCTTCGTCTCCTCAGCGCGTTCTCCGCCCTGTCCGCGCCGGGACACCTCGTGGTCACCGAAGCGGTCGCGACGCAGCCGCGCAAAGAGGTCGCCGAGGGCCTTCTGGCCGATGCGCCGCATGCCGCGCGCCGAGAGCCGCATGCCCTCGGCGTCGGCTTCGACCAAGCCACGGCGCTCCAGCTCCTCGGTCATGCGTTGCAGGCGGTCGAGATCGCGCGCCGAGTCGTCGCCCAGCAGCTCCGTCAGTGCCTCGCGCGTGCTGTCGTCGAGCTGCTCTCCGCGATACACACCGCGCACTGCGCGCTCCAGGTCCTCGATCGATTGCAAACGGTCCATCACGCGCATTGCCTCGTCGAGCGGCAGCTGCTCTCCGCCGAAGAAGGAGTAGTGCTGGCCTAGCCGGCCGCGGTCGGACAGCAGCTCGAGACCACCCATCAGCTCGGCGAGCTGGGCCTGCAACTCCGGATCGCCGAACGTCGCCACGGCAAGTTCGGCGAGCTGACGTCGCATCTCCGGCGACAGCGACTGCATCAGCGAATCCATGCGCGCCATCTGGCGGGACAACTGCTCGAGGAACTCGTCGAACGTCGGCGGTGCGTTGGGGAAGAGCTGTCCCCACTTCTTCAGGAACTGCTCGTAGTTGTGCTGCAGCTGTGTCTCGGGAACGCCCTCGAGCTTCTGACGCACGAGCGCGTTCAGGTCGGCGACCATCGCCCGCAGCATCGCCATGTCCTGCCCGGACATCTGCTCCAGCTGTTGCGTCATCTCTTTGAAGTACGTGTCGACGACTCCCTGCTTGATTTCCTCCAGCAGCCGCTGGAAGGCCTGTTCCGCCCGCTGGTCCATGAACTCGTACCCCTGGAGCTCGTGGATCGCACCGGCGGCGTCGGGCGGCAGCGAGTCCAGCTGCTCGCGGCGCTTGGCCGCGACGCGCTCGAGGATCCTGCGGGCGGCTTCGTCGCGCACGGACTCGAGCCGCTCGTCGATGCCGCTGCGTTCCTGGCGCAGCACCGCATCGAGCTTCTCTTCGATGTCCTTGAAGACCGAGTCGAGGTTGTAGCGCTCGAGCTGCTGCTGACGGCGCCGGCGCAGCCGCTCCATCATCTCCTCGAGCCCGTTGAAGCGATTGCCCTGGCGATCACGCCAGCCCTGGCTGAGCAGCCGGCGGAGCGCCGTCTCGAAGTCCCAGCCATGAAAGACGTCCTCGCTGAGACGATCGAAGAGCGCGTCTGCTTCGTCGCCGAGAGGATCCTGTGTCCCGTCCCACCCGCTGAACCGGTGCCGCCTCGGGGCGACGCGGGTCAGCGGCTGCTCATCCACCATAGACCGAGGTGCCATCGAGCGCGGTCTTGTTGAGACGCTTGCCGAGGTGCAGGCCTTCGAGCACGAACTCGAGCACGGCGACGCGCATCGACTCGGAGTCCGTCTCACCAAGCTTCTGCCGCGCGCGATCGACTCCGGGTAGCTCGCCCAGCGCCTGCGAGTAGGCCGATCCGGGCAGGTGATCGCCCACCTCGACGGTGAAGCCGCCGCGGTCGAAACGCTGCACCAGATCGGCGAACTCCTGCACCGTGAAGTGACGCCGGAACACGTTGTTGCACGCCGTCTTCACCAGCTTGTCAAGCACCGACGCGTCGTCGGAGTCCTCCCACGTCTCTAGCTCGATCTTTCCCGCCGTCGATGGCATGAGCGAGGGGAGGTCGCTCACGCGCGCCACAGCTTCGCGCTCGCCGGTGCGCAGCGCCCGGCGCAGCGCGTTGCTCACCAGGTTCTCGTAGTTCGACGTGCTGACGCGCACCGACACGCCGCTGCGCTGATTCACCTGTCCATGCCGCCTCGCCACGTGTGAGAGCTCGGCGACGATCTCCTTCATGAACTCCGGCACAGCCACGGGCACCGGCATGTCGTCGAAGGTCGTGCGCTCCTGCTCTGCGATGGCGATCTCGTCTTCGAGCGTGCGGGGATAGTGCGTGCGTACCTGCGCGCCAAACCGGTCCTTGAGTGGCGTGATGATGCGTCCGCGATTCGTGTAGTCCTCGGGATTCGCGGTGGCCACCACGACAACGTCGAGCGGCAGGCGCAGGCGGTACCCGCGGATCTGGACATCACGCTCTTCGATGATGTTGAGCAGCCCCACCTGGATCCGCTCAGCGAGGTCGGGGAGCTCGTTGATGGCGAAGATGCCGCGGTTGGTTCGCGGGATCAGTCCGTAATGGATGGTGAGCTCGTCGCTCAGGTAGCGTCCCTCGGCGACCCGGATCGGATCGACCTCACCGATGAGATCAGCGATCGACGTGTCCGGCGTCGCCAGCTTCTCGCTGTAGCGCTGCTCCGGCGTGATCCACGCCACTGGAGTCGCATCGCCGAGCTCGCCGATGAGGTCACGGCAGCGTCTGCAGATGGGCTCGTACGGATTGTCGTTGACCTCGCATCCGGCGATTGCGGGGATCGCGGCGTCGAACAGCGATGTCAGCGCGCGGATCAATCGCGACTTCGCCTGACCGCGCTCACCGAGAAGGATGAGGTCCTGGCCGGCGAGGATTGCGTTCTCGATCTGCGGTATGACCGAGTCGTCGTAGCCGAGAATCCCCGGAAACAGCTCGTCGCCGGCCGACAGCTTGCGTATCAGGTTGCGGCGCAGCTCGGCCCGAATGGGTCGGACGAGGTACTCGGAGCGGCGCAGCTCACCCAGGGTCGCCGGAAACTCGGGCATCGGGCTCCCAGCCTACACCGCGACCGGGCGCAGGCCGTCGCGCCGCTCAGGCGCGCGCGCCCGACGTTCCCGCCAGCTCAGCCGAGTCGTCGAGGCCGCGGCGCGCCGCCGATGCAGTGCGCGCGGCATCGACGATACGGCGAGCCAGCCCAGGATCCTGTCCGAAGTGCAGATGGATGAAGGACGCGACCAGGTTGCGCCACGCCCAGCCTTCACAACCGAGTGGCTCGCCGTCACTGTCGTGCATCGTGTACGCGGGGGTGAGCGCGTCGGTGCCGGACAGGAGGCGG
>VBGJ01000140.1:0-8650 GCA_005880445.1 Chloroflexota bacterium | reverse complement strand
GCGCGCGCCCGCGGGTCCGAGCATGCTCGTCGACGCCACACGCAAGTCGCGATAGCCCGAGTGCAGCGTGTGCGCTTCCAGCGCGATGTCCACCGGCAGGATGCCGGCCATGGCGTGCGCGGACCCGTCGCTCGTCTGCACCGAGCGCGCGCAGTACAGCAAACCGCCGCACTCTGCGTAGATGGGCACACCCTGCGCGTGCGCGTGCCGGAATGAATTGAGGAACGGCTGGCTCCCGGCGAGGCGGGGGATGTACATCTCCGAGACGCCGCCACCCAGGTACAGCGCATCGAGGTCGCGCGGCAGTGAACGGTCTTCGAGCGGTGAGAACGTGACGATGTCCGCCCCCGCTTCCTCCAGCAGCTCGAGATTCTCCGCGTAGTAGAAGCAGAAGGCGTCGTCGAACGCGACACCGACGCGCACCCGCGTCGGCGACGCAATCACGCGCCTCGGCGCGGGCGGCCGCAGCGCCGGTGCACGCGCCATGAGGCGCTCGATGAGCTGCAGGTCGCAGTCACGCGCGACGGCGCGACCGAGGTGGTCGATCGCCTCGTCGACATGCGGGTTCTGGGTCAGCGGCAGAAGCCCCGTGCGCAGCTCAGGGATCCGCACCGCATCGATGCGCGGCAGCGCCCCGAGCACCGGAAGCCGGGCGAGGGACCACACCGCATCTTCGATGACGCGCCGGCGGTAGTCACTGGGCACGTTGTTGAGGATCACCCCGACGACGTTGCCACTCAAGTCCAGCTGCTTCACGCCGAGCGCGGCGGCGGCCGCTGTCTCGCTCATTGCTCCGGCGTCCAGGACGAGCACGATGGGCGACTGGATCAGCCGGGCCACCTCTGCGGTGCTGCCGGGAAACCGCCCGTCGCCGGTGGGCCCATGTCCGTCGATGCGCATGCCGTGCCCGTCGTACACGCCCATCACGCCTTCGATCACGGCGCAGTCGGCGCCGATCACACCGTGCGCGAGCGAGCGGCGCACCCCCTCGTCGCCGAGCATCCATGAGTCGAGGTTGCGGCACGGCCGGCGACTGGCATGGGCGAGGTACGCGCAGTCGATGAAATCAGGCCCGACCTTGAACGTCTGCACGGTGCGCCCTTGCGCCCGCAACGCCGCGACCAGTCCGAGTGCAATCGATGTCTTGCCCGCACCGGAACCAAGGCCCGCGACCACGAGTCGTGGGATGCCGACTTCCTCGAACATGGGGAGCCTCCGCAGACCCTGCGTCCGCCAGAGCGAGGGCGTGTGGGTGGGGGATCGGCCCGCCGCGGCGCCACCGCTCGTCCGCCGCGACCGGGCCTGTGCCGACGCTAGCACCGAGCGGGACGTGCCGCAAGACTCAGTTGGCGTGGGCGGTTGGGGCGATGTCGCTCAGCCGGCCGCGGCCAGCTCCACACGCCCGGCGGGACGGAGGTCCCGCAATCGCGCCTGGACGCGATCCTGGCCCTGCCACGAGCTCATCTCGATGGAGAAGCACGCGTCGACCAGGCGCCCGCGGGGCAGGTGCTCGGCCAGGCTGGGTTTGTGGAACGCTGTGGCCTCGAGGATGCCGGTGTCACCGCCGAAGACGACGCGCACGTGCTGGCGCTCCGCACCGAACGGAGTCGCGCCGAGCACGCGCACACCGCGCAGCGCGAGCAGCGGGGCCGGATTGCCCAGACCGCACGGCTCGAGCGCGGCCAGCTCGCGGCACAGCGCGGGCGTCGCCTCGGATGCGTCGATGGCGCAGTCGATGGCGAAGACGCGCTCCGGTCGCGCGTCGGCCAGCTGCTCGGCGACCGCCGCGCTGACGATCGTGCGGAACTCGTCGAGGCGGTTCGCCTCGAGACTGAACCCGGCGGCAGCCGCATGGCCTCCGTAGCGCAGCAGCGCGGGGGCGGCGCGGTCGAGTGCCCGCACGATGTGCACACCGGGGACCGACCGAGCCGACCCTTTGGCCTCGGTTGGGTCGAGACAGACGACGAACGCCGGCCGCGCATACCGCTCCGCCAGCCGGCCGGCGACCAGGCCGACGATGCCCATGGGCCACGCCGAGTCGCCCAGCACGATCGCCGGCGCGCCGTCGTCGAGCTCGGCCACTCGTGCCTCCGCATCGACCAGCGCGGCCGCCACTGCCGCCTGGCGCTCGCGGTTCTGGGCGTCGAGCTGAAGCGCGAGCCGTCTCGCGATGTCGGCGTCCTCGGCCAGGCAGAGCTGCAACGCGAGGCGCGCGTCCTCCATGCGGCCCGCGGCGTTGATGCGAGGACCGATGGCAAACGCGACATCGGCGGCCCGTAGCGGCGGGGCCACACCTGCCACCTCGCTCAACGCGCGAATGCCCGTGACGTCGGTGAGTCGCGGCAACCCGTGGCGCACGATGATCCGGTTCTCACCGACCAGCGGCATCATGTCCGCCACCGTCCCCAGGGCGGCGAGTGCCTCGGACCCGCCGGCACTTCCCGGCGGGACGACGCGCGCATCCTCGAGCGCCTGCACGAGCTTGAACGCGACGCCGGCACCGGCAAGGGCGTCGAACGGCGAGCGGTTCGAGGGCAGCTTGGGGTTGACGAGGGCATCGGCCGGGGCGAGACGCGGAATCCCGTCGGGTGCGAGCGGCAGATGGTGGTCGGTGACTACGAGACGCATCCCGCGCGGCCGTCCCGCGACGACGTCGACGCTGCTCGTTCCGCAATCGACGGTGATGACGCACGAGACGCCGCGTGACGCGAGCTCGTCGAGTGCAGCACCGTGCAGCCCGTAGCCCTCGGTCATGCGATTCGGTATGTACGGCTCCACGTCCGCTCCCGCGGCGCGCAGGACGCGCGTGAGCATCGCGCACGCGGTCACCCCGTCGGCGTCGTAGTCGCCGTACACGGCGATGCGCGAGCCCTCCGCAACCGCACCGCGAATCACCGCGACGGCGTGCTCCATGTCGGGCAGAAGCAGCGGGTCGTGGTACGACGCTCCCGGGTCGAGGAAAGCGGCTGCCGACTCCCGGTCGAGGCCGCGCGCAGCCAGCACGCGGCCGAGCACGGTGCCGTACTCCGCCAGCGGTGCGTGAACCCCGACCTCCCAGCGACGCGGCGCGGTCCTCACCGGTGTCGCCTCAGGGGGACGATGAACTCTCCGGTGGTGACGACCCGCCCGCCGGCGGCCCGGTTGCGGACGTGGGCGCCGCTGGATACACACCGGACGTGATGTTGCTGAAATCGACCCGGGGCGGTTCGCCCACCACGGCGCGGTCCGCGTCGGGAATGTTGAAGAAGGCGGCGTTCTGGAAGTGGAACCATTGTGCGATGAGGCTCGACGGAAACGCCTGCACGCGGCGGTTGAATTGCTGCACATACGCGTTGTACACGCGGCGCGCGGACTGGATGCGGTCTTCGGTGTCGGAGAGAGTCGCCTGCAGCTGCAGAAAGTTTTGGTTTGCCTTCAGCTCTGGGTAGTTCTCGGCCACGGCGAAGAGGCGTCCCAGCGCTTGCACGAACGGGCCTTCGGCAGCGGACTGCTCCGCCGGTCCCTGGGCCGCCTGCGCGGCGGAACGGGTGCGCGCCACCTCTTCGAAAACCCCGCGCTCGTGGGCCGCGTATCCCTGCACGGTGTTGACCAGGTTCGGTACGAGGTCGTATCGACGCTTGAGCTCCGTATCCACGTCGGCCCACGCGTTCTGTACGGAGACGCGCCCGGAGACGAAGCGGTTGTACGAGACCACCCCGGCCAACAGCACGAGCAGTACGACGACGAGGATGACGATGACGGCTACCACGAGTTCTCCCCTGTCACGAATGAGGCGCTACTCGTAGCCTAGCGCGTCAGGCTCCGGTCGGTGTCTCCACACCGGCACCGCGCGCTCGCAGGGGCCTTCAGCGCGTCATGAGTTGGCGCAGCACCAGCTGGAGAATGCCGCCGTGGCGCAGGTAGTCGACGTCGGTGTTCGAGTCGAGTCGGCACAGCGCGTCGAACGCAACCTCAGAGCCGTCGGCGCGGCGGGCGCTCACCCGCAGAGTCGCGCCCGGGCCCGCGCCAGCAATGCCGCGAACCGTGAACGTCTCGTGCCCGTCGAGCCCGAGCGTCTCGGCACTCTCGCCGTCGTGGAATTGCAGCGGCAGAATGCCCATGCCCACGAGATTGCTTCTGTGGATGCGCTCGTAGGACTGGGCGATGACGCATCGAACTCCCTGCAGCATGGGGCCCTTCGCCGCCCAATCCCGGCTCGACCCGGAACCGTACTCGTGCCCGGCGATGACCACCAGCGGCACGCCATCGTTCGCATAGCGCGCCGACGCGTCGTAGATGGTCATCACGTCGCCGCTGGGGAGGTGCGTGGTCCATCCGCCCTCCTTGCCCGCGGCGAGCTGGTTGCGCAGCCTGATGTTCGCGAAGGTGCCACGCACCATCACCTCGTGGTTGCCACGACGCGCTCCGTACGTGTTGAAGTCGCGCAGCTCGACGCCGTGCTCACGCAGGTACCCCGCGGCCGGACTCATGCCGGCGATGCTGCCGGCGGGCGAGATGTGATCCGTGGTGATCGAGTCCCCCAGCAGCGCGAGCACGCGCGCGTTCTCGATGTCACGCAGCTGTGCCGGCTCGGCCGGCATGTCGACGAAGAAGGGTGGCTCGCGGACGTACGTCGAGTCGTCCTCCCACACGAACAGTGCGCCCGTGGGGGCGGGAAGCTGCTGCCAGTGCGCGTCGCCGTCGAAGATGCGCGCGTACTGGCTGGTGAACATGTCTCGCGCGACCGCGCGGCGCACCGCGGCGCCCACTTCCTCGTTGCTCGGCCAGAGATCGGCCAGGAACACGTCCTTGCCCTCGACATCTCTGCCCAGCGGCTCCCGGGTGAGATCGATGTCGAGCCGGCCCGCCAGCGCGAACGCGACGACGAGCGGCGGCGAGGCGAGATACGCCGCCTTCACCTGAGGGTGGATGCGACCCTCGAAGTTGCGGTTGCCGCTCAGCACCGCGGCCACCGCGAGATCGTTCGACTCGATGCGCTCCGCGATGGGTTCGAGAAGTGGACCGCTGTTGCCGATGCACGTCGTGCAGCCGTAGCCGACGAGGTAGAAGCGCAGTGTGTCGAGCGCGCTGAGCAACCCGGCGCGCTCGAGATAGTCGGTGACCACGCGGGAGCCCGGCGCAAGCGAGGTCTTGACATACTCGGGCGGGCGAAGCCCGCGCTCGGCCGCGTTGCGCGCGAGAAGGCCGGCCGCGACCATCACGGATGGATTCGAGGTGTTGGTGCACGACGTGATGGCGGCGATGACGACAGAGCCGTTGCGCACCGATGCGGCGTCGTCCGGATCCGCGGGGACGGTGGTGACCGGCTCTGCGTCTGGGTCGACGCCGCCCTCCTCGACGAGCCTGGGCAGCGCGTCGGGATCGCTGTCGGTGCGGTTCGCGGTTTCGCCGCGTTTCGGGGAATCACCGTTCTGCCACACCGCGGTGAACGAGTCCCACACGCGCGACAGTGGGACACGGTCCTGCGGGCGCTTCGGTCCGGCGACGCTGGGCTCCACGGTGGCCAGGTCGAGCTCGAGCATCTCGCTGAAGACGGGCGTCTCCGACTCGTCGGTGCGAAACATGTGCTGCGCCTTGCAGTACCGCTCGACGAGCGCGACATGCTCGGGCTCCCGACCGCTGTCGCGCAGATACCGCAGCGTCTGATCGTCGACGGGGAAGAGCGAGGCGGTGGCGCCGAACTCGGGTGACATGTTCGACAGCGTTGCTCGATCGGGCACCGTCATCGACGAGAGACCGGCGCCGCAGAACTCGACGAACTTGTTGACGACGCCGTGCTTGCGCAGCATCTCCGTGAGTGTCAACACCAGATCGGTGGCGGTGGTGCCAGGTGGCAGCGCGTTGTGAAAGCGCACGCCCACCACGACGGGGGCTAGCAGGAACAGCGGTTGTCCCAGCATGCACGCCTCGGCCTCGATGCCTCCGACACCCCAGCCGAGCACGCCGAGGCCATTGACCATCGGGGTGTGCGAATCGGTGCCGACGAGCGTGTCGGGCACGGCGACGCGCCCACCGTCGACCTCGCGCAGCTGCACGACGCGTGCCAGGTACTCGAGGTTGACCTGATGCACGATGCCCATCCCCGGCGGCACGACGCGGAAGCCGCGAAACGCCTGCTGCGCCCAGCGCAGCAGCACGTAACGCTCGCGGTTACGCTCGTACTCGCGCTCGATGTTGCGCTCGTATGCCTCGGCATTGCCGAACGCGTCGACCTGCACCGAGTGATCGACCACGAGGTCGACCGGCACCAGCGGATCGATGCGCATCGGATCGCCCCCGGCGCGCGCCACTGCCGCGCGCATGGCGGCCAGGTCGACGACCGCCGGCACGCCGGTGAAGTCCTGCAGCAGCACGCGCGCCGGCACGAACGCGCGCTCGCGATCGTGGGCCGGTGGCCGTCCGTCCCAGCGCGCCAGCGCCTCGACGTCTTCGTCGCGCGCGAATCGCGACCCGGCGTTGCGGACGAGGTTCTCGAGCAGGATCTTGACTGTCATCGGCAGCCGCGACACGTCACCGACGCCGCGGTCTGCAAGCTTCGCGAGACCGTGGTACGCGACGCCGTCCTGCAGCGCCGTCAGCGTGCCGAAACGGTCGCTGTCAGTCATGGCCGATTCATCTTCCCACCGCAAAGCGTTCATACGCGGGACGGGACGGGCTGCGTAGGGGTCGTCACGGAGCCGGCGGTGGTCCCCGCCGGCGAGTGTCAGGCGCGAGCGACGCCGAATAGGCGTCGCCGACGCCGTGGCCCCGAGCAGCCCGTCCCGTCCCGCGCTGCACGTCAGTGCGGTGTGGAGAGCTGCGCCAGGTATGACGTGACGTGGCTGTAGGCACCGGTGGCGATGAGGACACCGAGGCCGATGGTCAGCGCGCCACCGGCGAGCGTGAGCGGTCGAGCCAGGCGGGTGAGCCGTCGCGGGAGCCCAGGCAGCGACGCCCAGAGCAGCGCGGTGAGCACGAACGGCATGCCGAGCCCGATCGAGTAGACGGCAAGGAGCAGGGCGCCGGCGGCAGCGTGCCCGCTCACGGCCGCGAGCGTGAGCGCCGCGGCGAGATAGGGCCCCACGCACGGGGTCCACCCGATGCCGAAGACGGTGCCGACCACGAACGCGCCGGCCACCCCGCGCCGCTGCAGCCGCTCCGGGAGGCGCATCGCGTAGATGCGCTCCAGCGGCCCTACGCGGATGGCGCCAAGGATCGCGAGCCCGAACAGGGCAACGATCACGCCGCCCGCGATCTCCACGGCGCGGCCACTGCCAGGACCCTGCGCGATCCTGGCCAGCCCGCCCGCGGTGAGCCCGAGGACCACGAAGACGGTGGTGAAGCCGGCGACGTACAGCAGCGAGCCGGCGAGCAGCCTGGCCCGGAAGCTGCGCGCCTGCTTCGGGTCGGCGATGTCGGCAGCGCTCGCCCCCGACACGCAGGCGAGGTACGCGGGCAGGAGCGGGACGGTGCATGGCGCCACGAAGGACGCCAGCCCCGCGACGAACGTGGCGGCGACGCCCGCGAGCGTGAGCATCAACCGAACGTGAACGTGTAGAGCTCGAAGCCCGCCCGAACCGTCAGGTCGATCAGGTGGTAGCCGGGGCCCACGCCGGCGAGCAGCGGATACAGGTCATGCCGCCCCACGTCGAACGCGGATGCGGACAGCGCGCTTCCCGACCGCCCGGCCGGCACAGGGCCGCCGTCGAGGCTCACGCCGACGTGGATGGCACCCGCGGACGTACCTGCCACGACGTAGAGCGCGTCGCCGTGGAAGTTGAGGCGCACGTGTCCAGTTCCGTCCGCCCGCAGGTACTGGGCCTCGTCGGTCCACGTGCCGGTCACCTGGATCGCGTCGACGTCCCGCGGCCGCCCGGGATCCGGGTAGAACAGCGGCGATCCCGGCGCGCCGTACGCCTCGCCGGTGACGAGCTGTCCGCGCTGGCTCCCGGCGTAGAGCTCTGGGGTGATGTCGGTGGGCACCGCCGTCGCCGACGGGGAGCCGGCACGGGTCACACCGAGCAGTTCGCCGACCGCCGCGTCGGTGGCGGCGTAGTTGCCCTCGCCGATGTTCGTGTACGCGACCCTCCCCTGCTGGTCGATCAGGTACTCCGCCGGCCAGTAGGCATTCCCAAAGGCATTCCAGGTCGCCATCTGCGAGTCGACGGCAACCGGCCAGGTGACGGCAAGACGCTGAACGGCCTGCCTGACGTTGGCCAGCACCTTCTCGAAATCGAACTCGGGCGAGTGCACGCCCACGATGACAAACCCACTACCGCGGTAGGTGTCGTACAGCTGCCGCAGGTGTGGCAGCGTGCGCACGCAGTTGATGCACGAGAAGGTCCAGAAGTCGACGAGCACCACCTTGCCGCGCAGCGATGCCGCCGTCAGGGGCGCGCTGTTGATCCATGCATCGATGCCGGTGAAGGCGGGTGCGGCCGCCCGCTGGCTCACCGGGTACACCTGCGCCGAGGCGCTTCCGTTGACGCTCGGCGGCATGGGTGGACGGACGGCGGTGATGACCACCACCGCTACGATCAGCACGATGACCGCGCCGAGCGCGATCCGGAAACGGGTCATACGGAACTCGCCCTGACTGTACGTCGCGAGGTTGCACGGGGCGCTGTCTTCGGACCGGAAGAGAAACCTGCCGTCCATCGCGCCTTGCATC
>VBGJ01000139.1:3470-14179 GCA_005880445.1 Chloroflexota bacterium | reverse complement strand
GCGCGCTCCGCACGCCACCCGGCTCGACGTCGTCGGGGTGCTGATCGCGAGCGCCGGTTTGGCCCTGCTCGTGTACCCGCTCGTGGAGGGTCAGGTGGCCGGCTGGCCACTGTGGACATACCTGTGCATGGGGTTGAGCCCGTTCGTCCTCGCGCTGTTCGTTCTCTATGAGCGCGCGCTGCCGTCAGAGCGGTTTCCGCTCGTGCGGCTGTCGCTGTTTCGCATCCCCGCGTTTCGCATCGGGGTCCTGATCTCGGCGGTCTTCATCGCCGGCATTCCCGCGTTCTTCTTCACCTTCAGCCTCATGCTCCAGGTGGGGTTGGGATTCAGCGCGCTCCGCGCAGGGCTCACGATGATCCCGTGGAGCATCGGAACTGCGATCGCGTCGGCGGTATCAGCGCGGCTTGCCCCGCGGCTGGGGAAGTGGACGATCGCGATCGGCTCGGGCTTCCTCGTGGTCGGCGTGCTGGGGATCATCCTCACGCTGCACATTCGCAGTGTGGATGTCACCAGCTGGGACCTGATCCCGACGTTCTTCGTCGCCGGTCTGGGTCTCGGCACCGTGATCGCACCGTTGCTCAACGTGATCCTCGCCGGCGTCCCGGGTCGCGATGCCGGCTCGGCGTCCGGGGTGCTGGGGACCTTTCAGCAGCTCGGTGGCGCCATCGGCCTCGCGGTCGTCGGCGTGGTCTTCTTCGGTCTGCTGTCGAGTCGCGCGCCGAACGTTGTGACCACGGTGACGCCACAGCTCAGTGCGCAGCTGGCTGCGGCGCACGTGCCTCCCGCCGCCTTAGCGGCCACAGTGGCGAAGTTCACGCAATGCTTCGACCAGCGAGCGAGCGCAACCGACCCGTCGCAGACGATTCCCGGGTGTCCGTCGATCACCAGCGGCGCTGCCGCGAATCCGGTGCAGGCCGCGACGGTTGCCGCTGCGAAACTTGCGCTGGCGCGTGACTTCACCACGTCGGTGGAGCGCATCCTCTTCTTCAACGTCGGCTTCTGGTTCCTCACCGGCGTGCTGTCACTGCTGTTGCCGCGCGTCCGGGCGGCGCCACCACCAGGGGCCCACGCGGCCGGCTGAGCGTGTTGCGATCAGCCGGCTGGGCTGATCGATTTGCGTAGAATCATCGTTGAACACGAACGATGCCTGCACCACGAACGCGCCGCCGCGACACGGGTTCGCCTCCGCGTCGTGGGCGCCGCCCCCGCGTCACACTGGATCAGCTTCACATCTTCTTGAGCGTGGCGCAGCGCGAGCACGTGACCGCCGCCGCCGACGCGCTGGGTCTGTCGCAGGGTTCGGTGAGCGCCGCAGTGCACCGGCTCGAGCGGACCCTTGGGGTGCCGCTCCTGCACCGCGTCGGTCGCAACGTCCGGCTCACGGATGTTGGGCGCGCGGTGCGTCACCTGGCCATCCAGACGCTCGATGACGCCGGCCAGATCGAGGAGCTGACCGCGGGGTATCTGGCTTTCGAGCACGGCGACGTTTCCATTGCGGCAGGCCGGGTCATCGGAGCACACCGGCTCTCAGCGTGGGTGGGTCCGTTCGTGCGCTCACACACGGATATCGACGTGCACATCAGGCTTGCCTCGATGGGAGATGTGCTCGCCATGCTCGTCGACGGGATCGCCGACGTCGCGGTGGTGGGCTCAGACGTCCGGCTGCCGGGTGTGGAGACCATCCTCCTGGAGGCGACCGACCTCGTCATCGTCGCGGCATCCGAGCATCCGCTGGCGCGAAGCGATGAGCCGATGCGCGAGCTGGGCGCGCACCGTCTGCTCGCGCACGAGCACGGCAGCGGCACGCAGCTGCGGGCGGCGCTCGTGCTGGGACGGCATGCGAACGCGTCGCAGATCATCGAGCTCGAGGAGGGTGCGCTGCTGGCGGCGCTGCTCGCCGGCATCGGGTTCGCGGTGATGCCGCGATCGCTGGTGGAGGCGGAGATTGCATCGGGACGGCTCGTCGCGATTCCCCGGCCGGGCCGGGCTGTCGTGCAGCACTTCACCGCGGCGCGTCGGGTGGCGTTGCAGACGCCCGCTGTCGATGCCTTCTGGCAGCACCTGGCGGCCGCGGCTCCGGCTCAGGGCTGAGGTCGAAGCGGCCGGACCACCACGATCGGCGTCTGCTCGTCCGACTGCCCAATGGGATTGTCGAGGAGCACGAGTCGAGCGGAGGCGCGCGAGAGCGGAACCCCGCGGCTCAGGCCGAGTATCTCGACGTTGACGTTGTTCGCATCCATGATCACCGTTGGCCAGCCTGTTGCGTCCTCGACGTCCTGTGCGTCGCGCTGCGGTTCCTCGGGACCGAGCATGGCGAACTCGTTGAAGGGCTTGATCGTGTGTGGGTTGAAGCCGTCGATCTCCGAGACTCGGTGTCCCGCGACGCGGTAGAAGTCGCCATGCCTGCCGAAGACGCGGGTGATGCCTCCCACGGTCATCGCCGCGAGCATTCGCCACCAGCCGGCGCGATAGATGGCCACCTGCATCTTCGCGGGGTCAGAGAAGCCGACGTCATCCTTCAACTTGGCGACACCCTTCACGATCATCTTCGCGAGCAACCCGGGTTGCACAAGTGAGCGATGGATGACGCGGCCCTGCGAGATGGCCACGAGCTTCTCCGAGAGCGCGATGAAATCGCCGGGTTGGATCACGTGCGTGACGTATTTCTTGAGGACGTCGAGCAGCGGCTCCTTGACGTGCACGAGATGGGTCCTGACCACGTGCCGCTCGTACACGATCCCGTCAACCTCGACGGTACCCCGCGAGATGGGCGGCGCCGCTCGTGGCGTCGTCGTCCTAGGCATGCACGGCGACGGGCTGATCGATGTACCGCTGCATCCACAGCTCGCACACGAGGGCGCGCCAGAAGAGGAGCACATCACCGGGGGCGCCCCGCAACCAGGCATCGAACCCCGCGACCAGCCGGTCCGTGTCGTACACGCCGCGGCTGCGGCACGGATCTGACGCGAAGATCTCTCGCACCTGTGGCGCACGCGCCCGCATCCAGGCGAACTCCGGGTTGGTGAAGCCGATCTTGTTGCGGCGAAGCCGGTTCCGGTCCGGGATGCGGCCCTTCATCGCGTGCCGATAGACAGCACGATTCCAGCCACCCTTGATCTTCTGGTCGATCGGAAGCTGGAAGATGAATTCGACGAGCTCATGGTCGAGGAAGGGCACCCTGGCCTCGATGGAGAAGGCCATCGAATTCTTGTCCTCGTACCGGAGAAGGTTTGGTGTCGAGTACGCAAGCACATCGTTCGCCAGCCGCCGGTTGAGGTTGCGGTCGGCAGCGTACGAGAACCCGTTGAGGTACGCATTCGGCGCGGCCAGCATGTCGCGCATCTTGAGCACGTCGATCCAAGGGGCGCGAGCCTGGATGGCGTCGCGGAGGTACTCCTTGTAGATGTCGAATCCGCGGACGAACTCACGCACACCGGACAGCCAGTGGTGCTGGTCGACCGCCGACGTCCAGTACGTGCGGAAGTACGGGATGTAGCCTGCCATGAGCTCATCACCGCCGTTGCCTGACAGCATCACCGTCACGGTCCCCTTGGCGATGCGGTACACGGAGTAGTACGCATAGGGTGCGGTGGCGATGGTGGGCTCCTCCTGGAACCACATCCATTCGGCCATCTCGTTCCAGAATTCTTCGACGCTCGGGTACGCGTAGTGCGGGACACTGTCGACGCGTCCCTCCACTTCGTGGATGTAGGGACTCTCGTCGATGGTCTGACCCGGGTAAAGCGCGGAGAACGTGTGCAGCCGGCCGGCGGTGTGGAGGTCGGTGCCCTCCGCCATGAAGCGCGCCACGGTGCACGCGACGCCGCTCGAATCCAGGCCACCCGACAGCGGGATGCCGATGGGCACATCGGCGATCAGATGGCGCTTGACCACCCGGTCGAACAGGCCGGCGAACGCCGCGGCGTAGTCCGCATCCGAGCGATCGGACGTGAACTCTGGGTTGACCGGCGGATTCCAGTAGCGCTCGACGCTGGTGATGGAGCCGTCGCGGACCACCATGGTGTGACCGGGAAGCAGGCGATCGATGCCGTCAAAGAACGTGTGCTCGCCGGAGTCGTGAACACGAAACAGCAGGAACCTGTGCAGCGTCTCCTGGTGCACCGCGCGCGGCGCCGACGGATCTTGCAGCAACGCCTTGATCTCTGACGCGAACCGGAACATGCCCCCGCCGGCCGCGTAGTACAAGGGCTTGATGCCAAGCCGATCGCGGGCGAGGAAAAGCTCCTTGCGCGTGCCATCCCAGATGGCGATGGCGAACATCCCGATCAGGTGGCTGACGACGTCGCGGCCCCATACGAGGGCAAGCGACTGATCGTGGCTATACATGGGCTGGTTGCCGGTCTCGATGTCGACGATCGCGAGGCGACGGATACCAATTGCCACGTCCTCGTTCACCTCCATACCCGAGCCGTCGGGCCCGCGGTGGACGATTACGTCGAGCATTCGCGACAGCAGGTCGCGATCAGGACGGCTGATGCCGGCAATGCCGCACATGCGTCCGAAGTCTACGGGCAGCATCGGTATCCAACCGGCCAAAAGTGATACTGACGCTATAACCTAAGCCCACAATGGCTCCGGAAACAAAGAGGCGCGGCGATCCCATCCTCAAGGCGCTGGCGAAGAACCTGCCACGTCTGACCACAAAGGATCCGCCGCTCAAGCGGCTGATCAAGGGCGAGGCCGCCACCGGGTTGGCGGAGCGCAGCGCGGCTGTACACGCGCGGCGAAAAGGCCCGCTTGGGCTCCTCCAGGCGCTCGGCCCCGGGTTGATCACGGGCGCGAGCGACGACGATCCGAGCGGCATCGGCACGTATTCGCAGGTCGGCAGCCAGTTCGGCTACGGGCTGCTGTGGACGGCGCTGTTCACATTCCCGCTGATGAGCGCCGTGCAGGAGCTGTGCGCGCGCATCGCGCTGCAGACCGGCACCGGGCTGGGTACGGCGCTCCGGCGAAAGTTCCCCACATGGATCGTGAGCATTGCCGTCATCGCGCTGTGTGTCGCCAACATGATCAACCTGGGGGCGGACCTTGGAGCCGTGGCAGCCGGCGCGTCGCTCCTGAGCGTGGGGCACGTGAGCGCATCGGTGTTTCTGTTTCCCATTGCCGCGCTCATCCTCGCGCTGCAGCTGTTCACCTCGTACTCAACGATCTTCAGAATCTTCAAATATCTGACGCTTGCGCTCTTCGCATACGTGGTGACCGTGTTCTTCGTGCGCCCCGGCGTCGGCGCCGTCATCACGTCCACGTTCATCCCGCGGCTCGAGCTTGACTCGGGTTTCATCGCTGCGCTGGTCGCGGTGCTGGGCACCACCATCTCGCCATATCTCTTCTTCTGGCAGGCCTCTTCCGAGGTGGACGAGATGAAGGCAGCCGGCCAGCGCACCGTGGCGGAGCGCCGCAACGTCACCCGCGACGAACTCCGCGCCGCACGCACCGACATACTCGCCGGCATGGGCTTCTCGCAGGTGATCATGTACTGCATCATCCTGACGACCGGCACGGTGCTCCACGCGCACGGTCAGACAGGCGTTCTGACCGCACAGCAGGCGGCACAAGCGCTGGCGCCCGTCGCGGGACAGTTTGCATACATCCTCTTTGCCGCCGGGCTGATTGGCACCGGATTGCTCGCGATCCCCATTCTTTCCGGGTCTGCCGCCTACGCGATCAAAGAGCTGCTCGGTCTCCATGGGTCGCTGGCCGTCAGGCCGCGGTACCGGCCCACCTTCTACGGAGTCATCGTCGTCGCCACCGTGGTCGGCTTGCTCTTCAATCTGTTGCGCGTCGATCCGATACAGATGCTGTTCGTGACGGCGATGATCAACGGCATCGTTGCGCCCCCTCTGCTCGCGCTCATCGTGCTCCTCGGATCCGACCGCGCGGTGATGCGGGACAAGCGCAGCGGGCGTCTGAGCCGGTGGCTCACGTGGATCGCCACCGGCGCGATGTCCGCGGCCGCGCTCGGACTCGTGCTCAGCCCACTCCTGTCGAGAGCCTAGAGGGCGTACCCTCGGCGGCCATGTCACGATTTCGACGCGTCTCGCTGGGCAGTGGGTCCGGCTATGTGCCCGGCGAGCAGCCGGCCTCCGACGACGAGTGGGTCAAGCTCAACACGAACGAGGCGCCACTGCCGCCGTCACCCCGCGTGGCCGCCGCGGTGCGTGACGCCGCGGCAGCACTGCGGCTGTATCCAGACCCGTTCGGTGAGCCGCTTCGCTCCGCGCTGGCGCGTCACCACAGCGTCGAACCTGATCAGATCTTTGTCGCCAATGGCGGTGATCAGGTGATCGACTGCTGTTACCGCGCCTTTGCGGAGCCAGGAAGCACGGTCTTGCATCCGGTACCGACGTACACGCTGTTTCCCGTGCTCGCGCGCGTCTTCTCGGTGCGCGACCTGTCCATGCCACTCCAGCGCGACGGCGCGCTGCACGCGGGTTTTGCATCGGTGCCTGCGGTGCTCCGTTTCGTCGTCAATCCAAACTCGCCGACAGGACAATGGATTGCGCCGGACCGTCTGGAGCGGCAGCTCGACGGTGCGGCCGGAGTGGTTGTCATCGATGAGGCGTACTGCGATTTCGCCCCGGACTCGTGCGTATCGAGGCTGACGTCACACGACAACTGGATCGTCCTTCGCAGCTTCTCGAAGTCACACGCGCTCGCCGGGCTTCGGGTGGGATATGCGGTGGCGTCACGCGAGCTGGTCGCCGACCTGCACGCCGTGCAGGACTCGTATCCGGTGGACCGCTGCGCACTCGCCGGGGCCCTCGCGGCGCTCCAAGACGCCGGGTACCACCAGCGGCTCGTTGCCACCGTGCGGGAACAGCGCACCCGGCTCGTGGATGCGCTCTGCGCTCTGGGCTGGGACGTGCTGCCTTCCGAAGCGAACTTCGTCTTCGCGCGACCGCCGGAGGACCGCAGCGCCAAGGATGTTGCGCGGAAGCTGCGTGATCAGCGCATTCTTGTGCGTCACCTCGATGCTCCGCCCGTCGATGGCCGTCTGCGCATCACGGTCGGCGACGCCGTGTCCCTCGACCGCCTGCTGCGCGCGGTACAGCGTCTCGGGGTGGCGACCGGTTGAGTCCCGACCTCGAGCTGTCGCTGCATCTCGCCGACCTCGCCGATTCGCTGACCATGCAGCGGTTCGGAGCAGCCGACCTGCGCATCGACACGAAGTCCGACAGCAGCCCGGTGACGGACGCCGACGTGCGCGTGGAAGAGATGCTGCGGGAAGCGCTGAAGCGCGAGCGCCCTGGACACGGCGTTGCGGGTGAGGAGCTCGGTGACACTGGAGATGACGAATGGCGGTGGTACGTCGATCCGATCGACGGGACGAAGAATTACGTGCGTGGTGTCCCCGTGTGGGCCACGCTGATCGCGCTCCGCCATGAAGCTGAACCCGTGTGCGCGGTGGTCTCAGCCCCGGCACTGCACCGTCGATGGTGGGCGGAGCAACGCGGCGGTACGCACACATCGCACCGTGCCGCTGTGCACGTGTCCCAGGTTCGTGCACTCGATTCTGCGCATCTTTCCTGCACGGACCCGCGGGATTTCGCGGCGCGCGGCCACGCTGCAGGCTATCTCGAACTCTCCGCGCGCTGCCGGCAGGTCCGCGCCTTTGGTGACTTCTGGTCGCACATGCTGGTTGCGGAGGGCGCGATCGACATCGGTATCGAACCCGTGGTGGCGCCATGGGACATCGCGGCGGTCCAGCTCATCGTCGAGGAGGCGGGTGGACGGTTCAGCGACTTCCAGGGTCGTCGACGTATCGACTCGGGCAACGTGCTCACGACGAACTCGCTGCTGCACGACGAGGTCACCGCGATGCTCGCCGCCGCTGACGGCGCGCGACCATGACCGGTGAAATTCGGGCCCACCGCTAAAATCCCGCCATGGCAGCGGTGGTAGGCGACCCACGAAGCACACCCGCGCTCGGACGCGCCGGCGGATTCAGCGACTTGCTTCCCGGTGCCGCAGGCCGCAGGCGCGACCTCATCGAAGCCTTCGTCGGAGCCTTCGAATCGTGGGGGTACGGCCTCCTCGGCACGCCGCTCGTCGAACCGCTCGACACGGTGGCCGCGGGTATTGGCGCCGCGCGCCAGTCGCAGCTCTTTCGTTTCATGGACGCCGATGGAGCGCTGCTCACACTTGTGGGCGAGCGCACTGTGAGCGTCGCGCGCGTGGTCGCCACGCAGCTGCAGCGTGAGCAACTTCCACTCCGCCTCTGCTACGCAGGCCCGGTGCTGCGCAATGCTCCACTGCTCGACGGACGCCGTCGCGAGGCGATACAGGCGGGATGCGAGCTGATCGGTCACGCCGGCCTCACCGCCGACGCCGAGTGCATCGCGCTCGCGGCGGCAGCTCTCGAGCGCGGCGGTGTGCGCGGCGTGCAGATCGACGTCGGGCATGCCGATTTCATCCCCGGTGTCCTCGAGTCCGCTGGGCTTGACGCCGACGCGCAGCGAATCGTCCTCGGTGCGCTGGCCAGGCGCGACCTCGTTGCGGTCGAGGCAGCGCTCGAGCGCACCGATGTCCGCGACGCAGAGCGCCGTCTGCTGCTCGCGTTTCCCACGCTTCGCGGTGGCAGGGAGATCCTCGACACGGCGGCAATCGGCCTCGGGGGCGACCGGCCTCGAGGCGCAATCGAACAGCTCATGCAGCTGTGGGAGCTCATCGAGGAGCACGGCGTCACCCAGGGGGTGCACCTCGATCTCGGTGCCGTGCGCGACTGGGACTACTACACGGGCCCGACGTTCGAGGTGTTCAGCCTCGACTCGGGGTTCCCGCTTGGCAGCGGCGGGCGCTACGACTCGCTCTTGGAACGCTTCGGTTTTCCCGCGCGAGCCACGGGCTTCGTGCTCCACGTCGACCGGTGCAACGATGTGCTGACTCGGCGCGACGGCGAACCGCAGCGGCCGGCCGCGCTTCGTGTTGCGTGGAGCAGCGGCCAGCGTGCAACGGCGTTGAGCCTCGCCAAGCGACTGCGCGAACGCGGTGTCGCAGCCGTCTGCGACCTCGATCTCACCGACCCTCGCGCAACGGATACGCCTGTGCAGGCATGCAGCGACGGTGTGCACTGGATTGCGCGACGTGCGCGTGGTCAGGGGTCTATCGATGCAGCGGTGGACGCGCTGACCGGGCCCGCGGGGTGAAAGGGCTTCGCATCGCCCTCCCCGCAGGCACGCTGTTCGACGGGGCCTGCGATCTGCTCCGCAGCGCGGGCGTTGCGAGGATCGATGCAGCCGTGTTCGATCGTTCGCTGCGCGTCGAGGAGTCCGGCAACGCGCTGATCAAGGTGCGTCCAGCGGACGTCCCCGTGTACGTGGAGATGGGTGCCGCAGACTGCGGCGTCGTCGGCAAGGACGTGCTCTGGGAATCGGCTCGCGATTGCTACGAGCTCGTCGACCTCCGCTTCGGCGCGTGCCGGCTGGTGCTCGCCGCCCCCGAAGGTGCTGCTCTGGCCAGGGGCGACTGGAGCGGCTCGCTGCGCGTGGCCACGAAGTATCCGGAGTCGGCGCGTCGGTTCTTCGCCGGCATGGCGGTGACAGTCGAGCTCATCCGCCTCAACGGAGCGGTGGAGCTCGCGCCTGCCGCCGGGCTGGCCGACGCCGTGCTGGACATCACCGCGACGGGACAAACCCTGAGGGCGAACCACTTGGTCGAGATCGCCGAGGCGGGTAGTTCGACAGCGCGACTCATTGCGAACCAGGCCGCGCTGAAGACGCGAAGCGATTCGGTCAACACGCTCGCCGCTGCGCTGCGGCGCGCCGCCGACGCCGCGCGCGGTGCGGAGGGTGCGGCGTGAGCGCAGTGCTGCGAATGCTCAGTGTCGCCGAGCTCGTCGAGTCGACGCGCAGGCGCGATGGCTTCAACGCGCCCGAGCTCGACGGGGCAGGGAACGCGCTGCTCGAGCGGGCGTTCGGCCGGCCGATCGACCCGGAGACGGCGGTGCGCGAGATCATTCGTACGGTCCGCGCACGCGGCGACATCGCGGTGCGCGAGTGGACGAGCCGGCTCGACGGCGTCGATGTGGCGGAGACGAGGATCTCCGAGCACGTGCTGAGCTCTGCGTGGGCGGACACCAAGCCCTCGACGCGCGCCGCCCTGTCCGCCGCGGCCGACCGGATTCGCGCCTTCCACGAGCACCAGCACGAAACGGCCAATCGTGGCAGCAACAGCGCATACCTCCGGCCCGAACCACTCCACCGCGTCGGCTGCTACGTCCCGGGAGGGCGCGCCGCCTACCCCAGCACGGTCCTCATGTCGGTCATCCCCGCGTGGGTGGCCGGCGTCGAGTCCGTGGTGATCGCCAGCCCACCGGCGGAGAGCGCGACGGTGCACCAGCTCGTCGCCGCGGCAGCGACCCTGCTGGGTGTGGGCGAGGTGCACGTGGTCGGTGGCGCGCAGGCGATCGCGGCGCTTGCCTACGGCACCGGCGCCATCGCCCGCGTCGACAAGATCGTGGGGCCGGGCAATGCGTTCGTCACGCTGGCGAAACGCGCCGTCTTCGGCGACGTGGGCATCGACCAGCTCGCGGGGCCGAGCGAGATCCTGGTCATCGCATCGGACGGCGCCGATCCCGCGTTCATCGCCGCCGACCTCGTGTCGCAGCTCGAGCACGATCCGTTGGCGTGGGCGGTGTGTCTCACGGACGACGCGTGGCTGGCCGGCGGCGTCGTGGAGCACTTCGCCAG
>VBGJ01000139.1:0-3258 GCA_005880445.1 Chloroflexota bacterium | reverse complement strand
AGCTGAGCGCGTCGGAGCTCGAGGGTCTGGCTCCGATCGCCTGTGAGCTGGCCGACGCGGAGGGGTTGCCGGGGCACGCGGTCGCCATCCGTGCCCGACTCGCCGTGCTGGAGGGCACGCGATGAGAGCGCGCACAGCCAGGCAGGAGCGATCCACGAGGGAGACCCGCATCAGCGCAGAGGTGCGCGTCGATGGCGACGGGAAGTCCGCCATCGAGCTGCCACTCCCGTTCTTCGCGCACATGGTGGATTCCTTCGTGCGCTACAGCGGCATGGATGTCGAGCTGCACGGCGACGGCGACGTGCAGGTCGACTCGCATCATCTGGTGGAGGACACCGGGCTGGTGCTGGGCGCGGCGGTGAGTGACGCACTTGGCGGTCGTGCGGGCATCCGGCGCTTCGGTGACGCCACGGCGCCGCTCGACGAGGCGCTTGTGCGCTGCGCCGTCGACTACGGAAAGCGGCCTCACGTCGTCTACGACATGGAGCGGCTGCAAGGGCGGATCAACGACTTCGACGTCTCGGTTCTCGGCGAGTTCGTCAAGGGCTATGCGCAGAGCGCGGGCGCCACGATTCATCTCGACTGCATTCGCGGGGACAACCTGCACCACATCGCGGAGGCGGCGTTCAAGGCCCTCGGTCTGGCCAGCCGGGAGGCGTTCAGCGTGATCGGCACCGCCATCCCGTCGACCAAAGGGACCCTGTGAGCGTGCGCGTCGCCGTATGCGATTACGGTGTGGGCAACCTGCGCAGTGTGGAACGAGCGCTCGTCAGTGCCGGCGCACAACCGGTGATCACCGCGGATCCGTCCCTCCTGTCAGCGTGCGACGGTGTGGTGCTCCCGGGTGTGGGCGCGTTCAGCGCGGCATCGGAGCGTCTGCGAGAGCGTGGGATCGCCGCCGCGGTGCGCGCCGTCGTGGAGTCCGGGCGTCCGCTGCTCGGCGTGTGCCTGGGGCACCAATTGCTCTTCGAACACAGCGACGAGGGTACGGGCGGCGACGGGCTCGGCCTGGTGCCCGGTGAGGTGACCCGGCTGCGTCCATCAAGCGGCAAGGTCCCGCACATGGGCTGGAATCGCATCCACATCCTGCGTCGCGTGCCGCTGCTCGACGGGGTCGATGACGCTGCCTACGTGTACTTCGTGCATTCATACGATGGTCATCCTCGCAACCATTCCGACGTGGTGGCGACCACGGATCACGGCGGCGCAGTCGTCGCCGTCGTGCAGCGGGGGAACGTGTACGGCACCCAGTTCCACCCCGAGAAGAGTGGCGCCGCCGGACTGCGCGTGTACGCGAACTTCGTTCAGCTCTGCACCCGCGCGTCGATGGGCTCGGCGGCGCTGCCCGCGTGATCGTCATCCCTGCGATCGACGTGCGCGGGGGCCGGTGCGTGCGGCTTCGCCAGGGGGATTACGCCCGCGAGACGGTGTACGGCACCGAGCCGATGCGCGTGGCGCGGGATTTCGTCGCGGCCGGCGCGCGCCGCATGCACATCGTCGATCTGGACGCAGCGCGCGGCCGGCCCGACGCGAGCACCGAGATGGCGGTGCGTCGTGCGGTGGGGGCAGCATGCGAGGACGGCTGCGCGGTGCAAGTTGGTGGCGGCGTGCGCACCCCGCAGGACACCGGGCGGTGGCTGGCGGAGGGTGCCGCGTTCGTCGTGCTCGGCAGCCTCGCGGTGCGCGACCCAGAGCTCACGCGTCAGATCTGTCAGACATACGAGGGGAAGGTGTTGCTGGCGCTCGATGTTCGTGACGGCGATGCGCGCATCAGCGGATGGACCGAGCCGGGCGGCGCGATGGAGGACGTCCTCCGCTCGTGGCGGGGGCGCCCATCTGCGGGGGTGGTGTTCACGGGCACCGATCGCGACGGCATGCTGGACGGACCGGACCTCGACGGGCTCGATCGCTGCCGCGCCATGTACGAAGGCGACGTGTACGTCAGCGGCGGCATCACGACCAGCGAGGACGTCGATGCGTGCGCCGCACATGGAGCTGCCGGTGTGGTGATCGGCCGCGCGCTCTACGAGGGAAACCTCGACCTCGGCGAGCTGCTCCGGGAATTCCCGGTGCCGGTCTCGTGACCCTGGCGAGGCGGGTCATTCCGTGCCTGGACGTCGACGCGGGACGCGTGGTCAAGGGAGTCAACTTCGTCGACCTGCGCGATGCGGGAGATCCCGCGGAGCTGGCCGCTCGGTACGACCAGGACGGAGCTGACGAGCTCGTCTTCCTCGACATCACTGCGTCGAGTGACGCGCGCTCCATCCTGCTCGACGCAGTGCGCCGCACGGCGGATCAGGTTTTCATCCCCGTCACCGTCGGCGGCGGCATCCGCGGGCTCGGCGACATCGATGCGCTGCTGCGAGCCGGAGCGGACAAGGTGTCGCTCAACACTGCGGCGCTCGAGCGTCCGGGTCTGATCGGCGATGCGGCCGCGCGCTTCGGTGAACAGTGCATCGTGGTTGCCATCGATGCGCGCCGTGACGGGGACGGCTACGCGGTGTACTCGCATGGCGGGCGGCATCGCGCCGACCGCGAGGCCGTCGCATGGGCGCGCGAGGCGGTCGATCGCGGAGCCGGTGAGCTCCTGCTCACGTCGATGGACCGGGATGGGACCGGCGCGGGCTACGACCTGGCGCTGGTGGGCTCGGTCGTCGGCGCGGTCCCGACACCGGTGATCGCGTCCGGAGGGGCCGGGGAACCGGAGCACCTGCGGCAGGCACTGGCCGAGGCGGGGGCGGACGCCGCGCTCGCGGCGTCGATCTTCCACTTCGCCGCACACCCCGTACCCGCGACCAAGCGCTACCTGCACGAGCACGGGGTCGAGGTGCGCCTGTGAACGATCCGGCGGCGCCGAACTTCGACGGCGATCGCCTGATCACGGCGGTGGTGCAGGACGTCGCGTCCGGCGACGTGCTGATGGTCGCGCACATGGACCGCGCTTCCTGGGAGGCGACCTTGCGGAACCGGCGCGCCACCTTCTTCAGCCGCTCGCGCGACCGGCTCTGGGAGAAGGGCGAGACCAGCGGCAACGTGATGCACGTGCGCGAGATCAGGCTCGATTGCGACGGAGACGCGGTCCTGCTGCGCGTGGATCCGGCGGGTCCCGCGTGCCACACGGGCGAGAGGAGCTGCTTCCACGTCCACATCGCGTGAGCCGGATGGTCCGGGTGACGTGCTACGGTCCGGCGGGACCGAGAGGCGTCGCTAGATGACAGAGCAGAAGGAAGCGCAGCAGGCCGCGGAGCGATCCGTCGA
>VBGJ01000246.1 GCA_005880445.1 Chloroflexota bacterium | reverse complement strand
TCCGGGCGAACCTCCAGCGCGTTCCGGACGAAGGTCCAGGATCCTAGGAGAATCGGCGCCGTCCACGGCACTTCCTTCCACCGGAAACGCCCGGTCCGGAAATGCTCGAGTGCGACGACCATGACCAAGAAGAGCAGGAGATTGATGATCCGGCCCGTGGCAACCAAGGCGCGCGGCGAGCCGTCCAGCCAGCTGGTCAGCGGCGCGTAGAGGTAGTAGAGCGTTGGGTGGTGGTGTTCGAGGAAATCGCGGAACGGGACTGCTCCGTCGCCAACCAACCAGCTCGCGTGCAGGTGCTCGATCTCGTCGTGGTCGCAAGTAGAAATGCAGCAGTGGACTACGGCGAGGCAGATGACCGCGCCCGAGGCCGCGAGCATCAAACCTATGCGAGACTGTGGAAGGAATGCGCGGGATCCGGATGCCGGTCGAGAGATCAAGTGGCGCTACGCCTATGGAAGTCGGTATCAGGTTATTCGGGAGTTCGTTGGGGGCGCCGCCTTTAACTCTTGGTGTGGGTTCGAGTGCCGCAACCTTGCTGTGGCGAAAAGGGCGCGCCGCGCCGATTCTGCTCTCAAGTCCTGGGGCATTCTCTCCCTGCGCGGCGGAGTGAGTCCCCTCCCGCCGAGCTCTGCGACGCTGGTTCGGATGAGTCGAGGGAGGAGGGCGGGGCGACTCGCACGCGAGGACGACCTTGTTGCCGGCGGGCTGGCTAGATGGCCGGATGTTGGCGAATAGCATCGCCAGCCTCGTGTACTGACGCGGCGGATGAGAACAGCGGTATGAGCCCCTCGACCAACGTGGGGTGAGTCAAGATGGCGTCGCGCAGCGCGGTATAGGGCAGTCCTGCGATCATGGCGATCTGGACGGCGGACATGATCTCCGCCGCGCCGATACCGAACGCCGTGAAGCCCAGGATGCGATCACCGCCGACCTCCACCAGAACCTTCAGAAATCCTCGCGTTTCCGAAAGGGTGCGCGCGCGCAGTACCGCGTCCATGGGAACCTTGAACAAACGGTATGCAATGCCCCGGGCCTTCGCTTCGTTCTCACTAAGCCCGACGTGGGCCAGTTCCGGGTCCGTGAACAGGCAGTACGGAACGTGCCTGCCCGTGGTCACGTGGTGGAGACCATCGAGGTTGTCACGGACGACACGGAAATCGTCGACGCTGATGTGCGTGAACTGCGGGCTGCCCGCAACCTCGCCGATCGCCCAAACGCCGGACGCGGTCGTCTGCAGTCGATCGTTGACCTTGATGAATCCGTTCTCGGTCTCACGACTTCTCTGCTCCATTCTGCTCGACGACGATGCTCACGGAGTCTCCTGACTTACCCGATACCCGCTTGATCGCTGCACCGAGAACAAGCTCGATGCCCTCGTCCTCGAGCAGGCTGAGGAGAGCCTCACAGACGTCAGCGTCTTCCCTGGACATCAACCGGTTGTTGCGATCGGTCACCGACACTCTGCTGCCAAATCGCCGCATCGCCTGGGACAGCTCGATTCCGACGTAGCCGCCGCCGATCACCAGCAGATGCTCGGGAACTTCGTCGAGCTCGAGTGCCTCGACATGCGTGAGCGGCTGGGCATCGGCAAGACCGGGAATTGCTCCCAGCGCGGCACGCGTGCCGGTACTGATGATCACGTTCGTGCCGCGCAATCGACGGCTGTTCCCGTCGGGGAGAGCGACGTCTACCGTTCTGGCGCCTACGAACCGTCCGGTCCCCAGGATGAACTCCGCGCCCGTGTTCCGGTAGTTGTCGAGATAGACGTCGTTGATGGCGGAGACCATCTTGCGCTTGCGGTCGCGCACGCCCGACATCGCGACCCTGAAGCCCTCGCGAGCGATGCCGAACTCTTCGCTTCGGCGAAAGTACGATGCGACCTTCGCGCTGTGGATGATGTTCTTGCTCGGCAGGCACGCAATGTTCGGGCACGATCCGCCGACGTACTTGCGCTCGATGACGGCGACACGCTGCCCTCGTCCAGCAAAGGTCCATGCCGCGACGGTGGACCGCGTGCCGCCACCGAGAATCACCAGGTCAAATTCTTCCGACTGGGTGTTCTTGAGCACCTGGGTGGACATGAGGTGTTCCTCCCACGTTTTCTGGCGATCGGGCGAGCCCGATTTGTTTCATGTTCGCCGTTGTCCCAGAAAACGAACTTCAGGGCCAGCGGTTCTTGTCGGCGGCGCCAGCGGGGCGCGGCACGAAAGCGCCGACGAGGGTTGCGCCGATCGGGTATCGAGAGAGGCGGTGCGTGGTCGCGATGATTTCGCGGGAGCCGCTCAAGTCCACCCTCCCGACACATCGAACCCATCCTCGCCGCTCTCGAGGAAGCGAATCAAGGCCGCCTGGGCACCGAACTGCGCGGAGTCCTGCGCCTC
>VBGJ01000138.1 GCA_005880445.1 Chloroflexota bacterium | reverse complement strand
CCCAGGTCGGAATCAGACCGGCCGAGAGCTACGCGGGGTGGCTCGACGCCGTCGGCCGCGTCCGTTCCGAAGGCGCGGGCGCGTCGTGACTCCTGGTTCGGAAGGCAAAAAGAAGACCGGAGAGCAAGCCCTCCGGCCTTTCAGGAAGGGAATGAGTTTCGAAGTCACAGAATGCGCCGTCCTGCGTATTCGACTGTAGCGATGGCGCATCGCGAAAGCAGTAAAGGACCAATGAATCTTTGTAAATAGATGTTAAGGGCACCCACCTCGCCACCGCCGCTACCGACAACCGACGGTGCCGGGGATGCAGAGCCGCTGGTGCGAGCCGGGTTACGCGGCTTTTTGGACCTGGACAGGTTCGATGTCATCGCGGTCATCGCGCTGATCGTGCTCGGCTTTGTATTGCGTCTTGCGAGCCCGGTCTTTCCCGATTTCCTCAACGGCACCGGGGGCGTGCGCGCGCTCGGCGTCGGCCATCCGTACAACCGCGCGGAATGCGCTCCAGTCCCAGTCGGTCCGCACTACCGCGAGGTCAATCACTGCGGCTACGTCTTCGACGAGGTGTACTTCCCTGTCGACGCGGCGAAGGACCTTGCGCAGCCGGCGGAGTCGTATTTCGACCCGGAGCCGCCACTGGCCAAGCTCCTCATGGCTCCGCCCATCGCCTGGTGGGGGTTCGACACGTGGACGTGGCGGGCCAGCACGATCTTCTTCGGCAGCCTGCTCGTCGGCGTCATCTATCTCATCGCCAGGCGGTTGCGGCGTGACCGGTTCTTCGCGGTGGCCGCGGCGCTGTTCCTCTGCATCGATGGGCTGGCGTTCGTCGAATCGCGCACCGGCGTGATCGACACCATCGCCATCTTCTTCGTCGCGCTCTTCTACTACACCTTCCTTCTGCACTGGCAGGCGAGGACGAAGACGCAGTGGCGCCTGACGCTGTATGTCATGGCCGCCGTGGCGGGCTTGGCCTTCGCGGCCAAGCTCACCGCCCTCGCGCCCCTCGTCGTGGCCGCGGGGCTGATCCTCGCGCGCGGGCTCGCGCCATACCTCGCCGCGGCGATACCGTTCCTCAGGCGCATCGCAGGGCCGCGGCGCATGGAGACGGTGATGTGGCGCGATGCGGCGGGTGGCCGCGCCATCGCGCACTACATCGCTGCTGGCGTGGTCATGGCCTGTGTCTTCGGTGCGGGCTACTCGCGGTACCTCACCATCCAGCATCCCGACGTCTACTTCTTCACGGCGTGCAGCCAGGGGACGTCCGGTCTCACCGGCAGCCCAAAGACGCTCCAGGTGCCCGTGGTCCACGCGGGCTCGGTGACCCTGCCCAACCCGGCGGTAGCGATCTACAACATCTACGAGATCAACGCCGCGTCCCTGCAGTACCACGAGCAGGAGTGTCACAGCCACCCGTACTCGTCGCACTGGTACACATGGCCGGTGATGGAACACCCCGTGCTGTTCTATTACGACGGCGGCAACGCACAGAACCCGGGAGTCGCATCGATCACCGACATGGGCAATCCGGCGATCTGGTGGCTCGGCATCATCGCCATCCTCTTCTGCGTGTGGCGTGCGACGCGCGGGCCGCCGTGGTGGCGGCTGGGCGTGGGCGTGCTCGGAATCGCGTCGATTCTGGCGATGATCCTGCTGTTCTCGGCGGCGCAGCGATATCACGACCCCAACAACGTCAACACGTCGTACACCGCGGCGCAATTCGTCGCCAAGTTCCACCAAGAGCCGTCGTCGTCGAATGAGATCTCTCGCGTGCAACCAGGCCCCGGGTACACCGTCGCCTTCGCCGGCGTGGCCCTCTTCGGGATTGCCGTGGCGATCAGCGCAGCCATATCACGCACGTTCGTTCCCGCATTCATTGTGCTCGGCTATGTCACCGCGTGGATGATGTGGGTGCCGGGCAACGATAGGCGAGTGCTTTTCTTCTACCACGCGTTTGGCATGCTGATCTTCACCGTGCTCGCCTTGGCATATCTTCTGACCGCGATACGCGGCGTCACCATCCCGGTGGGCGAGCGACGTCTCTCGCTGGCGCCGCTCGCGTACGCCGGCATCGCCACGGCCGTCGCGGCGTTCGTCTTCTTCTATCCGGTGTGGACGGCCTTGCCGTTGAGCCCCGCCGACCATCAGATGCGCCTCTGGGTCGACGCCTGGTGACGCCAGTCCTGCTCGCCGCCGGCAGCGCACTCACGCTGGCGGCGGGATGTGTGATCGCCGGTGCGGTGCGTGCGCCGCTGCTGCTGATCGAGCGCGCTCTCGTCGCGATCGTCGCCGGGGTCGTGTTTGGTGCAGCCATGACGTACGGGCTCGCGCTGCCGGTGGGATTGAGCGTCGCCACAGTGCTCGGCGGTCCGGCCGCTCTCGTCGCCGCGGGAGTCGTCGTCGCGTTCCTCACGCACGATCCACTGGCGCCGTGGCGGCGGTCGTGGCTGGAAGAGCGAGAACGATGGCGTGCGCACCCATCGTGGACGGCGCTCGGGCTAGCCGCTGCCGGAGCGGTCGTCATCGCCCTGATCGTCTCCAAGACGGTCTTCACAGGTGGCACCGGACTGGAGTCTGGCTATCCCACCGTCTGGGCGGACTGGTCGCAGCACCTGACCACGCAAGCAAGCTTTGCAATTGCGGGCAATGTGCCGCCGACGAACCCTCTCTTCAGCGGGACACCGCTCCTGTATCCGTTTCTCGCTGATTTCCAGTCCGCGACGCTCGTCGTGCTCGGCGCGTCACCCGCAGCTGCGCTTGCGGTGCCGTCGGGGCTGCTGCTGTTGGTTGTCGCGCTGCTGGTTGTCTGCCTCGGATTGCGCCTGGGAGTGCCGGCCGGCGGCGGCACGCTCGCTGCGCTCATCGTGTTCCTCGGTGGCGGCCTCGGCTTTGTCGGGCTGTTCGGTGATGCGTGCGCCGCGCACGGGTTCGCGGCCGCGCACTGCACCGCGCAATACGTGGTCACGCATCCCGGCACGGGCGTCCAGGTCGTCGGCGGCACCCTGCACGATCTCCCCGGCGTCGTCGCCGCGCAATCACGCGCCTACGACGGCCTGCCGTCTGATGGCGGTCCAGCGCCGTTTCCTGACATGCAGTGGTACACGCCGCTGCTCGCTTGGTGGCTTCCGCAACGGACCATGGCGTACGGCTTCGCCGCGGCGCTCGTCACCCTGATCCTCGTTGTCGCTGCATGGCGCGAACCCGGAAAGGCGTGGTCCACGTTCGCCGTCGGCGGCGGTCTGCTTGGGCTGCTGCCACTCGTGCACATCCAGACATTCATCGCGCTCGCGCTGGTGTTGCTGGTGCTCGCGCTGCGACATTCTCGCCGAGGATGGCTCGCGCTGCTCGCGGTGTCCGCGGTGCTCGCGGCGCCGCGTCTCGTCCAGGTGGCGGTCGCGCCACACGGATCGGCGGCGGCGGGCAACGCATATCCGTGGTTCGAGCCGGGCTGGCTGGCCAACGCATCGGGCAGGATCGACATCTCGGCGGGTGGCGCGTTTCTCGCCGTCGGCCAGGCATTGCGCCAACTGGTGGCGCCGGAGTGGTGGGGGTTCTGGATCGTCAATGTCGGCGTTGCCGTACCGCTCTCCGTGGTCGCGGTGATCGTCGCTGCCTGCCGGTGGATTCCCGGCCGCGTCGGGGCGATCGCGACACACGCACGCGGTCTCGTTCCCGCACCCCTGCTGGAGCTCTTCCTTGCCGGCATGCTTGTGTTCGCCGCATGCAACGTGGTGGTGTTCCAGAGCTGGGATTGGGACAACACGAAGCTGCTCGCGTATTGGTATTTGGGTGTCGCACTCGTGCTGGGCGCGCTGGCGGCGCGGTGGTGGCGCCACCTCTGGCCGCGAATCGGGGTCGGCGCGGTCGCCGCGAGCGTGCTGCTCACCGGTATCGTCGTCATGCTGCGGTTTGCGCCGTGGACGCCGCCGCAGGATCGGATCAGCGGTCCGTACGAGATCGCAAGCGCGCAAGAGCTGGCGCTCGCGTCCCACGTCGCCGAGACCACCGCGGGCAACGCGGTGTTCCTCACCTTCGGCCGCCCGAATGATCCCCTGCTCGCCGCAGGGGGACGCACCGGCGTCATGGGCTACTACGGCTGGATCTGGAGCTATGGGACCGCGATCGGCACGCGCTATGGCGACGTGCAGCGCATGTACCAAGGTTGCGAGACCGCTGCGGAGTGCACAGTCCCCGCGCTACTGCACCGGTACGACGTGAGCTATGTCGAGATCGATGACCGCGTGTCCGACCCGGGAGCCATCACGACGAGCGTCGGGTTCGCGTGGTGGCGCCAGCAGGGCTTTCCCGTGGTCGGGCGCAGCGATCACATCGTCGTCTACGACGTGCGAGGGGAAACGTGAGCAGCACGCCTCTGCCGTCGATCAGCGCGGTGCTGCCTGCGTACAACGAGGAGGCGGCCATCGCGCAGGTGCTCGAGCTGACTGCTTCGAGTCTGCGTGGGAACGCTCCGAGTGCGGAGATCATCGTCGTTGACGACGGCAGCCGTGACGCCACGGCGGCACGGGTGCTGCGGGCGCACACGGAGGACGTCCCCGTGCGCCTCGTGTCGCACGCGACGAACCGCGGCTACGGCGCGGCGCTGCGCACCGGTTTCGAGGCCGCCGCGTGTGATGCCGTATGGCTCATGGACAGCGATGGTCAGTTCGACCCAGCCGACCTGCGGAGGCTGCTCGCCGTGTATGCGCGCGATCGGGTCGTCGCCGGATACCGCATCCTGCGCAGCGATCCGGCGTTCCGCCGGGCGAGCAACGCCGCCTTCTTTGCGGTGGCTCGGACCGTGCTGGGCGGAATATCGCGCGACCCGAATTGCGGCTTCAAGCTCTTTCCGCGCGCTGTCGGCGTCGGCCTGCACGCCGACGGCGCCATCATCTCCACCGAGCTGCTGCTGCGCGCGCGCCGCAGCGGGTTCCGCATCGTCGAAGTACCGATCCCGCACTATCCGCGGCGAACCGGTCGTGCCACCGGCGCAGACGCGCGCGTGGTGGCTCGCGCGTTTCGTGAGATGTGGGCGCTGCGCCTAGACCCGCAACGGATGCGCGGGCTCGATCCTCCGTGATTCGCCCGCGAGGCGGGTCTGTCTGGCCGATCGTACTGCCGCCGCTGGCCGCCGCGCGCCTGCTGTGGTTCGGGGTGTTCGTCGCGGTGCTCCTGCT
>VBGJ01000137.1 GCA_005880445.1 Chloroflexota bacterium | reverse complement strand
GCTCGCTGCGACAGTGCTCGGCAGCGCGATGGCGATGCTCGACGCCACCGTCGTCGGCATCGCGCAACCGACGATCGGTCGCGAGTTCCACGCCGACATCGCCGGTCTGCAGTGGGTGTCGATCAGCTACCTGCTCACGCTGTCGGGGCTCCTGCTGCTCGCCGGCGCACTCGGTGACCGTTTCGGGCGGCGACGGGTCTTTCTCATCGGCGTGGCGTGGTTTGCCGTCGCGTCGGCGTTGTGCGCCGTCGCACCCGGCATCACGTTCCTCATCGTTGCGCGCACGCTTCAGGGCATCGGCGGCGCGCTGCTGACGCCCGGAAGCCTGGCGATCATCGAGGCGGCGTTTGCACCCTCCGACAGAGGGCGCGCCATCGGCGCGTGGTCCGGGCTGACCGGACTGGCCGGAGCGCTCGGGCCCTTCGTCGGCGGCTACCTCATCGCCGCGCTGTCGTGGCGGCTCATCTTTCTCATCAACATGCCCGTCGCGCTCGCCGTGATCCTGGTCTCACTGCGTCACGTTCCCGAGTCGGCGAACCCCGAGGCGACGGGTCGTATCGACACGTTCGGCAGCGGGCTGGTGGTCGCGGCGCTCGTCGGGGTGTCGTATGGGCTCGTTGAGGGTCCGGACCTGGGCTGGACGTCCGCCGCGGTGCTCGGCACGCTCGGCGCCGGCGTGGTTGCCTTCGCGCTGTTCATCGCGGTCGAGCGACGCATCACCAACCCGGTGGTGCCGTTCTCCATCTTCCGCTCGCGCCAGTTCACCGGAACGAACCTGGTCACGCTCCTCATCTACGGAGTGATGGGCGCGATGTTCTTCCTGCTGCCCATCGAGCTGCAGCAGGTGGCGTACTACACGCCGACGGGAGCAGGTGCGGCGCTGCTGCCGGTCACGTTTCTCATGCTGTTTCTCTCCGCTCGTTCGGGGCAGCTCGCATCACGCATCGGTCCCCGGCTGCAGATGTCCGTCGGACCGATCGTCGTCGCCATCGGTCTTGCGCTGTTCGCGCGCGTCGGTCCATCGGGCAGCTACATCGCCGACGTGTTGCCGGCGGTGCTGGTGTTCGGACTTGGACTCACCATCACGGTCGCGCCGCTGACGGCAACGGCACTGTCGTCTGCGCCGGCGACGCGCACCGGCCTAGCTTCGGCGGTGAACAACACGGTTGCGCGCGCCGGAAGCCTGCTCGCCGTGGCCATCCTGCCCGCGCTGGCGGGCATCACCGGCAGCAGCTACCTGCACCCGGGGCAGTTCGAGGACGGGTTCACGCGCGCCGCCTTCATCTCCGCTCTCGTGTGCGCGTGCGGTGGCGTGCTCGCGTTCGCCACGATTCGCAACCCTCGGCGCGCCGTTGCGGGCGTCCCGCCGCGGGTGGCGCAGGACTTCAGCTGCCCGCTGGATGCACCGCCGCTGCGCTCCCGGACGCCGGCGTCGCAGGCCCCTGAGCCCGTCACGGTCCCAGCCGACTGAACTTGCTATATACGCAGGTTAGCCTTACTATTTGCTGACATAAGGACCACCTCGCCTACGACGGAGGGCGCAGCAGGTGCCGGTTGCGGTGATCACGGGAGCCTCGCGGGGGCTGGGCCTGGCACTCGCCAGCTCGCTGGCCGCCAGGCGCTGGGACCTGGTCGTCGACGCGCGGGGTGGCGACGCGCTCGCCGAGGCGACCGCGGGATTCATCGGCGACGGCCGCGTCGTGGCCATTGCGGGTGACGTGGCGGATCCCGGCCACCGTGCGGCGCTGGTCGACGCGGCCCGCACCCTCGGCGGGCTCGACGCGCTGGTGAACAACGCCAGCAGCCTCGGCCCGAGCCCGCTGCCGCGCCTCGCCGAGCTGCCGCTGGACGCGCTCGACGCCGTGCTCCGGGTCAACGTCGCGGCGCCGCTGGCGCTGATCCAGAGCGCGCTGCCGCTGCTGGCGGCGGGTGGAAGGATCGTCAACGTCACCAGCGACGCGGGCGTCGAGGGCTACGAGGGCTGGGGTGGCTACGGCGCCTCCAAGGCCGCGCTCGAGCAGATGAGCCGCGTGCTCGCGGCCGAGCACCCTGAGCTTCGCGTCTACTGGGTCGACCCCGGCGACATGAACACGCAGATGCACCAGGACGCGTATCCGGGCGAGGACATCTCCGATCGCCCAGCTCCGGAGACGAGCGTGCCCGGGCTGCTCGCGCTGCTCGAGGGAACGCTGCCGAGCGGGCGGTACGTGGCGCGCCAGCTGGTTGCCGCATGACACCGTCCGTCGACGCATCGCACGTCGACCCGGCCCACGTCGACGCGCCGCACATCGAGATCCTCACGATCGGGTTCGACGCGCACGAGCCGCCGGAGGCGCATGGGTTGCGCCGCGACGGTGTGCGGCTGATGGTGTCGATGCCGGGCCGCGATCCGGTGCACGCGCGCTTCACCGACCTGCCGCGCTTTCTCGCACCGGGCGATCTGCTGGTGGCGAACACGTCGGCCACGGTGCCCGCTTCGCTCGCGTGTGAGACACCCGATGGTCGCCCGCTGCGGCTTCACGTGTCGTCGCCGTTGCCCGGCGATCTGTGGCTGATGGAGGCGCGCGAGCCTGCGGGAGCCGCCAGCACGCCGTTCAGCGGCGATCTCGAGGGATGCACGCTGACGCTCCCCGACGGTGGCACAGCAACCCTGCTCCGACGCTACACAGGATCGCAGCGGCTGTGGATCGCGACGCTGCAGATCGGATCGCCGCTCGTCGAGTACCTCGCGCGGTGGGGCCGCCCCATCCGCTACGCGTACGTCACCGAGGAATGGCCCATCGACGCGTACCAAACCGTGTATGCGACCGAGCCGGGCAGCGCGGAGATGCCGAGCGCCGGCCGGCCATTCACGCCTGAGGTGATCACGTCTCTCGTGGCGCGCGGCGTCTCGCTCGCACCGCTCGTGCTGCACACCGGCGTGTCGTCGCTCGAGGGTGATGAGCGGCCATATCCAGAGCCGTACTCGGTTCCAATCGACACCGCGCGCCGCATCAACGAGACACGCGGCGCCGGCGGTCGCGTCATCGCCATCGGTACCACGGTGGTCCGCGCGCTCGAAACGGTCACCGACAGCGCCGGCACCGTGCACCCGGGCGCCGGATGGACCGACGTCGTGGTGACGCCACAGCACCGCGCTGCCGCGGTCGACGGCCTGCTCACCGGGTTTCACGAGCCGGCGTCGTCACACATGTGGGTGCTCGAGGCGGTGGCGGGGCGCGACGCGTTGCAGCGCGCGTACGCGGCGGCGCACGAGCACGGATATCGGTGGCACGAGTTCGGCGACTCCCATCTCATTCTCCGCGACCATGCCTGACACGATCACGACCGGCGCACCCGCGATCACGCGGCTGCCCGTGAAGCGGCGCGAGCTGCTGATGACGCTCAAGCGGCTGGGGGAGGCGCGCGCGGATGAGCTCGCGTCGGCGCTGGACGTCAGCGTCAGCGCGGTGCGACAGGTGCTGGGAGCGCTGGAGGGCGAGGGCCTGGTGACGCATGCGGAGCTGCGCGTCGAACGCGGCCGGCCGAAGCACGTCTATCGCCTCTCCGACGCGGGCGACAGTCTCTTTCCGCGGCGTTATGGCGACCTCACCAACGAGGTGCTCGCATACGTCGCGGACCGCGATCCCACGCTCTTCGACGACGTCTTCGAACGGCGGCGCCAGCGTCGGGTCGAGGGCGCGCACGTGCGTCTCGCGGGCGGCAGCTTCGCGGATCGCGTGGCCGAGCTGGCGCGCATCCTCGACGAGGACGGATATCTCGCGGACTTCGAGAGGCTCGACGACGGTTCGTATCGCATCACCGAGCACAACTGCGCGATCCTCGATGTCGCACGCCGCTACCAGCATGCGTGCTCGTCCGAGATCTCCTTCCTGCGCGAGGCGATGCCCGACGCGCAGATCGATCGGGTGATGCACATCGTGGAAGGCGCTCATGTCTGCGCCTACGCGATCCGCCCGCGCTGACCTGCCGCGACCGCGGCTAGAGAAGCACGTTGACCGTGGTGCTCGCGTGCGCGACGGAGCCGAGGTTGTCGGTGATGGTCACCGTCACCGTGTGGCTTCCGAGCAGGCCGCCATAGTTGTGCGAGAGGCTGAAATTGCGCCCGGTGAAGCTCAGCGTTTGGGGTGCGCTGCCGTCGCCGTAGGTCACCGTCCCGGAGAAGCTGGTGGCGAAGGGGTCGGGGTCGGAGAAGCTGCCACCGCCGTTGAAGGCGCCGAGCAGCGCCACGCCGCCAGGGTTCACCTGCGCGGTCAGGGCGTCGGGCTTCACGGTGATGGACGTCGTCCCCGTGCCGAATCCGCCGCGTGCGTTGGTGATCCTCACCGTCACGGTGCACGTGCAGGCGGCGGCGTACGGATGCTGCAGCGTGAAGCTCGAGCCGCTCAATCCGAGGGGGATGGCGCTCGAGCCGTCGCCGTAGTTGACGCTTGCCGTCCAGCCGCTTCCACCGGGATCCGCGAACGAGCCGGCCGCGTGGTACGTCGATTCGTACATCGTGCGTGGCGCCGGCATCAACACCACGGGCTTCGTGACCACGGGCAGCGTGGGGATCGGCCCCGGCGTCGGCGTGGGCCCCGGCGTCGGCGTCGAACCTGAACCCGGGTTCGGCCCACCATCGCCGGATGGGGCACCGCCAGACTCCGGTGGCGGTTGCGGATGCGGTGTGACCGTCACGCCCGACAGCACCGGCTGCGAGTTCGGTGGCACGACGCCCGGCGCCTGTGTGCCCGGCGGCGAGCCGTGGGTGGGCCTGCCGTTGACCGACACCGCGGGTGGTCCCGCCTGCGGCTGGGCCACGGCGCTCGGCGTCGCCAGGATGCCGGGCGCGGTCAAGCCGAGCGCGGTCGATCCGGAAATGATCGCCGTCCCCCAGCCCAGACGCAGGCCATTGACCCACGAGATGAACGGAAGCTGCGCCACCCACGTCCCCAAACCGACGACGCGCCACAACCGCCCCACTGAGATGTTGAGGAAGGCTCTGACCACAACTGGATCGAACTGCTTGCCCGAGCACCGCACCAGCTCCTGCCGGGCCGCGGTGACTCCGATCGGCCGGCGGTACGAGCGCACCGCCGTCATCACCTCGTAGGAGTCAGCGACGGCGACGATGCGGCCTGCCAGTGAGATCTCCTCTCCGCGCAGCGCTCGCGGATATCCCTTGCCGTCCCACCGCTCGTGGTGGTGCTCGACGGCCGCCGCCCACTGGCCGAGCCACGAACGGAGCGGCCCGATGATGCGGGCGCCCTCGTCGGGGTGCCGGCGGACGTGCTCCCACTCGTCGTTGCTCAGGGCCGCGGGCTTGCGCAGAATGTCGGCGTCGACGAACAGCTTGCCGATGTCGTGCAGCAGCGATGCCCAGCGCAACCGTGCGCGATCCGATTGCGGCAGCTTCATCTCGTCGGCGATCAGGTCGGTGAGCACGCGCACTCGCTCGGAGTGGCCGCGAGTCTGACGATCATGCACGCTGAGCGCGGCGACGAGCTCGAGCACCGTCTGCATGTACGCCGTCTCGCCGCCAACCACGCCCTTGTCGCGCGCCTCCTGCAGCTGCCGCTGCAGGTCGCGCGGCCGGCCAACGCGGCGAGCGACCGCGAATCGTTTCGGCGCCTGGTCGGGGAACAGCAAGGACAGGTTGAGCAGTGCCGCCAGCGGCAGCAGCCGTCGCGCGACTCGTTCGACGGCGATGACCACCAGGAC
>VBGJ01000136.1 GCA_005880445.1 Chloroflexota bacterium | reverse complement strand
CGGTCCGGCTTGGTGGCACGCCGCATGGCGCTCTTCGGCGTCGTCGGAGGTCCTCTGCTCGCCGCTTCGGGGATCGCTGTCCTGTTCGGCCTCTTTGGGTCGGGCCCAGGCACCACCCCCACGTGGCAGGGCGTCATGACCGTCCCCGAGATCGTCTGGGAGGCGTTCCTCGGCCTGTGGCTCACCTTCAAGGGGTTCAATCCGTCCTCGGTGGTCTTGGACGGCCCTCCGCGCGTTGACGGTCCGGCGGGCTACGCAGGCGCGCCGCGTGCGGTCGCGCGCCACTGGTACTCGCGTGGGAGACCCGCGTCTCCCGCCACCCAACCATCCGACGTCCATGACCCGTCCACGCCGCGCCGTGCGGATATGGGTCTGAGGAGCGATCGCCGGATAGCTCGAGTTGGGGAGTAGGTGACCAGACCGATGGGACGTTGGGCATGCCGCGCGCTTATGCGGGTGATTCGCGTCGAGCCCGCATGCCTGCGAGAGACCCGCGGTCTGGCCTGGGTCGAACACCTCATAGCGGCGTAACCTCTCGGCATCCAGCCTGCGCCATGACCTAGACGAAGGAGACGAGGGAGATGCCCAAGGTTTCGAGGGAGAGCGCAACTCAGGGCGGGGAGTTTGGCCCGGTCACCGATCGGTCAGGCGAGGTCGACGGCTACACGGTGAATTTCACGTCGCTCGGTGAGGACATAGACGCGACCCCGCTGATGAAGGGGCTTCTGGACGACCGCTGCCAGTGCCCGCATTGGGGCTACGTCATCAGCGGCAAGGTGACATTTCGCTACGCCGATCGCGAGGAGGTCTTCGAGGCCGGCGACGCCTGTTACACGCCGCCCGGCCACGTCCAAGTGAAGAACGAGCCCGGCACCGAGTTCGTGACCTTCAGCCCCAGCGACGAGCTGCGCACGGCCGAGGCGGTCATGATGAAAAACATGCAGGCGATGCAGGATGGCTCATGGCCTTAGGCGAGGAAGGCGCGGGGAGCCCTCCTCGGGCTTGTTGCATCGAGAACACCCCTGCGGTGGCGCGGGTCGAGGCCGAAGCTCTGGTTTCGGGCCGGCCTTACGCTGCGGCACCGAAGCGGTAGGAGAACTCAGTTGCGGGCGCGGATCTCGGCTCGCTTGGCGAGAAACGTCTCCCGCCATCTGGGTTGGAAACCCCGGTGCTTGGGTATGTAGGAGGGGAAAGGCCCGCGGGTTGTTGGCAAACGTCATCCAAATCGAGGCAGCACCATGGTAATCAACCGCTGGAACCCCTGGAACGAAGTGTTCTCCGCCCACGAACAGCTCTACACCGATGCTCTAGGCCGCACCCTTATGCCGGAGCGTTTGATGCACACGCTTCCGCTGGACATCCGCCAAAGCGACGACGCCTTCGAGATCGAGGCCTCCGTGCCTGGGTTCAAACCCGAGGACGTCGACATCACATTCGACGAGAACGTATTGACGATCCGTGGAACCCGGCACGAAGACGAGGTCATGCGGGGCGCTTACGTGCGCCGCGAGCGAAACGCCCACTCCGTATATCGGCAGGTTGGTCTCCCCGCCGAAGTCAAGACAGACGAGATCACTGCCGGCTTCGACAACGGAGTTCTCACGGTTATCGTCCCGAGGGCGCAGAGGGCCCAGCCGAAGCGGATTCCTGTCATCGCGACTGTCGAGCACCCGAAGCTCATCGAATCTGGCGCAGACGCTCCAGTTGCAGTCTGACCGACGGCACATTGCCGGGACTGCTCACCTCGGTGAGCAGTCTTTGGCAGGTCAGCGCCGAAATTGCGTTGACAGTCTCCCGCTGATCTCGGTGCGGAGTGCACCCACGGAGTCGCCCTGGCAAGCACCTCGAGAGTTGCGCGCTCTCATATGCCCAGCGATGCCGGGAGTGCCTCGGAGCTGGTGAGCCGCCGAGCCAACGTCGCTGCGCTGTCGAACAGCGCTTGGGCGGCAACGATGTTGGCCTCAGCTCCAGAGTTGCTGCTGACGCGACCGTTATCGATACCATCCCCGACCCGGCCCGTGCGACGGTCATAGACGCCCTGGCCCGCTGGATTGCGACCGTCAAACCATGCCTGCGAGGCGCTCGCGAGCGCAGCGTAGCCGGGCGCGCCAGTAACTTCCGCGAGCCTCATGAGCGCGAAGATGACAGAGGCGACATCATAAGCCTGGACGCGTGGGAGGTCGAATCCCGACTTGACGACTTCACTGAATACCAGCTCGGCACTTCGGCGTGCGCTGGCGAGGAAGTCGCCGCGCCCCAGGCGCGCACCGGCGTCAGCGAGCACGCCCTCTTGAATGTGACCCCAGAGGTGTGGACGTCCGCGCTCGTCGGGCGAGTTCATAAGCACATCGCCCGCCCGGCTTCTGAGTAGCTCGTCGCCCCACGCCGGAATCAAGGCCAACAGGCCGTGATCGTCCGCGCCATTCGACAGAGCGAGGGCCGTCCTGATATGGAGAGCACGCACGTCCGCTGGAACGGCGCCCGCTGCCCGTATATGAGGCAGGCCTCGTCGCAGTGCGGCATCGATGCGCACGTCATTGAGGACCTCCGACGCACGGGCGAGTGCAAGCACCGCGCGAGCCTGCCAGAAGGCGCCTCCAGCGATCGACGTCCGGCCTCCGCGATTGGGCGTCCCTTCCCAGTCGAGGATGAAGTTCAGCCAGCGCCCGTCGGCCTCCTGCATCGCGAGGACGAAATCCACCAGCCCCTCGCACCAGCGCAGCGCCCAGGGCAATCTGGTCGCGTCCCACAGATCGCAGTAGAGCTCGAGTGCACGCGCGGCGTCGTCGACGCAGGCAACACCCTCGTAGCCGGCTTCCTGCGCGTGAATCGGCTCGTCCAGCCCATCGGCGTACACGGCGACGGCAAGTGCCCTACCTCCGGCGAACGGGACACTGCGTCCCAGACGCGCAAGCTGTCTCAGCACGGCTGAAGTTGGTTGAGAATGTCCTGAACCTTGAAGTCCGCGGCGGCGAGGCAGCTGTCGGCGGCACCGTAATACACGCGGATGTTCTCGCCTGCGGCATCGAGTGGCACGTGCCCACACGCGAACACGACGTCGTTGTAGAGCCCCTTGCGCTCGTAAGGTTCCGTTGGCACCAGGATCGGCGCCGGTGATCGAGCGACGACCCGGCTTGGCTCATCACCGTCGAGTAGTAGGGCGCCCAGTGAGTACCGCGCGTTGCGGTCGACGCCATGATAGATCTCGAGCCAGCCTCCGGCGACACGGAAGGGAACGGTGCTGGCGCCGGTTCGCAGCTCATCCCACATGCCGGGGCGGGGCAGCGCCAAGGGCGTGTGCTCACCCCAATGGACGAGGTCGTCCGAGAAGGCGATCCATATGCCGAGCACACGGCCGAAGGACTGGGGCATGGGCCGGGTGAGTGCCGCGAAGCGACCCCCGGCGCGACCGGGAAAAAGCACGACGTCCTTGTGGTCAGGGAGGAAAGTGAGGCCGTGGCGATGGTAGGACCGGAAGTCTGTTGTTGTGAGCCGGCTGGTGCTTATGCCGAGCCGGCTCACCGACACGTACGTGATGTGCCAGACCCCATCGATGAATGTCGCGCGCGGGTCCTCGCAGCCATACTCTTCGAAGCGGTTCGCCGGAAGGATTGCCGGGGTCTCTTCCACTTGGAAGTGGATACCGTCACGGCTCCGCGCGACCCGCAGATGCGACATCTGCGTGAGAAAGTCACTGACGTCATCCGCTGCGGCAGTGAAGCCTCCGGTGAGATTGCGGTAGCGGATTGTGCGGGGATCGCTGAGATCCAAACCTGGCGTACCCCTAGGGATGAACGCCTCGACGACTCGGGCTGGATCGTGCTCAGTGTCGAGAAAAGCGATGCCGATGACGTCTTCAGGGCCGTAGCCCGAGCCGAGCTGCTTGAGCTGCGGCTCCGGACCGGTAAGGTCGAGTGTCAGCGCATCGGCCGGAGGAATGGCGCCGACGAGGGGTCGCTCGCCGACACGCATCAGTAGCACCACGTCATCGTCGACCCGTGCGGCTGCGGCGTTGAAGACGGACACGACCTCGAGACCGGGAAGCGAAGGACACACGTCCGAAGCACTGAGGACCGGGTTCTCCGGCACACGGTGCCCGAGATCACCCACATGCTTGCGCTGCGGCCGGCCCCCGTGCTTCGGGGATACAGCGGGCATCACGCCGCTCATGACGTCCAGGAATGCTCGCGCCGATCGCGGCCATGTCGCGTCGTGTGCGTACGCGAACGCAGCCTGCTCCAGCGATTTCTTTGCAGCCGAGTCGCTGAGGATCTCTGCAACTGCGCGGCCGAGTTGGCCAGGGTCGCGAAATTCGACCAGCACCCCGCGACCATCGCTGAGCGCCTCCGACGCGTGCAGGTATCTCGTTGACACCACCGCCTTGCCGGCCCCGAGCGCGTACGAGAGTGTCCCGCTCGTGATCTGGTTGGGATCGAGGTATGGCGTCACATAGACATCGGTCGCGAGGAGTAGCTCGATGATGTCGCCCTGGCTCATGTAGCTATCAATGAAGGCCACATGGTCATCAAGACCCAGCGATCGCGTTTGGGCGATCAGGCTGTTTCGATAGCGTTCCCCCTGCACGCGCAGGAGGTCGGGATGCGTCTGACCCGCGATGAGGTAGAGCGATTCCGGATGTTGAGCGACCACGTCGGGCATCGCCTCGATCATGTATTGGAGACCTTTCCGCGGATCGACCAGACCGAATGTCGAGATGAGTGGTCGCCCTTCGACGCCGAGTTTCGCTTTGAACCGTAGACGTCCGTGTGGCTCGATAACCGGCATCCCATGCGGGATGACACGAGGCGATTTCGTGAGGCCATAGTCGTTCATGAGGATGTCGACGGCCGTCGATGCCATGACGATAACCTCGTCACTGAGCTCAGCGATCTTGCGCACCGCCTCACGAATCGACGGCGTCGGTCGAGGAAGGACCGTGTGCATCGTCGTCACCACCGGCTTGCGCAACTCCTCGAGGAACTGCAAAAGGTTGTCGTCGTATACGCTGTCTGTCCATCTGCCCGCGATGAACTTCGGTTCCTCCCACGTGCCGTAGAGACCGAACTCGTGCTGAACATTGACTACGTCTGCGTTCGACGAATTGATCGATCGCGCTGCTGCTCTGTAGCTCTTCGGTTCGCCCTGCCGCAGTCGCCAGCGCACGTCAGACGGGTATGGTCGTAGCGTCGCAGGCTCCTCGATCGCGGCAATTCGACAGGTGACGGTGGGATCGCTTGCGCGCACCGCGGCGATGAGATCGGCGGAGAACGTCGCGATGCCGCATCGGCGCGGTACGGCGGACGATACGAACGCGATGCGCATGCCGCCCGCGCGCTTGGTCACCGCACCGATTCTAGTTGCTCACAGCACGGCGACTCCAGCCTGCTTTTCGGCGCAGAGCTCGCAGAGGATCTGGTGAATGGCCGGGCTGCGTTCAGCGCTCGCGAGCGACGAATCGGCGCTTACGAAACCGAAGCCGATACCGCCCTTGCCGCAGCTGTTGCAGCAGGCTGAGCCTGCTACGGTGTTGTATCCGAACCGCTGATCACCAATGCTGATTTCGCGCCGCGGATGCGGGTTGAAGCTTGAGGCGGGAACGAGATGACGCTGGGCACCAGGAGGCGCGACCGAGCCGGGCCACGCTGGCGTCGGATGGTACCCTCGAATGACTTCGAGTTGACCCGAGTCGTCACGACGCCGGACAGCGACAACCGCGACCGGGAGCCCATCTATCGTGCTGTGGCCAGGAACGGGATGAGATAGAGACTGCCATCGATCCAGCCCTCCCTGTCGCGAGTGTTGCCCGGCGGGCGACACCCATCCTCGGATCAGCCGGGTCAGCCTAGTTGCCACGGTGGCTCCCGCGCAGACGCTGTGGAGGCGGCGTCGATGTGCGATCGGTGCCGCGCCCGGCAGCGGCCCGGATCCGTCGCCACTCTAGGCTCCGCAATCTCTCAGCATCCAGCTCTGGATCAGCCACAGCCACCGACCCGGTGATATCCGCGGACTCCTTGAGGAGCCATTCCTCGAGTGCGACCTCATCAATCGGGACGAGCGCGACAACGGGCTTGCCGTTGCGTGTGACCAGCGCAGGACGTCCTGACGACTGAACTCCCTGAATGACTGAGGCGGTGTTTCGCGTAAGTTCGCGGAGGGTGACGGTCGCCATACAGCAATCATATTCCGATTGTCTGACAATTGTCAGACGGATGCTGTTCGACGCGGTCTCTCGTTCCCAGGCGCGACAGCGGTGGGTAAGTGTGAGCACACAGGCCGAACCACGCTTGGATGAGTCGGTCGAGCGCGAAAGCGCCGACGCGGCGGGGCGCCGGGAGCGCAAGGGAACGTCGGGAGGATACGTACTTCCGCTCATACCGCCGAGGCGACGCGATGGCAGCAGATGATCCTGCCAGATGCGGTGGTACTTGCGCGGAAGAGCCCCGTCTCCCGCTGCTTCGCCCGTCCAGACTGCGTTCGCAAGGTCCGTTTGCTACCGCGTCCCGACCTGTGACGTCGTGGCAGGCATGACGCCACAGGCGTAGGATTCGCGCACCGTCCAGCGCTTCCGCTGGGCACGCCCACCGAGGAGCCGGAATGCCCACTGTGATCGGCCACCACGATGTGAAGGACCAGAAGCACTGGCTTGCATCGCCGAAGCGCGAAGAGGTCTTTGGGCCGCTCGGCATCACCAACATCAGGACATTCATCGATCCGCAGAACCCGACCCGCGTGGCGGTGCTCATGGACGTCCCCGACATGGACGCCCTCAATGCCGCGATGCAGACCCCAGCGGCGGCCGAGGCGATGGCGTATGACGGCGTGGTGGCCGAGACCTTGGTGATCCTCGTCGAGGCATAGTTTCCATTCGTTCGGCACCAATCGTTATCTCGACCGGCTTTGGGGTCGTATTAGCGATTGACGAGGTTGTTCGAACTCGTTTGTTTCAACGTCGCTCCTGTAAGGCGGCCGCGATGTCGGAGACCTTCTGAACCAACCTCTGCGTCCCCGGGATGGCCCGGAAGCCGTAGTGCTCATAGAACGCGAAGGCGTTCGCGTCGATAGCATCGACGACGACGAAGCGAGCCGCAATCGTTGCTGTCGCTTCAACGATGCGATCAAGAGCATCGGCGAGCAGAACTCCGCCGAGCTTTTGACCCGGCACCGACTCGTCCAGCGCCAGACGCGCAAGAAGCACGACAGGAATCTGTTCTGGGCTGCCGTGAGCGAGGGATCGCGGCAGCTCATCCTTCACGATGAGGTGCGCGCCTATCGAGTAGCAGCCGACGACCTTGTCATCGCTAGCGTGCCATACAAAGGTGCGAGCGGTTCTCCTGGCAGCCGCGCCTAACGCGTGCTCACGAAGCCATGCGTCGAGCTCGGGCTGGCCGGAGTGAAACGCCGACAGGTCATGGCGGGAGGCAAGGGGCTCCGAGACATAGGCCACTCAGCGTGGCTGCACGACGGTACGGCCTCTCCTTGCCGCGCGCCTGAGGGCAGCGTTGGGACGCGCCGGCTGATCCAGCGCTCTGAGCAGCGCCTCAAAAAAGTCGATAGGCACCAGTGTGGAGGCGGTGTTCCGGATGACCTGCTCCGCGCGCATCTCCGCGGCGGAACGCACGAAGTCACCGACGGGTAAAGCAAG
>VBGJ01000174.1 GCA_005880445.1 Chloroflexota bacterium | reverse complement strand
GGTGAAGCGCCGCATGCGCAATAACGAACCGCGGGCGTCCTCGAGAAGCGAATTCAGCGTGCCGGCGAGCTCGTCCCATTCATCAGCCGCCCCGGTCTTGGGTAGCGTCAGGTTCAAGTCGGAAGCGCGCGCCGCAGCGGCCCGGCGGCCGGCCTCTCGCATCGGTGCAAGAGCGCGCCGGGCGAGAGCGAGCCCGAGAAGCGCCGCGCCGGCGATCGCGAGCGGCGCGACGATGGCCATCGCCGCAGCCGCCTTGCGCACGGCGCCGAATTCGTCCTCCTCCGGCTGGCGGTCCTGGCTCAGATCGCTTGCTCGCTCGGCTCTCGCCTGCAGCACCAGCACTCCGATGACCGCGCCCCCGGTCACCATGAGGGCAATGGCGACCGCGGCCGCGAACATGATGGCGAGGTGGGCGCGGAGGCTTCTCTTCACGGCTCATCCCGCAGGGAGTAGCCCACTCCGCGCACGGTCTGGATGAGCTTGCGCGGGAACGGCTCGTCGATCTTCGCCCGGAGATAACGGATGTAGACCTCCACCACGTTCGAGAACGTCTCGAAATCGTGCTCCCAGACCGCCTCGACGATGCGCGAGCGCGAGACGACTTCACCGGCGTGCTCGAGCAGGAACGTCAGAAGCGCGAACTCCCGCGCGGTCAGCCGGATCTCCTTCCCCTGCCGGACCACCTTGCGGGTTGCCGGGTCGAGCGTGAGATCCGCGCAGGAGAGAGTGCCGGATGCTCGTCCCGATGCGCGCCGCAGCACTGCACGGACGCGCGCCAGCAGCTCCTCGAACGCGAAGGGCTTCACCAAGTAGTCGTCGGCCCCTTCGTTCAGCGCGAGCGTCCGGTCCGACACCGCATCGCGCGCCGTCAGCATGATGATCGGGGTGACGTCGCTGCGGGCGCGGAGCGTGCGCAGCACCTCCAGACCGGAACTGCGCGGCAGCATCCAGTCCAGGAGGAGCAGATCGAACTGCTCGGCCTCGAGCAGACCGAGCGCCTCGGCGCCGTCGCCCGCTTCGCGCACCTGGAAGCCTTCTTCCGACAGTCCGCGCGCGACGAAGGCGCGGACCCGGCGCTCGTCCTCTGCCAGCAAGAGGCGCATGGAGGTTCGATAACATGTCTGCGGCGGCATGGCGGCGGATGAGACAATTCTAATCCGGCGCTCAGGCGGCGCTCATCTCCTGCTGCGTATACCTCTTCACCCAAGGAGGAACGACCCGTGAAGCACATCCTTTCCCTTTCGCTCGCTTTGCTTCTCGGCGCTGCCGCAGCGCATGCAGCCGATCCGACCTGCAAGGAATCCCGGAAGGGCCTCGCCACGCGAGCGAAGGTGTCCTGCGCCGAGGCTCGCAAAGCGGCTCTCGCCGCGCTCGGAAAGCCTAACCTACGGATCCGGTCTGCGGAGCTGGAAGAGGAGAAGGGGAAGCTCCTGTACTCGTTCGACGTCGAGCGGACCGGGCATCAAGGAGTCGAGGAGGTCCAGATCGACGCCGTTTCCGGCCAGGTGATCTCGGTCGCGCACGAAACGCCGGCGACCGAGGCGGCAGAGCGCGACTGATGCACCGGTTCTCGCGCCTGGTGCGGACCACCGCGCCAGCGGGTCTCGCGCTGCTCGCCATCCTCTCTCGCGGCGCCCGCGCCGAGCCTCCGCTCACGCTCGAACAGGCTCTCGCGGAGGCGGTGGCGCGCAACGCCCGCCTTCCCGTTGCGGAAATGGACGTCGCCGCCTCGCAGCAGGGGGTTCTCGCGGCGCGCGGCGCGCTGCTCCCGCGGCTCTCGGTCGAGAGCACGGTGCAGGTCGCCCCGCCGGACTTCAGCTACGGCGCGGGCGGCGCTTCCTCCGTCGCCGGCGAGGAGCGGTTGCAGATCGTCGGCCGGGAGACGCTCTATGACGGAGGAGCGCTTCGCGCTGGGGTCGCCGGGGCGGAGTCACAAGTCCGCTCCTCCCGTGCGGCATTTCGCGTCGCCCAGAAGGATCTCGAGCTCGAAGTGCGCACGCGATTCAGCGAGTTGCTCAAGACGCAGGACGACGTCGCGTCCCGCGAGCAGGGCCTCGATCGGCTGCGCTCATACCTGGCGACCGTCCGCGAGAGGCAAGCGGCGGGAGAAGGCCTGCAGGCGGACCTTCTGAAGACCCAGACCCGGCTCGCCAGCGATCAGGCGGACGCCGAGGAAGCGCGCCGGAAGCAGCGCGCGGCGCAGTTGCAGCTGAACGATCTTCTCGGCCGCGATCCGGAGGCCCCGCTGGTCGCCGCTTCTCTTCCGACGCCGCAAGCGCCGCCGCGGGTGCGGGCGGACTCCTGGCAACAGCCGCCCGACCTCGCGCAGGTGCAGGCCGATCAGGCGGTGGCGGAGGCGAACGTCGGCGTGGCGCGCGCCGGTCGCCGGCCGCATGTCGACGTCCTCGCCGATGCAGGGCTGCTCGGCGGTGGCTTCGCCAATGACGTTCCGTCGAGCAGCCTGGGTGGGCGACTGCGGAGCGATCTGGGCGCTTCGCTGACGTTGTCGATCTCCTGGCCCTTCCTGGATTTCGGCATCTACCAGGGGCAGCTCGGCCAGGCGCAGGCCCGCGCAGAGCAGGCACGCAGACGCGTGGTCATGCAGAGCCGCGAGACGCGGTTGCGCTGGGAGGCGGCGCGCGAGGACATGGCGCGATGGTACCAACAAGTGCAACTTCGCCAGCAAGCGCTGCCGCTCGCCCGCGATGCCTACGTGCTCGCGGAGAGCCTCTATCGCGGAGGCAGCGGCACGGCGCTCGAGGTGCTGGATGCATTCTCGAACCTCGTTACCGCCTCCCAGTCGTATACGGATGCGGTGCTTTCCTACCGAGTGGCCGAAGCGATGTTGCTGCGGTGGGGGACGCCATGAGCCGCGCGCACGTTCTCGCAGCGATCGCCTTGTCGTCAGGGATACCCGCGTTGACTTGCGCGCGTCCGGCAGATCCAGCGAACGGAGCGAACGCCAGTCCACATCCGCCCGACCCGGCGACGGCGGATCCCGGCACGCCCGTGAAGGTCGCTGCCGTCGAGCGCGCGACTCTCGCGCTGACCGTCAGCGGGCAAGGGCGAACCGAGGCGCTCGCGCAGCAGAAGATCCGCGCGCCGTTCAAGGGCATCCTGCGCGAGCTTCGCGTGGCGGACGGCGATCGCGTGCGCAAGGGGCAGGTCCTCGTAGTCCTCGTCGCGCAGGAGAGCCAGGCAGCGCTCACCGGGGCCCAGGCTTTGCTCCGCGCGGCGCAAACTCCAGAGGAACAGGGCGATGCCCGCCGTGCGCTGCAGTTGGCGCGGCGTGGGCTCGTGCCTGCCTACCTTCGCGCGCCGGAAGCGGGGGTCATCGTCTCCCACGGAGCCGATGAAGGTTCGCTCGTTGCCGAGGCCCAGGATCTGGTGAGCATGGCCGCCGGCGATTCGTTCGTGTTCCGCGCCGACGTCGTCCAGACGGATCTCGGCCGCATCCGTGCCGGCCAACCGGCCGAGGTACACCTCGCCACGGGCTCTTCGACGTACTCTGGAACCGTCCATGGCGTCCTCCCTGCCGCCTCTGCAAATGACCTCACCGCGCCGGTTCGCATCGACTTCAGCTCCTCCACGCTCCCCGAGCGTCTGGGACTGTTCGGCACGGCGATCATCACCGTAGGAGTGCGGCAAGAGGTGCCGATCGTTCCGGCCCCAGCCGTGCTGCGGGATGACATCACCGGACTCTCGCAGCTCGCTGTCGTGTCGCAAGGCAAGGCCCACTGGCAGCGCGTCAGCACAGGCCTGGCGCAGGGAGGCCGGGTAGAGATTACCGAGCCTCCCTTGCAGCCCGGCACGCAAGTCATCGTGCAGGGGCAGGTGGGCCTTCCCGACGGTGCGCCCGTCCAGGTCGAGCCTTGACGCTGGTTGCAAGCTCGCGGCGGCGCGCCGTCGCCATCTACCTGCTTCTCGCCTTGCTCGCGGCGGTCGGCATCTTCGAGGGCCTCCGCATGCCCGCGTCGATCTTTCCATCGGTCACCTTCCCGCTCGTCAAGGTGATTGCCGACGTGGGGGAGGAGCCGGCGGCTCACGTGATGCCGACGGTGACGCGTCCGCTGGAGGAAGCCATCTTGCGGGTGCCGGGCGTCCAACTGGTGCGCTCGATCACCTCGCGCGGCTCGGCGGAGCTGACTGCGCAGTTCGGCTGGGGCACGGACATGCAGGCGGCGCTCCAGCGGGTCGAAGCGGAGACGCAACGAGTGCGTCCGGATCTGCCGCCCCAGACGAAGATCGACGTCCAATGGATGAACCCGGCGGTGTTCCCCATCCAGGGCTACGCGCTGACCTCGGACACGCGAACGCAAGCCGAGTTGCGCGAGCTGGCGGACTTCAAACTCAAGCCCGCCCTGTTCCGCATTCCAGGAGTCTCGCAGGTCTTTGTGATCGGAGGCCGCAACCGCGAGTTCGAAGTGCAACTCGACCGGGCCGCGCTGGACGCACGACATCTCACTGCGGCGGATGTCGTCTCTGCCTTGCAGAAGGACAACCAGGTGCTCTCCGCCGGCTTCACCGAGAGCAACCACGAGCTGTACCTCACCCTGGTGAACGGTCGGGTCGATGGCCTGGACGCCCTCGAGCGCGTCTCGGTGCCGGTGCCTGGGGGAATCCCGGCGACCCTGGGCGAGCTGGGCAAGGTGAAGGTCGCGGACGAGGTCTCCTACATCCGCACCACCGCCGACGCGCATCCAGCCGTCCTGGTGAACATCATCCGTCAGCCCTCCGCGAACACCGTCCAGATCGCACGCGCAATCGACGAGCTGTTCCAGTCCCAGCCGGATCTGCTGCCCAAAGGCGTGCGGTGGACCACGTTCTATGACCAGGCAAGATACGTATCCGACTCGGTCAGCGGCGTGCGCGACGCAATCCTGATCGGCGTCGCTCTCGCCGCGCTCGTGCTGCTCATCTTCTTGCGCAGCTTCCGGCTCACGCTGGTCGCGGTCGTCGCGGTCCCGGCGTGCGTGAGCATCGTCGCGCTCGGGCTCGGCGTCTTCGGCCAGACCATCAACCTCATGACTCTCGCCGGGATCGCGGCGGCGCTGGGGCTCATCGCCGACGACGCCATCGTGGTGATCGAGAACATCCACCGCCATCGCGAGGGGCGCCTCTCACCGGACCCGGCCGAGAGCGGACTGCGCGAGATCCTCCCGGCACTCGCCGGTTCGAGCCTTTCGACCATCGTCATCTTCCTCCCCTTCGCCTTGCTCACCGGGGTCGTCGGCGCGTTCTTCAAGCCGCTCGCTCTGACCATGGCCATCACCCTCGCGGTCTCGTTCTGCCTCGCTCTCTTCGCCGTGCCCGTTTCGGTCTCGCTCCTCGGCGAAGGTCATGCGCACGGGCGGGCGCACAATCGGTTCGCTGCCTCTGGACCCGGCCGCATCGTCGCCGCCCTGGCCCGACTTTGGCGCTGGGTCTCCAGTCGCACCGGTCGCGCATATGCGGCCACGGTCCGCTTCTTCGTGCGCCACGGGCTGGCCGCGGTGGTCGTCGTCGTGCTGCTTTTCGCTGGCTCCTTTCTCCTCTACCGCTCCATCGGTACGGACTTCCTTCCCAGCATGGACGAAGGCTCCATCATCCTGGATTACTGGACGCCGCCGGGGACTTCGCTCACCGACACCGATCAGATGCTCGTCGAGGCCGAGAAGGTGATCGCGTCCCTCCCCGACGTGGCCGCCTATTCGCGCCGGACCGGCGCGCAGCTCGGCTTCTCCTTGACCGAGCCGAATCGCGGCGACTACGTCATCCGCCTGAAGCCCCTCGGTCAGCGTCGGCCGGTCGACGACGTGATCTCCGATCTGCGGACCAGGATTGCCGCACGCGAGCCTGCCATCCATACCGACTTCGGCCAGCTCCTCGAGGACAACATCGGCGACCTCACGGGAGGCGCACCTCAGCCCATCGATGTGAAGCTGTTCGGAGAGGATCAGGCTCTCCTGGAGCAGAAAGCGCGCGCCATTGCCCAGAGCATCGCGCAGGTGCCCGGTGTGGAGGACGTGTTCAATGGAATCGTGATCGCTGGCCCCGCGCTGCAGGTTCGTCT
>VBGJ01000173.1:9178-14085 GCA_005880445.1 Chloroflexota bacterium | reverse complement strand
CACGGATTGCCCAAACGCGGATCAACTCCGGCACCGACGGCGAGACCACCAGCCTCAGGTATCGGCGTAAGGACGGCACGTATGCATGGATCGAGTCGAAAAACCAGCCGGTGTTCGACCCTGCCACGGGTGCGCTGCAGGAAACTCAGGTGTTGATGCGCGATGTGGGCGAACGCAGAGAGGCGGAAATGGCCATGGAGCGCCAAGCTCTGACTGACGCGTTGACTGGCCTCGCCAATCGCGTGCTGCTCTCGGATCGACTGAATCAGGCTCTTAAGCGGCTCAAGCGCAACCCGGGACTGGTCGGCGTGCTCATGCTCGACCTGGACCACTTCAAGGTCATCAACGACACGCTGGGGCACCAGGTCGGCGATGAAGTGCTGGTTGCCACCGCACGTCGCCTGCAACGTTTGGCTCGCCCGGACGACACCGTGGCCCGGTTTGGCGGGGATGAGTTCGTCGTGCTAGTTCAAGGCTTGCACAACGCCGCCGACCTGGCTGCTCTCGCCGACCGCATCGTGACCGCGTTGCGCGAGCCCTGTCGGGTCGGGAAGGAGCACATCGAGATCACCGTCAGCATTGGCGTCGCGATCACGTCCCTTCCCGATCAGCTGTCGGCAGATCTGCTCCGTGAGGCGGACCTCGCCCTCTATAAGGCGAAGGACCGCGGCAGAGATCGCCACGAGATCTACGGTGAAGCGCTCCAGGCGCGCGCAATCCGGCGGCTCGAGACTGAACGGCTGTTGCGCCGCGCCATTGCATCACGACGCCTCGCGGTCGAGTATCAGCCAATTGTTCATCTCGCATCGGAAGCCGTCGTAGAAGTTGAAGCGCTGCTCAGGATTGATGATGTGGAATTGGGGCGCCTCACACCCGAGCACTATCTCGCAGTGGCCGAGGAGACGGGCCTGCTCGTGAAGATCGATGAGTGGGTGCGCGTGACCGCCTTCACTCAGTTGGCCGCATGGCGTGCCGATCGGTCACTCAGGGACGTCGGCCGCCTTGCTGTGAACGTAACGGCGCGCGAGCTGGCGGCTGCCGATTTCGCACCGCGCATTGCCGCGCAGCTTCATGAGGCCGGCTTGCGCGGGGGCGACCTCGCCGTCGAGGTGACGGAGCAAGTGCTTCTGCAAACATCCAACTCGGCCATCAACTCCCTCGTTGAGCTGAGACACGCCGGCGTTCGCATCGGACTCGACGACTTCGGCACCGGGTTCTCGGCTCTTTCTTACCTTCAGACGTTTCCCCTCGATTTTCTGAAGATCGACAGATCTTTTGTGGAGCGTGTTGCCATCGACGCCCGTAGTGCCGCGATCATCGCGGCGACGATCAGTCTCGCTCACGCACTTGACCTCGAGGTGGTTGCGGAGGGGATCGAGACACAAGAACAACTGACCAAGCTGCGAAGCTTCGGATGCGACCGGGGCCAGGGCTTCGTCTTCTCATCTCCAAGAAGCGCAGAGGCGTTCGCGGAAGTCATCAGAAAGCGGCCGGTGCGTGCATCGCTGCTGGGTGTGAAGTCAACAATGCCCGAGCGGCAACCAGTCGTCCTGGGAGAACGCAGGATCACAAGAGCAAGCAAGCCGGGTACTCGGCGCTGGCACTAGCCGGGAAGACATACGCCGTGGGCGGATTGTGCTCTCACGCTCGCGGCCAGTCGGTGGACTCGAGATTGACCCCGGACCGTATGCGACCCGGATCCTATCGCGAGTTCGGGCGATTCCCGAGGGCTCCGTTTCGCACTCGTGCGAGGGTGGCGAAATGGAAGTGGCGGACTGATTTTGCGAGGGCGGCGCGGAATCAACGGCAGCGGATCGTTGATGACTCTGGCTCTGCATGTTCGAGCGCCGGTTTGATGACGTCGCCATGACTCGCGCGACGTCGGCCGCAGTGGTATCGTGGGAACCAGTTGGCGCAGGCGCTGCCACCCAATTGAGGCCGACCGTCGCGTACTCCATCTGACGAGGTACTGACATGACGGTTGCCACAAGTACCGTTGACCGCTACGACGACGGGTATCCGCGAAGCAGCGAAGCCGACCTCGATCCCGGCTTGAGCCTGACTGAATCGCTCGACGACGCGGATCGCGCGATGGGTCAGGAGCAGCGCTTTACGCCAGAGGGTCAGCGACCCGATTGCTCCATTGAGGACGACGAGCGATTCGAGGAAAGCGATGGGGTCGACGATGCGGACTCTCGCCACGAGCTCGCCGGCGGTCGGGTGTAACTGAGTCGGTCAGCCACGGGTAGACCGCTACTTGGGAGGGTGCTCGAGGCGGCTGGGGCGGAGGCGGTGCCCGGTTGTACGATCCTCGCCTGATGGAGCGCAACGAGCTCCGCATTCGCTCAAGCGAAGCGGCGTTTGTCGGTCGTGAGCACGAGCTCGAGTATGGGTTGCGGACGCTCGAAGATGCTCTCGGGGCCAGGGGGAGGCTGCTACTGCTTGCCGGCGAGCCGGGCATAGGCAAGAGCCGTATGGCCGACGAGCTCGCGGAGGTGGCGCGCCGGCGCGGATTCCATGTCGTTTGGGGACGCTGCTGGGAGGCTGGCGGAGCTCCGGCGTACTGGCCGTGGGTGCAATCCCTGCGAGCTCTCATCCGTGACCTCGACGCGAACGCGCTGCAGGCAGCGCTGGCGGCCGGAGCTGTCGACCTCGCCCAGCTGATCCCAGAGATAGCGGGACTTGTGGGCACGTTGCCCTCACCGGTCACGCAGGATCCCGACTCCGCTCGGTTCAGCTTGTTCGATTCGGTGACAACGTTCCTGAAGAATCTGGCCGTAGCCCGGCCGCTAATGCTCGTGCTCGACGACCTGCAGGTCGCCGACACTCCATCGTTGTTGCTTCTGCGGTTCATGGCAGGCAGCCTCGGCGATCACCGCATCCTCTTACTGGGTACATACCGTGACACCGAGCTGGGTGGAGACCATCCACTCTCCACTACGCTGGCGGAGCTGCTCCGCGACCATACCGTGCGCCGTCTCAACCTTCGCGGGCTGACCCGAGAGGATGTTGCTAACTTGATCACCGCCGCGGCCGGCTTCAACCCGACCGACGGTCTTGTGCGTGGTCTTCATGAGGGGACCGAAGGTAACGCGCTGTTCGTCAGCGAGGTGATCCGTTTGCTGCTCGAAGAGGGTCAGTTGCAAGAGGATATGACCGAGCCCGCCAAGGTGGGGCTGCCGCAGAGCGTGCGGGAGGTGATCGGTCGACGGCTGGAGCACCTGTCGACTGAATGCGTGAGGACTCTCACGCTAGCTTCGGTCCTCGGCCGCGAATTCAGCCTCGACGCGCTGAGCCGACTAACCGAACGCGGAGTCGACGAAACGCTAGGGTTGCTCGACGAGGCGCTCGGGGCGCGGGTAATCACAGATGCGCCGGGTGCGAAGGGACGGCTGCGCTTCTCCCACGTCGTCATTCGCGAGAGCCTGTATGACGACGCCGGTCTAGCGCGGCGAATCCAGGTGCATCGGCGGACTGCCGAGGTGCTTGAAGCACTGTACGCCGACGACATCGATGCGCACCTCGCCGAGCTGGCGTATCACTTCCTCGAAGGGGCACCAGGTGGCGAGGTCACTAAGGCGATCGATTACGCACGACGGGCCGGCGACACAGCGCTCACGCTCCTCGCATACGAGGAGGCCGCGCGACTTTACCGGATGGCTCTTCAGGGCCTCGAGCTGAGAGCACCGAGCGATCCGGTTGCCCGCTGCGACCTCCTGCTTAACCTCGGCGATGCCCTGGCGCGGGGGGGAGATCAGTCCGGTTCCAGGGACATCTTTCTCTACGCGGCAGACCTGGCGCGTGCACATCACCTGAAGGAGCAATTGGCGCGCGCAGCCCTAGGCTACGGCGGACCGCTCGTCTGGTTGCGGGCTGGAGACGACCGCCACGTCATTCCGTTGCTCGAAGACGGGCTTGCCGCCATAGGCGAAGCGGACAGCGTCCTGCGTGCGCGGATGCTGGCCCGGCTCGCGGGTGCGCTCCGAGACGACCGCTCTGCGGAACCCCGGGAATCGCTTGCCAAAGCGTCGGTGGAACTGGCCCGGCGACTCGGCGAGCCGGCGACTCTCGCATACGCGCTCGACGGTCTTTATGCGGCGTTGTGGAAACCGGACAACCCCGAAGCCCGGTTGGCCATCGCGCGCGAGCTTGGCGCGGTCGGCGGTGGAGTCGATGAGCGTGAGCGAGTCATGTCCGAGCACGCGTACCGGTTCTTCGCCTACGTCGAGCTCGAGGATGTCGCGGCCGCGCATCGCGAGCTCGATACGATCAAGCCACTGGCAGAGGAGCTGCGCATGCCCGTGCACAGTTGGTGGGTGGTCGCCTCCGAGGCGCTCATCGCACTCCTCGAAGGCAGGTACGACGATGCTGCACGACTGATTCCCGAGGCCCTCCAGATCGGCATGCGGTCGTCGCCGACCGAAGCGCACTCCGCGTATGCGCTGCAGATGTTCCAGCTGCGCCGCGAGGAGGACCGACTGGCCGAGGTCGAGGACCTGCTCCGCAGCATCGCGCGGCGGCAGATGTGGTACCCAATGTTCCGCTGCGCGCTTGTGTTATTGCACTGCGACCTGGGCCGGGAGGCCGAAGCGCGCGCGGCCTTTGAGGCGCTGGCAGAAGGTGATTTCGGCGGGATTGCCTTCGACAACGAATGGTTGCTCAACATGTCGTTGCTGAGCGAGATCGCCTACCAACTCTGCGACCAACCTCGCGCGGAGATTCTGTATATTCGCCTCCTGCCGTATGCCAATCGAAGCGCATTCGGTCCGATCGAAGGCTGCCTCGGCTCGGTAGCACGGTACCTAGGACTCCTCGCCGCTGTCTGCCACCGGTACGAGGACGCTGAGGCGCAGTTCGAGAAGGCATTGGCGAGCAATGCGCGTATGAAGGCGCGGCCGTGGCTGGCG
>VBGJ01000173.1:0-9160 GCA_005880445.1 Chloroflexota bacterium | reverse complement strand
CACTTCGAAGACGGGTGGCGGCGACGCTGAACCGGATCCGAGTGCTGATGCCGTCAGGTGTCGCACCGGCGGCAAAGCAAGACCCGAATGAGCCGGCGGGCGCGGCACGCGAGCGACCCGGTGAGTGGTCAACGCTTCAGGACGGCACCTTCGTGTTGGAAGGCGAGTACTGGACGGTGGCGTATAGGGGGACGGTTTCGCGGCTGCGCGACAGTAAGGGCATGCGCGTGCTGGCGCAGCTGCTCGCGGAGCCGGGACGTCCGCATCCGTCTCTAGATCTGGAACGGTTGGGGAGTCCGGGAGACGATTCGACAGCGCGGGCGGTTGCCTCGGGTGACGCCGGAGAGCTGCTCGACGAGGAGGCGCGTCGCGCCTATCGGGCTCGGGTTGCCGAGCTACGGGCTGCCGTCGACGAGGCGGACGGCTTGCGGCGAGCCGATGACGTTGGAGCCATGCGGGAGGAGATGGATTTCCTGACCCGCGAGCTAAGCCGGGCCCTTGGCTTGGGCGGGAGGTCGCGGGTGGCGGGGTCCACGGCCGAGCGGGCGCGGCTCAACGTGACGCGAGCGGTGAAGTCGGCGCTGCACCGCGTGGAGGGAGCCAACCTTGATCTGGCCGCGCATCTAGAGGCCACCGTGCGCACAGGGTCAGTGTGTGTATACACGCCCGATCCCCGTGTCCCGATCACGTGGCGCGTCTCGCTTAGGAGCGTTCACAAAGACTGAACGCATCTGGTGCAAACCCCGGTGAACATCCGGGGCGAGAGCCTGAACGCCTTGTCTAGTGACAGCGCCCACGGGCAGATCCCGCGGGCGACAGAACAAGGCCAGCGCCGAGCAAAGGAGGATCGACATGGATACAGCCAGCGTTCATCAATGGGATCGCGCCAAGGTCCGGGCTGTGGCCCTGGCGTCTATGACGGCCGCTGCGGCCCTTCTGGTCGGCGGGACCGGTGGCTACCTGATCCGTGGGACTGCAGTCTCGACAGCAGTGAGCCAGCCCGCGGCCGCCGCGCACGTATCAGCGCCGCGATCGTTCCCGGACACCCTGAACCGGGTGACCCTTCAACCCCGCGTGCTGTCCGGTCACTCCCCGGACAGCGTCAACTGGGCTGCCAAGACGGCCCGTGTGCTGCCGGGTCACTCCCCCGACACCCAAGGCGGTAACTAGGCTTCGGGACATGAAGTGGAGCGGGGCGCATGTGCCCCGCTCCACTTCGGCGAACAGGACACCTGGCTGGCATCGGCGGCGGCCGCTTACCCCGAAATCGCCATACCGCGTTCTGGGTCGCGGGCTCATGCGCGAAATGCGGTGCGATCCAACTGATTCCATCTCCGGGGGTGCAGTGCTCATTCCAACCAATCCGCCAAAGCGAACACTTTGAATCCGGCCTGGTCCCGCCAAATGAGCACTAGTCTGGGGGACCAGGGGTCCGCGGTTCGAGTCCGCGCTCCCCAACTTACCGCCAATGGCGGCATAAACATGCCGCGCCATGAGGTGTGGCGTTTGGCCAGCAGCCACTATGCCTCGTATACGCCGGTCGCACTCAGGGGCGTGCCGGTCTCCGTTCTGTCGTCCTGGTAGTCTACGGCGAGCGCCAAACCGCAACGGAGTGCAGGCCGAATGGATATGAAACTCGAATTGGTGCCGGTCCCTGTGTCTGATGTCGACCGCGCCAAAGCGTTTTACACCGAGAAGGTCGGCTTCCGTGAGGACATCGATCAGAGAGTCAACGAGAAGATCCGCTTCGTTCAATTGACGCCAGCCGGATCGGCGTGTTCGATCGCCATGGGCGAGGGCATTACGAACCAGGAACCCGGATCACTCGACGGCTTGATCTTGGTGGTGACCGATATCAAAGCGACGCAGGACCAACTTTCCCAGCGTGGGGTTCAAGTCAGTGAGCCAGTGATGCAACCGTGGGGCACGATTCACGCCGATTTTGCTGACCCAGACGGGAATCGCTGGACGCTGCAACAGCCGCGCCGTCCATCCGCAGGATAAGGAGGGTCAGCCGAAAGTGCAGTCGAGGGTGACCTTGGCCAGGGCGCTCTCCAGAACTGCGAGCTCATGGTCATCCAGTTTCGCGACGAATAGATCGGAGACACCCCGCATGTGGACCGGAGCCGTTTCCGTGAGGCGGTCCTGACCAGCGTCGGTCAGCATGACCACGACGCCGCGTGCGTCCGCTTCAGTGTTGGCGCGACGTACTAGGCCTTCACGAACAAGCCGGGCGACGCGCCGGGTCATGCCCGACCGTGAGATGAGCGCCCGGTCCGCCAGTTCGAGATCGGTCTCCAGCCGGCGCATGAGCGTCGCGTGTGCCCTCAGCAACGCGTCCCATGCCTGCAACCCCCGCCGACTCAGGTCCGCCTCCGCCACCAGCCGGTCGAAGCGGGCAGCGATGTCTGGGTCCGATACTTGCATGTGCAACCATCCAGAGCGTAAGGTACTTGCAAATGCAAGTTTACCCTGGCGCCGGTCCCGTAGGAGACACTAGATGATCGTCGGACTCGAGTCCGACCTCGATCGGTCCATGAGCCGTCGCTGGGCAACCAAAGCGGACGACGTCCGAGTGAAGCGGACGATCGCCGCCCTCGAGGCAAATGGGATTGCTGCGCTTCGCGCCGCTGACCTTGCCGAGGCGAAACGGCTTGTCCTCGACCTCATCCCCGAGGGTTCCGAGGTGCACTCCGGGGCTTCGCAATCGCTGGAGCTTACGGGCGTCCGCGATGAGATTGAAGAATCCGGTCGCTACGAACCCATCCGCCCGCGGATCTGGAGCATGGATCGCAACACCCAGGGCGATGAGATTCGCCGCCTGGGCGCGGCTCCCGACGTCGTGCTTGGCAGCGTCCACGCGGTCACCGAGACCGGGTCGCTGCTCGCGGCGTCGATGAGCGGCAGCCAGCTGGGGCCGTATGTCAGCGGTGCCGGCCGGGTGATTCTGCTCGTGGGGACGCAGAAAATCGTGTCCGACGTCGAAGAGGGTCTGCGCCGCATTGACGAGTACGCGTACCCCCTCGAGGACGCCCGCGCCCAGGCGGCGTATGGCATCCACAGCGCCGTTAATAAGGTGCTGATCATCAACCGGGAGATCAGCCCCGGACGCATTACCGTCGTCTTCGTCGACGCGGTACTCGGCTTCTAGTGCCTGGAACAGTCGAATTGCAGACCAGGGGGTCTCCGCCAGCGGTGGCAACGCTCGAACCGAGGCTGGGGGTCGGGGTCGTCGGGGTCAATCCCATTCGGGGCTGGGCAGCCACCGCACATATTCCGGCATTGCGCGCGCTGCCGAACTACGAGATCCGCGCCCTCAGCTCCTCAAGCGCGGAATCCGCGCGCGCGGCTGGTGAAGTGTTCGGGGTCAGCGCGGTGTTCTCAGACCACGAGCAGATGGTGATCCAGCCAGACATCGACCTGGTCGTTGTTACCGTCAAGGTTCCGCACCATCGTGAGCTCGTGTCCGCCGCAATTGCCGCCGGCAAGGGCGTCTACTGCGAGTGGCCACTTGGCCGCGATCTCGACGACGCGCGAGCGATGGCCGCGCTCGCCGCCAGGCACGATGTGCGCACGGTCGTCGGGTTGCAGGCCCGCCAGGCCCCGGCGATCGAGTTCGTGCAGGAGCTGCTCAGCGACGGCTACGTCGGCGAGGTCCTGTCTACGACCATGATCGGGCTGTCGATCCCGGGCGATGTCGTGGTCCAGCCCAACGCCTACATGCTGGACAAGACAAACGGGGCCAACCTGATCACGATCTCCCTCGGCCACAGCCTGGACATGCTCAACGTCGTGCTGGGCGAATTCGCCGCCCTGTCGGCAGTGTCGGATCTTCGGAGACCGCGGATCACCATTGCGGAGACCGGAGAGCAGATCGTGAAAACCGCGGCCGACCAAATCGCGGTGATCGGCACGCTCGCGTCCGGGGCGACTGCCAGCATCCACATTCGTGAGGGAGTGGCCGGCGGTACTGGATTCCTGTGGGAGATCAATGGCACCGAGGGAACGCTCCGGATTACCGGCGCGGCCGCAGTGCCTGAAATCGTTCCCCTGACCGTCGCCGGAGCGCGCGGACAGAACGAGCCCACCGAGCTTGCCGTCCCGGCGGCTTCGACACAGAAATGGCCTGCACTCACCAGCCTGGAAGGAGCCCCCGCCTACAACGTGGGGCGTGCGTACGCCGCGTTCGCGGCAGACATCCACGATGGGACTCACACCGTGCCGGACTTCGCTGACGCCGTGCGGCGCCACGAGGTCATCGCGGCCATTGAGAGGTCCGCATTGTCAGGCGAACGCGTTAACGCGTAGCCGACGGCGGCGAGCGGACCGTCCGGTCACACTCTGCGCACGCGATCAGGTTCGAGACGCGATCCCCACCACGGCAGGGCGGACGAATGGCGGCACCTTGGGCAGCTCGGTTCGGTCAAGGGCGGTGACGGTGAAGCCGGCCTCTTCGATCGACGCGAGCGTGGACCGGCTGCAGTCGCAGCAGACCACAAGCCGGTTGAGCCAGTTGAGACGGTCCTGCGTGCGCGCGCGCATCGGGGTGTCACCTTATGAAGTGCCGCCGGCACGCGCATGGGGCGCCCCCCCATCTTTGACGACACTTACGCGCCGTCAGGCCTCGGCGAACTCCTCCTCGGGTAGGAGTCCATGCTGCATCGCGAACAGCCCCGCTGACGCGCGCGTCGACGCGTCGATCTTCACGTAGATGTGCTCGATGTGGTTGCCCGCAGTCTTCGGTGCGATGACGAGGCGCGTGGCGATCTGCTTGTTCGAGAGCCCGCGCGCAAGCAGCCGCAGTACCTCGACTTCACGCGCGGTGAGTCCCGCGGGCCCGTCGCGCCGCCGCCGCACTCGATGGCCCGCGGCCTGGAGCACCGCCTCGACGGCATCGCCGTCGAGATGACCTGCGCGCACCCCGGCACGCAGCTCTTCTGCCGCCTCGTCCGCTGTGAGTGCGCCACGATGTGGGCGCGGTTCCCGCATCGCCTGGTATGCGTCGGCGGCGCCGAGGATGCGCGCCTGGCGAGTCATCGCCGAGCCGCGGAGACCGCGCGGATACCCGGAGCCGTCGAGACGCTCGCGGAGTTGCACCGCGATGGCGCCGAGCGGAGCCAGCGCCGCTGACTGCCGCAGCATGCGCTCGGTGATGTACGGGTGCATGCGTACGCGCTCCCACTCGCCCGCACCGAGCGGTCCTAGTTTGTCCCATATTGCGTTCGAGACGCCGAGCCGGCCGAACCCCTGCACCAGCGCCGCGTGGCGCACCTGTCGCGCCTCACCCGATTGGAGCTGCAGGGTGGCCGCCGCCCGGGTAGCTAGGTCGGCGACCGCGTGCGCGTGACCCAGTGTGTACGGCGACTTCAGGTCGACAAAATTGGCCAGGGCGAGCAGCGCGGAATCGAGCTGCTCGTCATCGAGCACGACCGCGAGTGCCGGCTCGGCCGCGATGACCGCGTCCCAGGTGGAGACTGCGTGGAGGTCGGCGAGGATGGCGTCTGCCTGCGCGTAGACCACCGCCGCGAGCTTGGGGTCGAACTGCTTGCCCGCGCGCCGCCGTGCCATCGCCTGCGCGCCCGGGACGCCGCCGAGCCGGTGCGCCACCTCGATGAACTCCGCGAGCTGCGCCAAGCGGGCGGGCAGCGGGACCTCCCCGCCGCGCAATTTGCCCGGCCAGCCCCGGCCGTCCCACTGCTCGTAGGCCGCACTGAGTGCCATGAGAACGTCGCCAGGCATCCGCAGTTGCTCGCCCAGCGCCCGGGCTCGCTCGGCGTGGTGCTCGATCATCCGGTTCACCTCCCGGTGTCCCGCGATGACGAAATCGAGACCGACGCGAAACCGGTGGAGCGGGGGGTTGCCGGCACCGAGCCGGCGCAGGCCGGAGACCACGCCACCGACGCTGCGGAATTCGTGGTCGTACTTGTCCGACTTCATGGCGATGTCGTCGCCAAACCACTTTGCCTGCTCGTGTGCGTCAGAGTGGCAGCCGACATTGACGAGAAGCGCCGTGTAGTAGACGGCGGCGCGCGCCTGCTCGTCGAGCCCGATGCGCTCTGCGATGCGGAGCGCGATGAGGCACTGACGCAGTACGTGCTCCATGGGCTGGCCGAAGCCAAGGTCGATGCCGAGAGACAGTGCGCCCACCAGTTCGGCGAGCCGCACGCGGTCAGTCCCGTCCCTCTCCGTCCTCATCAGGCGCAGCCTACTGGGTACGGCGCCGCAAAGATGAGGCGATCGCCCCAAGACCCGGATGCCGAGCCCCAAGTAGCGTCCTCCTCGTCAACACCCACAAACACAGGAGGTACGACAATGCCGAAGGTGTCCAAGGAAACTGCGGCCAAAGCCGAGGATTTCGGGGTAGGGAAGGAGTGGAGCCAGGTGCTGGACGATCAGCACATCAGTTTCGTCACTACGACCGCCGATTCCGACCTGACCCCCATGCTCCAGGGTCTGCCCAACGACCAGTGCCAGTGCCCGCACTGGGGCTATGTGTTCAAGGGCCGCATGTGGTGGCGATACGGGGACCGCGAGGAGGTGTGCGAGGCGGGCGACGCGTTCTACGCGCCGGCCGGGCACACGAGCGGCGCCGACGCGGGTAGCGAGTTCCTCGTGATCAGCCCCGAGGAGCAGATGGCCCAGTTGCAGGCGCACATGGCGAAGCGGGCGCAGGCGCTGCAGGCCGCGGAACACTGACGCGGAGACTGCTCTGGCAGCTGCCCCTCAGAAGATCCAAGACCTATGGAACGGTATTACGCCGATGGCGCGCTGGGAATGGGTTCGCTAGGTCAATGCAACCCAAAACCCTGACACGCGCAAACGACAGGTCGAAGTACGCATCTCGAAAATGAAAAGCGGGAAGCGACGGCCCTGCTGTTTCAACCTCGCCGCATGCATCGACCCGAACCTGTCAAAGAATGGCAGGCTTATTGAGTCAGCGTGACTTGCCGGGCATCGACGATCTGCACGTCGAATGGGCCATGGAACATCGCGACGAACAGGCAGGGCCGGTCGCCCGCAGCTTGATGCCTCATCGGCTCTCCACCGGGGAAGTGCACGTACGCTCCCGGCCCGATGACGTGGCCGTTGGCGTCAAGTCGCCCCTCGAGAACGACGAACGTGTGCGCAGCCGTGTGTCGGTGCATGCGCCCCCGTAGGCCTGCTGGGTAACGGATGAGGTAGTGCTCCTCGCCAGAGCCCGGATCCTCGTAGAGCAGCCGTAGGCCGATGGGCTGATCATAAATAGCTGCGGCCGCTGCACCGGGCTCACCCAGCTCCAATGAGCTCAGCCGGTCGATGATGGTTGCTTCCCCGTGTTCCATGCTCGACTCTCCGTCGCTCCATCCTTGCATCCTGTTAGATCACTCATCGAGAAAAACCTGATCCCGAGTGTGGCGTCCGGCCGCCCAAGCTCGGAGCGCCTCAGCGCTCAGCGTGTTGACCACCATCACCGGGTCGGCGCCACACTCGGCGGCTCGCTCACAGCCGTTGATCTGCCACTCGAGCTGACCCGGAGCGTGCGCGTCTGTGTCAATAGCCAGGCGGCAGCCGGAGTTGATCGCCTGACGCAGGAGCCGTCGTGGTGGGTCGAGTCGTTCCGGGCGCGAGTTCACCTCGACCGCGACGTCGTGCTCGCGGCATGCGGTGAACACGCGGTCGGCGTCGAACGTCGACTCGGGGCGTCCGCGTCCGACGACGATACGGCCTGTGCAGTGGCCGAGGATGTCCATGTTCGGATCGCGGATCGCCGCGATCATCCTCGGTGTCATGTCCGCCGAAGGCATGCGGAGCTTGGAGTGCACGCTCGCTACCACGACGTCGAGCTGCGCGAGGAGCGCAGGATCCTGGTCGAGTGTTCCGTCCTCGAGGATGTCGACCTCGATGCCGGTGAGGATGCGGAATGGGGCGAGCCGCGCGTTGAGCACACGAACGACCTCGAGCTGCTGCACGAGTCGCTCGGCGCTGAGCCCGCGCGCGACCGTGAGCCGTGGCGAGTGGTCTGTCAGCACGATGTACTCGTGGCCGAGCGCTCGGGCGGTCACGGCCATCTCCTCGATGGGGCTGCCGCCGTCGGACCAGTCCGAATGTGTGTGGCAATCGCCGCGCAGCTCAGCGCGAAGCGCCTGAGCGTCGGCGTCGATCCTGAGGTCCTCGACGGTCTCGAGCTTGCGCAAGTAGCCCGGGACGTCCCCGGCGCACGCCTCCGCGATCACCTGCGCGGTGACAGGACCGATGCCAGGGACCCCGCGCAGTGTCCCAGCTGCGATGTGTCGGGCCACCTCGGCGACACCAAGTTCTCGCACCCGCGTCGCTGCCATGCGGAAGGCACGCACCCGGTAGGTCGGTTCGCTGCGCCGCTCAAGGATATGCGCGATGCGGTCGAGCGCTGCTTCGGGTGACAACGCCGGCGCGTCAGGCCGATCCATGATGCGCGGCGAGGATAGAGGACGTGGTCACCCGCCGGGCATCGTGCTGCGGGTCTTCACCCTGCCCGCACGACCGATGATGTGCGTCCGCATCCCTTCTCGCAGCAAGGGAGGTTCGAACTATGTGTCCGTAAACCGGTCAGAGGGGGAGGCCGCGACAGCGCACTAAACAGCTTGGACGTCGATGACGATCCGGGGTGGCCCCGACTCTTCGCTGACGTGGAAGCACGCAGCACCCGTAAGGTCGGTGCCGCTCGCATGATGAACCACGAGCTTCAAACCGGCGGTGCCCGCGAGCGTGACCGGCTGCCCGCTGGCGTCGTGGAAAAAGTTCGTGGAGGCGCTCGGCGTGAGGGAGTAGGCGGGAATTGAGGCCGTCGCGAATTCGAAGGTCAAACGATCGTAGCCTTGGTGATGGGCGACGCGAACGTCAGTGAGTTGCGCGCTAGCGGCGGCGTCACCCCCTGACTGGGCGGAGCAAGAAAAGTTTGCCTGGGCGTTCGCGGTGGCCTTGGCCGTTGTCGAGGCTGCACTCGGCGAGGGCGTGCCGGCGGAGTGGGGTGCGACACCTGAGTTCGTAGCAGCGGCGCCGCAACCAGCGATGACGACGCTCGCCGCCAACCACGGGATGACGCGAAAGTTAAGCATGATCTATCCCCTGCGTGACCGGTCGCGTCGTGTGTGGCGGTCGTGCGGTCTCGCCGCTGATGCAACGAGAGGCTTGCAAGAAGGTT
>VBGJ01000244.1 GCA_005880445.1 Chloroflexota bacterium | reverse complement strand
GGTCGTGGTGCCCGCTGACGAAGGCGGCTCCGCCGTCGGGATCGCGCAGTCGCTTGCCGCCGTGGGCGCGCGGCTCCACGGCGCAGCGGTGACGGCCCTCGTAGCGGAGGCGCTCGACTTCAGCTCTGCCGCCCAGGTGGCCGCGAGCATGGCGTCCGGCAGCAGCCCACGGGGAGCTTCGCGGACAGGGCAGGTGATCGTCGCGATCGAGCCGGTGGTCGCGCAGCCGCTCGCGATCGCCGTGGCCCGCGCCGCCGATAGTGCGCTGCTCTGCATCGAGATGGGTAGGACGCGGATCGCCTCCGCCCGGCGCACCATCGAGCTGGTCGGTCGAGACCGCTTCGTCGGCTGTGTGATGCTCACTTGAGGTTGGGATCGACCGCACTTTCCCTGCGTGTTCGGACCCACTCTCGGGACGCGTGCTCCCTGGGGCGCATCCAAAGAGTGATCTTCCAGAGCACGTAGAGCGGTGCGTAAAGAGCCAGGTCGAGAAGTCCCCTGGCGCCGGTGCCGGAGAGCGCCCAGCCGCAGAGCATGTACATTGCGAGGCAGAGCACGCAAGCGGACCAGACTGCGAGCGAAATCGCCGGGCGGCCTGTCGCGATGGAGAGGCTGCCCGCAGCGGCGATCCCCAGAGCGACCCAGAGGCCGAGGTTTGCCAGTGGTGGCACGAGCAGGTCCAGCGCAAGATCGAGCAGCATGCGGTCGCGCCGGCGCAGGGCCTGCACAAGCAGGCGCAGCCCGTGGCGGGAGGCGAGCTCGCCACGCCCCCGTTCCCAGCGGCGTCGCTGCGAGCGGGAGGCTCTCTCTGATGTCACCATCTCGCTGGAGACACGCCCCTCCTCGGTGTAGTGGATGCGATGACCGGCCTCGCTGACGCGCAGCCCATACTCGACGTCTTCAGTGAGCGAGTACGCCTCGTGCGGGATCTCTCGCAGCAACGCGCAGGAGAAGCACATCCCGTTGCCCCGGAGACCGCAAGAGACTCCGAGATGTTCGCGCGCCCGGGAGCGGAGTCGGTGGAAGGCGGCCAGCGCGATGCTCATCAGCCGTGTACGCCAGGATGCGCCCGGGTTCAGAACGTCGTAGTCCGCCTGCACTGCCATCGCGCCCTGCTCGAGCCGTTCGCTGTAGGCGCGCAGCAAGTTGGGCGACGCAACAGCGTCGGCGTCGACGACCACCACGGCATCCGCGCGGCCTTCGGCCAGCGCGCGCGCGAATGCGAGGGAGAGCGCGTACCCTTTCCCGCGGAGCTGCGGCTCCTGGCGCACGATGACGGAGGCCCCGAGCTCTCGTGCGCGCGCAGCCGTCTCGTCGGTGCAGTTGTCCGCCACCACCGTGACGCGAAAGAGCTGCCGCGGGTAGTCTAGCGACAACAGGCTTCGAACCGTCTTGCCGATCCCTGCTTCCTCGTCGTGGGCCGGCACGATCACGTCGAAGAAGAGCCGCGGAGGCGTGCTCGCCGCTGACGGCGGACCTCGGCGTGAAAGCGCCGCGAGCACGGCGAGATAGGCGCTTGCACACAACGCGGGCAGGGCTGCGAGCGCCAGGGCTGCGTCGAGGATGCCCGGCAGGTTCACCTGCGTCTCAGCTGGGCGATCACCGCCAGGTTCAACGTCCGCTCGATCTGCCAACGCTCCACGATTCTCCCGGCCCTCAGGTCGGCCAGGACCGCGGCGAGCACGGCGAGAACGAACGAGGCGAACGTGCCGAGGCCGAGCACTTTCAGCGGCTTCGGGCTCAACGGCCGCTTCGGCTCATCTGCTGGTAGCTGAATTGGGCGTCACGCAGCCGCTCCTGCTGCTCCGGAGACCCCTCCCTGTCCCGGCGGGATGCCTTCCGCGCGGCCGTGGAGCTGACGCCCTCCTCTGCCGGCGCCTCCCTGCCGAACCGGGCCGAAAACTCCGAGCGCAGCTTCATTTCCTCGTGGCGCAGCGCCGCCATCTTGGGTGACTCCTCCGAGAGCGCCTCGATGTCCTGCCGCAGGCTGACTACGCCCGGATAGGCGTCGGAGTAGATGGCCCGCTTCTCCTCGAGCTGCGCCTGGAGGTCGGCGAGGCGCTTGCGCTGGAACTCCTCGGCGTCGCGGAGCGCCCGTTGCTTGGCCTCCAGTGTCGTCTTGAGCCGCACCATCTCCTCGCCCTGCGCTCGGGGTGTCGCCCGCGAGACCGGGGTCTCTCCCTCCGGTTCGCGCTGCACCTCCTGGATGACCGCGTCCAGTTGCTTCCGCAGGGTGGAGGCGCGCGCCTGCAACTGCGAGATGACCTCCTCGATCGCGCTGATCTCCTGCCCGTGCCGGGCGTCGAGGAAGTTCTGGAGCGCCGCCTCTACCAGCCGGTACGCCTGCTGCGCAGAGGGCCAATCGATCACGATCGTGATGGTGCCCTCGCCCGCGGTCACGATCAGCGCCTTGTCCACCCGGATCACCAGGTTGTTCAGGGCTTCGTCCTCGTCAGTAGAAGCGAGGCGGCGGAGCAGGGGCAGGCGCGCGTACCATGCCGGCCGCGCAGATGCGCCCTTGGTGAACAGGTCCGCTTGCTTGATGAGTGCGAGGATGTTCTCGCGCCGGTGCACCTGGTCCGCAGCCGATCGTGTCGGCGCATCGTCGACCGGCCTCATCACCGACGGGAGCGTCTGCTGCTTCTGCGCGAGGATCTTGGTTTCGACATGGTACGTCGGCGTCCGCAGAAAGAAGTAGAGGCAGGAAGCAGCGACACCACCGAGGAAGACGCAGGCGGTGAGGCGTTTCCTCCTCCGGACGGCGTTGATTGCGAAC
>VBGJ01000172.1 GCA_005880445.1 Chloroflexota bacterium | reverse complement strand
TGCTGGATTCCGGGCCATGACCACGCCGGCCATGCGCATCGGGCATGGCATCGACGCGCACCGGTATGTGCCGGGGCGACCGCTGATGCTCGGCGGGGTGCGGATCCCATACGACCAGGGCCTGCTGGGGCATTCGGACGGCGACGCTGTCGCACATGCACTCGCCGACGCCATCCTGGGAGCCGCCGGGATAGGCGACATGGGCGGCCACTTTCCCTCAACCGATCCGCGATGGAAGGACACCGCCGGGGTCGACTTCCTCGCCGCCGTCGCCGAGAAGATCAGCAGCGCCGGGTGGACCGTGCTGTCAGCACACGTCGTGGCGATCACCGAAGAGCCGCGCCTCGCTCCGCACCTCGCGGCGATGGCACAGGCGATGTCACGCGCGCTGGGCGTCCCGGATGGCACCGTCGAAGTGGGCGCGACCACCACCGACGGAATGGGATTTGCCGGACGCGGCGAGGGCGTCGCGGCATCGGCCATGGTGCTGTTGACCGCGAGCCTCACCCGGTGACGCTGCGTCTGCACGACACGATGACGCGGCGGTTGCAGCCGGTCGAGCCGCTGCGCGACCAGGAGATCCGGCTGTACACGTGCGGACCTACCGTGTGGAAGCGCGCGCACCTCGGCAACTTTCGCACCTACATCTTCGAGGACGTGCTGCGCCGCTGGCTCGAGCGCCGCTTCCCTCACGTGGTGCATGTCATGAACCTCACCGACGTCGACGACCGCATCATCAAGAACGCGCGCGAACATGGACACGGCCTCGAATCCGAGACGGCGCCGTGGATCGCTGCGTTCTATGAGGACCGTGACACGCTGGGGATCAAGCCGGCGCATCACTACCCACGTGCCACCGAGTACATCGAGGCGATGGTGTCGCTCATCGAGCGGCTGGAGCAGGCCGGCGCAGCCTATCGCAGCGACGGCAGCTACTACTTCCACATCGCAGCGTTTCCGCAGTACGGACGCCTGAGCGGCACCCGCGCAGCCGATCTCATCGCCGGCGCGAGTGGCCGTATCGATGCGGACGACTATGAGAAGGAGGACGCACGCGACTTCGCGCTCTGGAAAGCGGTGGCACCGGATGACGTGTACGGCTGGGACACGCGCCTGGGGCGCGGCCGGCCCGGCTGGCACATCGAGTGCTCGGCCATGAGCATGACGCTGCTCGGCGAGAGTTTCGACCTGCACTGCGGCGGCGTCGACAACATCTTTCCGCACCACGAGAATGAGATCGCGCAGTCTGAGGCTGCCACACACAAGCCGTTCGTGCAGCTGTGGTGCCACGGCGCGTGGTTGCTCATGGTTGGCGAAAAGATGGCGAAGCGCGTGGGCAACGTGGTCACGCTGCCCGAGCTCCTCGAGGACGGCGCGCAGCCGGCCGCGCTTCGCTACATGCTCGCCGCGTCCACGCACTACCGCAAGCCGCTCAATTACTCCGATGAACCGCTGGCCGCGAGCAGCGAGGCGGTGGAGCGGCTGGTGGCGTTTCGCGATCGGGTGGCGGAGCTGTCGGTTGTCGAGGACCTGGAGGACAACCGGACGGTGTTGAAGGCGGTGCGGGAGGCGCGCACCGGGTTCGGCGACGCGATGGACGACGACCTGAATCTGCCCGAGGGCATGGGTGCGGTGTTCACCGCGATTCGCGAGCTCAACCGCATCCTCGACTCGACACCGGTGAATGACGCGACACGTTCGGCCATGGTCGCATTGCTGGACGAGGTGGACGACGTGCTCGGTGTTTTCCCGCTCGTCGATCGCGCGCGCCACAGCTCGCGCGAGCTGGACGCGGAGGAACTCGGCCTGCTGCAGGCGCGCGTCGACGCGCGCGCTGCGCACGACTGGGGCGAGTCCGATCGCATCCGCCGGCAGCTGACCGAGCGCGGCATCGCCGTCGAGGACACACCAGCGGGGCAGCGGTGGAAGCGCGTGCCGTGAGCCGTTGGCGTCCGCCAACGCACTGAGAGTGCGGCTTGGACATCCTGTATGGGCGCAACCCCGTGCTCGAAGCGCTGCGTGCGGCACGGCCGGCTCGCAAGCTGGTGATCGTCGAGGGGGTTCACGGTGACGCGCGCCTGACCGAGATCCGCGAACGAGCGCTCGCGCTGGCCATTCCCATCGAGACGTCGTCGCGGCACCGGCTCGATGACATCGCCCATACCGAGCATCACCAGGGAGTCGCCGGGTACTTCCACGCCCGCGCTCCACTGCGACTCGAGGCGCTCGTCGAGCGGGCTCGCGACCCGGCGTTGATGCTGGTCCTGGACGGCATCCAGGACCCGCAGAATCTTGGTGCGATCGCGCGGACGGCGGAGGCGTGCGGTGTCGATGGGATCGTGGTGGCGCGGCGTCGCGCGGCCGGCGTCACGCCCGCCGCGGCGAAGGCGTCGGCGGGCGCCACCGAGCACGTGCCGCTCGCCACCGTGGTGAACATCACGCAGGCGCTCGACACGATGGCCGAGGCGGGCATCTGGCGGGTCGGCCTCGACGCCGCGGCGCGAATGCGCTACGACGAGTTCGACTATCGGCAGGCGATCGCCCTGGTGGTGGGGGCAGAGGGGGAAGGGGTGCGGCCGCTGACCCGCCGCCACTGTGACGTGACGGTGGCGATCCCCATGGTGGGGCGCGTCGAGTCGTTGAACGCCGGGGCCGCGGCCGCGGTGCTGTTGTATGAGGTGCTGCGGCAGCGCGGCTTCGCGACGCGATGACATCGGTGGGCGCGACGCGGCACACTGAACGCATGAGCGTGCTGATCGTCGACGGCTACAACGTCATCCACGCGTGGCCGCGGCTGAAGCAGGCCTTACGTGATCGGGGACTCGAGGACGCGCGCCGTTTGCTGGTGCAGATGCTCGGCGAGTACGCGGCGCAGACGGACGCGCAGGTCACCGTGGTGTTCGACGCGCACGCACGCGCGCGGGACGTCGATCCGGCGGAGGTCGTCGACGGCGTCACGGTGCGGTACGGCACGAAGACGGCGTCCGCGGATCACGTGATCGAGCGGCTCGCCAGCGACGCGGCCCGGCGAGGCGACGCCTCCGACGTGGTGGTTGCGACCGGCGACGGGTTGCAGCGCGCCATGGTGGCGGCGATGGGCGTGGCGACGTTGAGCCCGACCGCCCTCGAGGCCGAGCTGGATCACGTCGCCGCGGCCGTGTCGTCCGGATCGCGGAGACGGCGTGGTGAGGCGGCGGGTGCACGCCGCGTGGAGCACCAGCTCGATCCGGAGGTGCGCCGCCGCCTCGAGGCGCTGCGTCGCGGCGGCGCCGGGCCGGTACCCTGATGACTGCCGCGCCGGCGTAGCTCAGTGGTAGAGCTTCGGTTTTGTAAACCGTAGGTCGTGGGTTCGAGTCCCTCCGCCGGCTCGTCGCGCCGCACATGGGCGCCCCGGCTCCGCCTTGCGCCCGGCCCGCACGTCGTCTAGCCTTCTCGCCGCCCGTCCCCGCGGTTGGTGCCATGCATTCCCCAGCTTCCACATCGACCCCACCTCCGGCGGCGAGACGCAGACGGGGGAGAAGGGCGGCGTGCATCGGCGTTGCGGCCCTCCTCGGCTGGGGCCTGATGCTGTCGACGCCGACCAGATTGGCCCAGGCCGCGGTGCCCAACGACGCGGTCGTGGTGAACCTGTCGGGTTCGCTGACCGCGATGAGCAGTGCGCCCGCCTTCAGTCCGGCCTTCTCCGTGGCGAACACCGACTACGCCATCTACTGCAAGTCGGGAGTGAACATCATCACGCTCACGTTCGGCGGGGTCCAACCCGCGAATGCGACGGTGAGCCTGGGTGAGAATCAAGCGCTGGTCGTGGCATCGAGAGGACGGCAGTACTGGATCCGATGCTTGCCCCATGACTTTCCGGTGCTGCATGTCGCTGGGTCTGGGAGCGGCTACTACCTCACCGGGAACCTCAATCCGTCGACCGCCGGCACGTCGAGCCCCTACGCCATGGTTCTGAACGGCAGCGGTGCGCCAGTCTGGTATCGGAAAGTGACCGGCGGTCCGGTGAACGTCGAGGCGCTCGCCAATGACACCGTCGCCTGGATGCCGCTGAACGGGCCCGGCATCGGTGTGGACGCATCGATCGGCTACGAGCTGTATCAGCTGGACACGCAGACGACCACGACCGTCTTCGCGCCGCTCAAGCCGACGGATCCGCACGAGCTTTTCCCGATGGCCAACGGGGACTACATGGTCATCGGCAGCCAGGTCACCCAGCTCTCCACACCCTTCGACTACGCAGGCACGACGTACTCGGCAATCGTCGACTGTGTCGTGCAGGAGGTGACCAGCCGGGGCACACTCATGTGGTCTTGGCAGGCGAGCCACCACGTCGCCCTGAGCGAGGTCGTCCATGGCGCCGGCGTGGCGGTGAACGGCCAACAGGCGTTGGACGCCTTCCATTGCAACTCGGTGGATGTCGATGCAGGCACCGGCAACGTGCTCGTCTCGATGCGCAGCGTCAGCGCTGTGTACTTCATCCGACGCATCTCCAACGGAACACTCGACCAGGATGGTCCGATCCTTTGGAAGATGCGCGGCTGCGGCAACGGCAACGCCGGCCCTGACGCGGAGCCGGTGTTGAGCCTGCAAAGCGATCCTGAGGGATGCTTCGACGCTCAGCACGACGCTCGCTTTCAGCCGAACGGTGATGTCTCGCTCTATGACGATCACTCGTATCAGTCCGGCGGCGGCGCGCGGGGTGTCGAGTATTCCATCGACACGCAGCACGGCACCGCGACTTGGCAGTGGCAATACCCGCCGTCGCCTCAGTCCAGCCCTGTGAATGCCGGAGCGACCGGGAGCTTCCGCCGATACGCCGGTGGCGCAGACAACCTCATCGGTTGGGGCGTCCGGACGGGGTCCGGGTTCACCGAGGTGGACCAGAACGGCAGCGTCCTTTTCTCCATGACGTTTCCCAACGGCGAAGTGGACTACCGGGTGGTGAAGACACCGTTGAGTTCGTTGAACCTCGGATGGCTTCGAGCCACCGCCGGGCCCCCGCGTCCGGTGTTCCCCACCGTCGCCTGGCAGTCGCTGGATGGTGTGCTCACCTCCAAGCCAGCCGTGGCGGCCTGGTCGCCAAACCGCCTCGACGCCTTCGGACGCGGTACGGACGCGCAGTTGTGGCACAGATGGTGGGATGGCACCAGCTGGCAGGGCTGGGAGTCGCTCGGCGGACAGTTGTACCCAGGCACCGGGCCTGCAGTCGCGGCGTGGGGTCCGGGACGCCTCGATGTCTTCGTCGACGGCACTGACCAGCAGTTGTGGCACCTCTGGTACGACTCGGCAGGCTGGCATGGCTGGGAGGCGCTGGGCGGCGGGCTGACGTCGGGACCAGCGGCATCCTCATGGGGTGCAGGGCGGCTCGACATCGTCGTGGCGGGCACCGACGAGGCTGTCTGGCACAAATGGTTCGACGCCGGCCGCTGGAATGGGTGGGAGTCGCTCGGCGGTCAAACCAACACCGATCCGGCGATCGCTTCGTGGGGAGCCCACCGGGTCGACGTCTTTGTCGAGGGCATCGATGAGCAGCTGCAGCACAATTTCTACGACGGCATTGGATGGCATGGAACGCCGTGGGAGGACCTCCTCGGCAACCTGACAAGCGGTCCATCGGCGGCCTCGATCCGCCCCAATCTCGTCGACGCTGTGGCCGCAGGTTCAGGAGGTGAGCCTGAACGGCTTCCGTTCAACGCCGGGTGGCAGATCTGGCAACCGCTGTCCGGGCAGACCGCACAAGCGCCATCGGTGGTGCCGTTCAGCGGAGGCGAGGACGTCTTCGCCACCGGCACCGACAGCGCACTCTGGTTCGGCGCCGTCTCGCCGGCCTTCTGACCGAGGCCGCGACCTCCAGGGCTCAGTGGCCGAAGGTGCCGATCGCCAGCATCAGAACGACCACCAGCCAGGGAACACCGACGACGCCCACGGGCAAGATGATACTAGCACTGTACTCTTAGGTGATAGCTTCAGTCAGGTCTCAGGGCCTTGCTGCGCGGTCGAACGGTGGTGGGCGTGAAGGCTGGGGAAGGGGCAGCAAGAGAAGCGCGGGCGAGGAGCGCGACCGCGTCTCTTGCAGGGAAGGCGTGGGGAGGCGCGGCCGCGCCAACGGGCAGGATAGCGGCTCTGTCAGATCCGCGCTCGACGACGACACCGAGCGGTCACATGAAACCGCCGCTCCTGAACGAAACGTCCGCGTCACATCGATTGCCGCCCAGGCGGCTACAGAATCGGCGCATGGCTGAGATCAAGCCGACCCCCTACCAGCTGGCGGCGCAGTTCGCTCAGGAGACACGCCTGGCGGCACTCATCTTTCAAGAGCTCGCCGAAAGTGACGGGGCTTCGCGCAAGCCGAAGCGATCGACGGTCAAGCAGCCTCGTTCGGCGGCCGGGCGGCGCGCCGGCGCTCGGACACATCGCTAGGGCTCATCGCGCTGCATTCGACGCACTGACGACCTCACCGTCGCACTGAAAGGGCATGATGGGAGTGCCCGCGAGCCATCTCATGGGCGCTCCACCGTTTCAGGGAACCACCATGGCAAAGAAACCGAAGGCCGGAAAGACGCGCAAGACAACCGTCGGCGAGCGCATTCATCGCTTCGAAGAGGCGGTCCACGATCACGTGCTTGCGGCGGAGGTCGCCGCCGAGGAGTCGGCGGGGTACGGTTCTGTGACCACCGCGGTCGAGGCGGCAGAAGCGGCCGCGGTCCCGGAGCACGAGCTGGGCCACACGAAGCCAGACCACAAGGACAGCGCCGAGGCTGCTGACGGCTGACGCGGAGGCCCGGCCTGGCGCGGTCCGTCGCGGGAGGTGGTGGGACGAGCGACGGCCCGCCGGCCGCGCACGGTCCTGGTTTTTTCTTCTCCACCCCGGCCCGTCGCTGCTGGTGACGGCGACATTCGTCGCTATTGCCGGCCGCGCAGCCGGAATGGTGCCGAGCGCCGGGAAGGCCGTGCAGCTGGTGGCGATCATGCTGCCCGTCCAGTTCGCCATCGGGGCAGCGAACGACGCCGCCGACGCAAGGAACGACGCGACGGCGAAGCCGTACAAGCCGATCGTCCGCGGTGTTGTGAACCAGCGAGCCGCTGGGGTTGCGGCGGCGGTCCTCGGCGCCGGCGGCCTCGTTGCCGCGGCCACCGTCAACTCCCCGACGCTGGGCCTCGTCGTCGCGGGTCTTGCGGCGGGCCTCGCCTACGATTTCGGGTTACGTCGAACCCCGCTGTCCTGGGTGCCCTGGTGGGGCGGGATCGCGTTGCTGCCCCTCACGGCGTACACAGCAACGGGGAGCTTCCCGTCGCAGCTGCTCATGGTGATCCCTGCGGCGTTGCTGGCGGGTGTCTCTCTGCATTGCGCCAACGCGTTACCCGACATCGACGCTGATCGACGCGCCGGCCGTCGCAGCCTGCCCGTGCTTCTCGGCGAGACGCTTTCGCGGGCGGTTGCGATGTGCGGTCTAGCCGGGGCGGCGATCGTCGCAGTCGGCGCGGCATTGGCGTGGGGGAGCGCGGCGCGGTGGATCGTGCTCGGAGCGGGCGTCGTGTTCGCGGCGGTCCTCGGTGTGGTGGCGGTCAGGCGCCTCGCTCGCCCATTTCCGCTGCTCGCCGTGGCCACCGCGTGCTTCGCGTTCGTCTGGCTGGCCGCGCTGCCTGCGTGATGCTGAGCGAAGCGGTGCGCCTTGGTAGCATCCCCTGGCGTTGCCCAAGTAGCTCAGTGGTAGAGCAACGCCTTGGTAAGGCGTAGGTCGACGGTTCAATCCCGTCCTTGGGCTCCACCTGTGCACAACGCCAGATTCGAGTTCAGGAAGCGCCCTAATACCGCCGAAATGGCGGCGGCCCGTCGATGCCCGAATGTGGCGATCGCTACTGCGCGGGTCTACGTAGCCGACGCCACCATTGGCTGCGGCCGGTCGGACGGTGAGTCTCAGTCGTCGGGTCGAGCAAGGCGATAGTGGCCGTGCTGCGAACGTCCCGATCGATAGCGGGCGAACAGATCCGGGAAACAGGGCCTGGGCGTTCGAGCAGGGCTTCACCCGGGGCGTGTGTGAACTCGTGGGGCGACAAGGTCGGAGGATCGCGGCGCACACTCGCGATCGAGTGGCTGCGAAGGCGGTTGCGCTCACGAGCTGGCGACATCCCGCAGATCTACCGCTGAGCAGGCGGTATCCAGCTGCGCCATGCCGCAAGCCCTGGGGCCCTCACGTCGTTGTCGTCCATAGGTGGTTGCTTCTGCGCGCCGTACGGCATGGCGAAGGTGATGCGAAGACGATCTTGGGCTGGCGTGGCAGTTGGCGTGATCTCGGTGAC
>VBGJ01000171.1 GCA_005880445.1 Chloroflexota bacterium | reverse complement strand
TATCCGCCACGGCGCGAGCGGCCGGCCTGTCACTCCCCAGCATTTCACTTCCCGTACCCACACCGACTGTATCGCTCCCGCTTCCCACCGCGACCCCGACGCCCCCACCCGTGTGCTCGCCTCTCCCATGGTGCCTGATTTCGCCCACGCCGACCCCAACGCCCCCGCCCGCGTGCTCGCCGCTTCCACTGTGTCTGATTTCGCCCACGCCGACCCCAACGCCCCCGCCTGAGTGCTCGCCGCTTCCACTGTGTCTGATTTCACCGTCGTCCTCCGGTCCTACGCCCCCGAACAATCCCACCGCTTCCGGCGGCGTCCCCCCAGGGTCCCCGGGGGGAGGTGGCACCAATGGCACGGGTGGCTCGCTGTTCGGCTCCCTGACCGGAGACCGCATCGCGGACCCGGCCGCTGGCGGGACCACAGCCGGCATCGATCTCGCCGCGCCCGCGGCGCTCGCGCTTACGTCACCCGGCGCCGGCCTATCCTTTGGCAAGGCGCCATTCCTCTGGCCGCTGTTCATCGGCCTCGACGTGCTCGCCATCGCGGCTGCCGGCTTCGTGCTCCGGAAGACCTGGTTGAAGCCCGTAGCGGACTGACAAAGGCAACCCGGCGATGAACCGGCTGCGCGCATCGTTCGCCGCGAAGCTTCTGCTCGGGGGATTGATCCTCTCACTCGTCGTCATCGGCGGTGTCAGCGCGTACCTGCTCGTGAGTCGCGACAGCCAGACGCGCGCCGGCGCGCTCAGCAACTCCGACAACCGCGCGGCAGTGATGCGCGAGGTGCTCCTGCGCTTCACCGGCGCGCAGTCATTCTCGACGGCGCGCGGTCTGGCGACACAAGCACCGCTGGTGGAGGTACTGGCATCCGCGAATCCCGCGGTGGCGGTGCCCGCCTTGTTTGCAAGCTCTCCTCCGGTCGACCTTGCTGACGAGGTGCTGGTGATCACGGACGCACACGGCACGCCGGTGTATGCGCGTGCGGATCCGGCGCTCAGCAACGTCGCTGTTGCACCGTACGTGCAGTCCAGCGCGATCAGGTCGGTGCTCGCTGGTTCGACGTGCGGACTTGTAGGCGCGGCGTCAACGCCGGGTGCATGCGGCATCGACGTGCTGACGGGCGGCCAGCCGAGCTATGCGGTCGGTGTGCCCGTGGTCGCCGGCGGCAGCGTTGTCGGCGTTGTCGCGTACATCGCGCCGCTGCAGTTTCAGCTCGACCGCTTCAACGCGCTCTTCCAGTTCCCGACGGCATTCATACCGGCAGGCGATCGGCAGAGAGAGATCCGCCAGCGCAACGGGGCCGATGTCGTGGCAACCGCCCCGTCCGCCATCGTGAATCAGATCACCTCGCATCCCGATGTGGTGCACGCGACATACAACGCGCCAACCACCTCTGGCGGCTCCGAGCAGGTCGCCGGCAGCTTTGCCGCTGTGATGGCTCCCGATGGGCGCACGCTCGCTGGGTACGTCGGTGTCGAGGTCCCGCTGGCGCCCTTCGTCGGTGACCAGCGCACCGACGAGCTGACCCTCGGTGTCATCACGATCTTCGCGCTTCTCGTGACCGCGATCCTGATCATCGTGTTCGTGGAGGTCGTCGTCCGCCGCCCGATCCATCGACTCGAGCGTGGAGTTGCGCGCATTGCGGCCGGCGACTACGGGACCCCCGTCAAGGTGCGAAGCAGGGATGAGCTCGGGCGGCTCGCAACCGGCGTCAACCGCATGCGTGACAGCATCGCGCGGTACACGTCCGACCTGCAGCGGGCACGAGCTCGGCTCGACGGCGCAGTGGAGCGAGTCAGCGGCGTGTCGCGAGCGTTGACCACCACCACCGGAGGTCTCGCTGCGCTCGAGCGGGAGGTGGTGCGCAGCGCGGCGGCGATCGCGGGCGACGCGAGCACGGCAGCGCTGGCCCTTCGCGAGGGCGATGCGATGATCGTGCACGCCGTCTGGCCGCAGGACTCTTCGGTCAAGGATCTCTACGCGTGGGATGGCTCGGCTGGTGTGCTCGAGGGCAAGGTCGTGCGCGAGGCGCACGCCGCGGCAGGTTCATTGCTGGCGGTTCCGATGTTCTACCAGGAGCAGGTCGTGGGCGCGCTGGCCATCGTCGCGCCGAGCGATCTGCCTGCCATCGCTGAGGACACCGAGCGAGTTCTCAGCGTGCTTGCCAACAACGCGGCGATTGCGATGGAGAACGCGCGCTTATACGAGCAGGAGCGCGAGACGGTGCGGCGCCTGCGCGAGTTGGATGCGATGAAGACCGACTTCCTGGGCACCGTCCAGCATGAGCTGCGCACCCCGCTCACCGCGATCCTGGGCCTCAGCGATCTCATCGAAATGTGTTGGGATGTGTGGGAGGAGAAGCCGAAGCTCGATGCGGTTCGCGACATCCAGCTTGCCGCGCGGAACCTCTACGACATCGTCGAGACCATCATCGACTTCACCGCGGTCGAGGCGGAGACCGTCAGCATCAGCCCACAGGAGGTACCGCTGCGGGATGCGGTGGAACGGGCGGTCGAGGCTCTCGGAGAACGACACAAGGGTGGGCTTCCCATTCCCGTCGACGATGACGTCCCGGATGACCTGGTCGTGCAGGCGGATCCTGAGCGGTTCAGCCAGGTGATGCGCGCATTGATCGACAACGCGGTGAAGTTCAGCGACGGAAAAGGACGCGTCAACATCCATGCTTCCGCGAGTTCGGATGCGGCAAGGGTGCGCATCGAGGTCGCCGATCAGGGTATCGGCATCCATGCGCAGGACGTGCCGCGGATCTTCGAACGCTTCTATCAGGCCGACAGCTCGGCGACACGACGCTACGGCGGCACAGGCATGGGTCTGGCACTCGTGAAGCGCTTCGTCACAGCGCACGGCGCCACCATCGATGTCGAGTCGACTCCGGGATCCGGCACGCGCATGGTGCTCGATTGGCCGGGCGTGCCGTCTGCGTCGAGCACGCCGGATGGCGGTACGCATGCGAAGAAGGACGGCGGTACGAGGCGTGGTTCGAAGCGAGGTGCGATGCCGGTGCGGCCGTGAGCGCTCCTGTAGAATGGGACGTGGTCGCGCTAGATGGGGCGTTAGCGGTGCCCTGTACCCGCAATCCGCTATAGCGGGGTCGAATTCCCCACCGAGGGGGTGCGTCATCGGGTCTGCTCCGAACGCATTGGCGTTGACGACTGGGTCCCGCGCAGCTCGGGCCCGTGAACCCCGTCAGGTCCGGAAGGAAGCAGCGGTAAGCGGTTTCCCGGGGGTGCCGCGGAGCCACCTGGTCTGAGCCGGGCGGTCGGGTGAGCGCTGGTGGCGTGCCAACGACGTGGGGTGCGCGACTCTCGATCCGCTGCGGCCGGCTGCCACAATGATTGGTGCATCGTGAGCATCGCCCTCTACCGTCGGTACCGACCGGAACGCTTCTCCGATCTCATCGGGCAGGACGTCGTCGCACAGACGCTGCGCAACGAGGTGAGCGCGGGATCGCTGGCGCACGCGTATCTGTTCGCGGGCATGCGCGGCACGGGCAAGACGTCGACCGCCCGCATTCTTGCGCGCGCTGTCAATTGCACGTCGCCGCACGACGGTGAGCCGGACAATGTGTGCCCCGCGTGTCGCGAGATTCTCGACGGCGCGTCGGTCGACGTGCTCGAGATCGACGCGGCGAGCAATCGCGGCATCGACGAGATGCGCGACCTGCGCGAGAAGGTGAAGTATCTGCCTGCGTCGTTGCGCCGCAAGGTGTACATCATCGACGAAGCGCACATGCTGACCCCCGAGGCATGGAACGCGTTCTTGAAAACGCTCGAGGAGCCTCCCGAGCATGTGCTGTTCGTGCTCGCCACCACGGAGCCGCACAAGGTGCCGGAGACGGTGCGCTCTCGCGTGCAGCGGTTCGATTTCCGGCGCATCGCCACAAGCGAGCTCGCGGAGCACCTCGGATCGGTGGCGGAGCGGGAAGGCGTCGTGGCGGACGACGGCGCGCTGCCGCTCCTGGCACGGGCGGCGCAGGGGAGCGTGCGCGACGGCTTGTCGCTGTTGGACCAGGCGGTGAGCGCAGAGGGCACGCGGGTGACCCTGGCCGGCGCTCGGCGCGCCCTCGGCCTGGCAGACCCCGCCACGCTGTTCGAGCTCATGCGAGCGCTGAGCGGAGCTGACGCCGCTGCTGCGCTGCGTGCGGCGGCCGCCGCGTTCGCGGCCGGGGCGGATCCGCGGCAGCTGCTGCGCGAGGTCGCGCGGCTCGCCCGCGGTGCGGAGCTGACCGCGCTGGGATACCCGGAGGGAGCCGACGTAGGCCCCGAGGAGGCCGCGCTGTGCGCCGACCTCGCGGCCGTGGCGCCGCCGGGTTTCTGGCTCACCGGGCTCGATCTGTTCGCCGAGGCGGAGACGAACCTGCGGCAGCCCGTCGATGCGCGCATGCAGGTTGAGCTCTACCTCCTGCGCCTCATGCGGCCCGCTCCGGCGACCGCCGATGAAGCGGCGCTTGGAGCACTCACGGCGCGCGTTGCCGCGCTCGAGCGGGGGTCCCAACGAACGGCGGCGCCGGAGGCCCGCGCAGCAGCCGTGGCCCCGAGCCCGGAACCGCCAACAAACGCGCCGGCTCCCCAAACCGCCGGACAGGAGGCGGAGCCTCAAACGCCGGACCCAGAGGGTGCATTCACGCTCGAGCGATGGCGCGCGGAATGGCCGGTCATCATCGAGGCGGTGACCCGCGTCGACAGCATGCTCGCCGGCGTGCTGCGCGACTGCCGGCCGGTCGAAGCGGATGCGGGCCACGTGGTCATCGGGACGCAGCACAAGTTCCACATCGACAAGATCAGCGACCCGGCGAAGACGGCGGTCGTGGCCGATGCCGCGGCGAGCGTGGCGGGACGCCCGGTGACGGTGGAGACGCGCTTCATCGCGCCAGCGCAGCCGTCGGGACAGAGCCCGCCGGGGACCGTCAGCGACGCCACACGCGCTGTGCTGCAGACGTTCAGCGGCAGCCGCGTCGTCGCGACGCGTCTGCGTGAAGACGCAGGCCCTGCGCCGCAGCCGCGGCGCGGTGCGTAGACTGGCCGAGCCGATGCCGCAGCAGAACCAGCAGCAGATGATGAAGCAGCTCCAGCAGGTGCAGGCGCGCATGGCCAAGATGCAGGAGGAGCTCGGAGAGCTGTCGATCACCGGGAGTGCCGGCGGCGGTGTGGTGACCATCACGGTGGACGGCCACCAGAATGTGCGCGCGGTGAAGATCGAGCCCGAGGCGCTGGAGGAGGGGGCGGAGATGCTCTCGGATCTCGTGCTCGCGGCATGCAACGACGCGCTCGAGCAGTCGCGTCAGAAGGCCGCAGCGCAGATGGGTCAGCTCACCGCGGGGCTCGGGCTGCCCCCAGGACTCATCTGAGGCGCCTGCGGGCACCGTCGAGGGTGGGATAGGTGCCGCTCGTCCCGGAGGCGGTCGAGCGACTGGTCGCGGAGTTCGGCAGGTTGCCCGGCGTGGGCCCGAAGACGGCGCAGCGTCTTGCCTTCTACTGCCTTCGCGCTCCGGCCGAAGCGTCGGCGCGTCTCGGGGCGGCCCTGGAGAGCTTGCACGCGGCGGTGCACCCCTGCGCCCGCTGTTTCTTCATCGCCGATGGCGAGTTGTGCGCGATCTGCTCGGATGTGCGGCGTGACGCGACGCAGATCTGCGTGGTGGAGGAGCCGCTCGATGTGCTTGCCGTCGAGCGAAGTGGCGAGTTTCGCGGCATCTACCACGTCTTGGGCGGCGCGCTCTCACCGATGGACGGGATCGGCCCGGATGAGCTGCGGGTGGTGGAGCTCGAGAGGCGCGTCGCCGGTGGGGACGTGCGCGAGGTGGTGATCGCGACGGATCCCGACGTCGAAGGTGAGGCGACCGCGTTCTATCTCGGCGAGCGCCTGGCGGCGCTGGGGGTGATCGTCTCGCGACTGGCGCACGGTTTGCCAGCGGGCGCCGACCTCGAGTACGCGGATGAGCTCACCTTGGCCCGCGCGTTCGCGGGGCGCCGGGCTCTTTAGGGCTCTGGCACAGCAGCGCTCGATTGCGCAGTACACGCGATGAGACCCCGGATGCATCATTCTCGGAGTGAGATTGGAAGGGACGGGCATCTATTGCGTGATCTTGGGCGGGTATGCGCTGCTTGTTTCCACGGGAATCTGGTTGCTCTCCCGGCCCGATTGGCTCCCCGTGGTGGGCGGGTGGATCGTCCTGATCGACGGACTGGCGCTGTCACTGTTTCTGTTGCATCGCTGGCTGGCTCGGCAGTCGCGCTAGCAGCTACTCGGCCAGATCCCAGTGGTCCGGCGGGCCGCGCCACCCGCAGTCGACGCACTTGAAGCGCGGGCGAGCATCCGGTCGATCGGTGGGAAGGGGGAACGTCAAGAGGAGCAACCGCTTGCTACCGCATTTGGCGCAGACCCTATGGTCCTCCTCCCTCTCTGCCATCGCTGCTACGGTCCCACGCGAAGAATGCGCTCGTCTGTGCGCCGGCAAACTGACGAGAGATGCGGAACTGACCCCACTACCCGAGGAGATCGTGGCCCTGTTAGGCTGAGGTTGAGACAGGATGACATCGCACGGCCTAGCGAAAGGTTTCCTAGGGCTCGCTGGCTTCTGGGGTGCGGTCGGCCTCATCGTGCTTTGGCTTGGGCCGTACGGTTTTGCGTTTGGGCTCTCAGCCTTGGCGGTGGCGCTTGTGATCACGGTCATTGCGCTCCCG
>VBGJ01000170.1 GCA_005880445.1 Chloroflexota bacterium | reverse complement strand
GCGCTCTTTCAGCTCTTCGGCGGATACTTCCATCAGGACTGGCACGAGGACTACGCAACCACACGCGATGCGGCGAGCGCGTTCGTGCGCGAGGCGCCGCCGGATGGGGTGCGCGCCGCGGTGCGCGAGCTCGACCAGCTGCTGGACATGCGTCTCGACGAGGCGACGCTGTCGCGCCTCCTGCGCGAGGGGTTCGACTGCAACTACGTGCCGCAGGTGGACGAGCTGACGAACCACGACTGGCTGATGCAGCTGCGCCAGCTGCTCATGCCAGGTGCACGCACGTGATCAACGCGCCACGGGCGCATCGGCGGCGCGGCGGATCAGCGATGCGAAGTGCAGGATCGTCGTCGGTACCAGTGACGGCAGCGCGACGATGAGCGCGGCCAGCCGTGTGCACCAGCTCGGGCCTGCGCCGCGCCAGGAAAACGAAGGGCGTGGCGAGCACGGGTGCGGCGTAGCGGAAGGCGATGAGCGCGGCGAGCCAGAGCGGCACGATGCCGAGCAGATAGCAGCCCAGCGCGGCCGCGAGGAAGAACAGCGCGTCGCCGAACGGATCCATGGCCTTGCCGAGCACGGTCACCGGGCCGTATCGCCGCGCGACGATGCCATCGACGGCATCGAGCATCCCCACGGCGCCGCCGACGAAGACCCAGAGCAGGAGTCCGAGCCGGTCGGGGAGGCTGAGCACGGCCACGACCAGAAGCGGAGCACAGGCCCACGCGCGAAGCGCCGTCAGGCCGTTGGGGAGGCCGTAGTGGTCGACCGGTGTGCCGTCGGGCGTGTCCAGCAGCGCGGCCCCAGCGATGAACACCAGCGCTATCAGCAGCCACCAGCCGAGCGTCACCGCGGCGGCCGGCGCCATCGCGCTCGGCGCGTGCACGCGCGCAACGGGCACCGCGAGCGCCTCGGTGAGCACCAACCCGGCGGCGAGCCAGATGGCGAGCGACACGCGAAGCCGCCGGCTGGTGCGAAGGCGCGCGTACGCCTTCGCGTAGAGGCCGGCGATGCCCCTCAGGCGCGCGGCTCCAGGATCACGCGCTCAGGATTCGGAGACGGCGAGGCAGGTGATCGTCTTGAAGACGCCGTCAGCCGATTGCACCTTCTCGACGATCAGCCGGCCGATGCCGGCCACATCGTCCGCCTGTACGTGCGCGATGACGTCGTACTCGCCCGTGATGGCGTCGGCGCTGATGATGCCCTCGCGCCCATGAAGCGCGTGCACCACCTCGAGCGCCTTGCCCGCGGTGGCGGTGATCAGAACGTACGCGCGCACCATGGTGTTGTTCCCCCGGCTGGTGAATTGCCGGGCGGAGCGTAGCATGGCAATGTGCCGTGGGCTCTGCTGCTTCGCGCCGTTGCTCGCATCGCCGCCGCGCTCTTCGTGTGGCGGTTGGCGACGTCGAGACGCGGCGCATATCGCGGCGGTGACGGCGGCACAGCGCCGCGGACGCCGGCCCCGGCGCGTCCATCCCGGCTCCGCTCGCGCACCACGGTCGCAGCCCTCCGTGAGGGCGCGGTACTCAGCTGGCGGCTGGCCTCGCTCGTCGCGTTTCTGGTTGCCGCCACCGTGCTGATCACGGCGGGCGCGACGCTCAGCGTGCTCACCCCACGGTGGCTCGGCGGCGTGCTGCTCGGGCTCGCGGTGGCGTCGCTGGTGGCCGCGTTTCTGGAGGCTCGCGTCGTGTTTGCGTTGCTCGCAATCCGCCGGCGGCGGCGTCGCAACGAGCAGCTGATTCGAAACCTCTGAGCGCGGCGCTCCTACATCGTCGCCTCAGGCAAGCAACGGCGCCTCGACCAGGAGCTCGTCCCACGGCCAGTGCTCGGGTGCGCGCACTTGCGTGCCGCGGCGGAAGATCGCCATGGTCTCGGCCGTCGACTGGAACTTGGTGACATCGCTGTCCATGGTCGCGATGTCCGGGTACTCGTACTCCAGCACGCATTCGTTGGTGTTGCCGAAACCGATGGCCCACAGCCTGCCCTCGACGCAGCCGGCCTTACGGCAGGCCTCGTTCATCTCGCGAACCCACTGCACGCCCTCGTTGTACCTGCCCAGGGCGACGACGAAGTGAAGCCGATGGCGAACCATGGTCCATACCTCCTCTACTGCGTGCGATGGACCATACGCCGCACTGGAGACGGCCCGCTAGGCGACGGTCAGCTCAGGTAGGGCGCCACTCCCTCACCCTGCTCCGCGGAGTCCATGATCAGCTCGCTCACGGTGGGGTGCGCGTGGATAACGGCGCCGAGATCGTCCATGGTCAGCCCGTCGCTGATCGCGACACCCACCTCGTGGATGATCTCCACCGCATGCACGCCCATGACGGTTGCACCGACGAGCTGATCCGTCGTGGCATTCGCGTACAGCTGCGCGATGCCGTCCGGCTCACCCTCGCCGAGCGCCTTGCCGTTGCCGAGGTATCGCGCCTGTCCCGTCTTCACGTCGATGCCGGCCTGTTTCGCAGTCTCCGGGTTGTGGCCCACCATCGCGATCTCTGGATGCGTGTAGATGCACGATGGCACCACGGTGCGATCCATCGGCATCACCGTGTGTTGCAGCGCGTTCTCGACTGCCCGGCCGCCCTCCGCGCTGCCCAGGTGCGCCAGCTGCAGACCACCGATGCAGTCGCCCGCGCCCCAGATGTGCGGGTTCGCCGTTTGCAGCATCTCGTCGACCACGACGTGGTCGCGCTCGTCGACCACCACGCCCGCGTCCTCGAGCCCGATGCCGCGAGTCTGAGCGCGCCGTCCGACGGAGATGAGCATCAGATCCGCGTCGATGTTCGTACCGTCGTCCAGGTGCGCGGTGACCGACCGTTCCGTGTAGTCGACCGATGCGAGCGTGCGCCCCGCGTAAAAGACGATGCCCTCCTTCTCCACGAAGCGGCGGAACTGCTGCACGATGCGCGAGTCGACGCCGGCGAGAATCTGCGGCAGCATCTCGACCACCGTGACCCTGGCGCCGAGCGCGATGAACAGGCTGGCGAACTCGCACCCGACCACGCCGCCACCGATCACGAGCAGGTGCTCCGGGAGCTTCTCCAGCCGCAGGATCCCGTTCGACGTGACGACGCACGGATGCTCCATGTCGACGTCCGGCAGACCCGACGGCTCCGTGCCGGTGCAGACGATGAGATGGTCGTACTCGTATCGCGCTCCGCCCGCGGCAACGGCGTCGCCGTCGACGATGCCCTGCGCCCTGACCACGTCGACCTTGTGGCGCTTGCACGCGGCGCTCACACCGTTGCGCATCTTGAGGACGTTCTCCTCCTTGCGCTGCATCATGCGGGGAAAATCGATCACGGGCTCCGGCACCTTGATGCCGAAGTCGGCTGCATTGCGGATCTTGCGCAGCAGGTCCGCGCCCGCGAGCAGCGACTTGGTGGGAATGCATCCCCAGTTCAGGCACGTGCCGCCGAGCTCGGCGCGCTCGATGAGCGTCGTCTGCGCACCGAGCTGCGCGGCGCGCAGCGCCGCGACGTCGCCGGCGGGTCCACCGCCGAGCACCACCACGCGCTGGCTCACGTCCGGTCTCGGGTCCCCGCAGTGGGCGCCGCACCGGCGCGCGCCGCGGCGTGCGAGGTGCCCAGTGCCTCTTTGACGACGCGCTCCTGCTCGAGGTGGTGCGAACCGGTGAAGCCCTCGGACGAGCTGGCGCGCCGCGGCCTGCCGATGTAATCCCAGCGGATGTCATACGGACGGCTGACACCGATCTGCCGCTGCAGGTAGTTCCACGCGCCCATGTTCGCCGGCTCCTCCTGCACCCAGAAGCACTGCTCCAAGTTCGGATAGCGCGCGATGGTGGCCAGGATGTCGTCGAGTGGCAGCGGGTACAGCAGTTCGACACGTGCGATGGCGACGTCGGTGGCGCCGGCGCGCAACGGGCTCAGCGTCAGGTCGTAGTAGATGCGACCCGAGCACAGCAGCAGCGTTCGGATCTCCTCCGGCTGCGAAGCCGCGGGGTCATCGAGGACGGTGGCGAACGCACCGTCGCTCAGCTCCGCGATCGGGGACGCGGCCTGCACGAGGCGCAGCAGGCTCTTCGGCGTGAAGATCACGAGCGGCCGTGGATCCGTCGACAGGCCCTGATTGCGCAGCAGGTGAAAGTACTGCGCCGATGTGGAGCAGTTGGCCACGCGCCAGTTGCCGTCGGCGCTGAGTTGCAGGAATCGTTCGATGCGCGCGCTCGAGTGCTCCGGTCCGCTGCCCTCATACCCGTGCGGCAAGAGCAGCGTCAGCCGTGAGCGCTGCCCCCACTTGGCACGCCCCGAGCTGATGAACTGATCGACGACCATCTCCGCGTTGTTGACGAAGTCGCCGTACTGCGCCTCCCAGAGCACGAAGGTCTCCGGGTCGGCCGCGCTGTACCCGTACTCGAACCCTACGCATGCCACCTCGCTGAGTGGGCTGTTGTGCACCTCGAACGTCGCCTGCGCCTCGCGCACATGCTGCATCGGAATCCAGACGTCGCCGGTCTTCTCGTCGTGGAACGCGAGATGGCGCTGGCTGAACGTGCCGCGCACGGTGTCCTGTCCGGTGAGGCGTATCGGATGTCCCTCGGTGAGCAGCGACGCGAACGCGAGCGCCTCCGCGGTGCCCCAATCGACCGCGGCCTCGGTGAGCGATGCGCGACGGCGCTCCATCTGCCGGACCAGCTTCGCGTTCGCGGCGAAGCCCTCGGGGAACGAGAGCAGCTCGTCGTTGAGCGCGCGCAGCATGGCCGCCTTCACCTTCGTGCGCAGCGCGATGTCCTCGAGCTCGCTGCGCCGTTCCTCGGCCGGTGGCGCGTCGAGCTCGGTCTCCAGGTTTGCCTTGACGCGCTTGTGGGCCGCGGCGATTCGCGCGTACGCCGCTTCGGCCTCCGCGTCGATGTCCGCCTGCGTCACCAGTCCGTCTTCGATCAACCGCTTCGCAAAGATCTCGCGCGCCGTGGGGTGCTGGCGAATCCGCTGATACATGAGCGGCTGGGTGTACGCGGGCTCGTCGGTCTCGTTGTGGCCGAAGCGGCGATAGCCGATCAGGTCGATGACCACGTCGCGCTCGTACGTGCGCCGGTAGTCGTACGCGAACCGCACCGCCGCGAGGCACGCCTCCACGTCGTCCGCGTTGACGTGCACGATGGGGATGTCGAAGCCCTTCGCCATGTCGGATGCATGGCGTGTGGAGCGGCTCTCCTCCGGATCCGTGGTGAAGCCCACCTGGTTGTCGGCGATGAGATGCAGCGTGCCGCCCGTCGTGTATCCCGCGAGCGATTGCAGGTTGAGCACCTCGGCCACGACGCCCTGACCGACGAAGGCGGCGTCGCCGTGGATGAGCACCGGCAGCGCCGCCTTGGGATCGAGATGCAGCTCGGCGGCGTGGCGGTGGGTCTGCTCGGATCGAGTCCACCCCTCCACCACCGGATCCACCGCCTCGAGGTGGCTCGGGTTGGGGAGCAGCCGCACCCCGATCGACTTGCCGGTGTGCGTCACATAGGTGCCGGTGGTGCCGAGGTGGTACTTGACATCACCGGTGACGTCACCCTCCTTCTGTCCGACGGCGCGCCGCACCTCTCCGAGCTCGAACGAGTTGAGGATCGACTCGTAGGGCCGGTTGGCGACGTGTGCGACCACGGCGAGCCGGCCGCGGTGCGCCATGCCCATCACCACCTCGTTGATGCCGTCGTCGGCGATCAGCGTGAGCAGCGTCTCCAGCATTGGCACCATCGCGTCCAGGCCTTCGATGGAGAACGTCTTCTGCCCGATGAACGTGCGCCGCAGGTAGCGCTCCATCGCGTCGAGCTTGGTCAGCCGGCCCAGGAGACGGAGCTTCTCCTCGTCGCTGAACGGGAGGCGGTATGCGCCGGATTCGATGTGCTCACGCAGCCACACGCGTTGTTCGTGGCTGGCGATGTGCTCGATCTCGAACGCGATCGTGCCGCAGTACGTGCGCTGGAGCGCTGGCAGCACATCGGCCAGCGTCTTGCCGGGGACATAGACACGAAGCAGGTCCGCGGGGATGCGCGCCATGAGCTCCGGCGTGAGCCCGTACGTGACCGGATCCATGGCGGGATCGCCGATCGGTGGTGTGCCCAACGGATCGAGATGCGCACCGAGATGACCATGCGTGCGGTGCGCCTTGACCAGCGACGTGGCCGCCTGCATCGCGGCGAGCATCGCGCGGTCGGGCTGCGCCGACGGCGTGACCACGGCTGCTTCCAGCGGCGCGAGGACGGCGTCTGCCGTAGGACGATCGCTCAGCGTGGACGGCGCAGGCAGGCCGAGGCTCGCGAACACGTTCTCGTAGAACCCGTCGGCACCGGCGAGCAGTGCTTCGACGCGAGCCAGGAACTCTCCCGATTGTGCGCCCTGGATGATGCGATGGTCGTACGTGCTGGTCATCGTCATGACCTTCCGCACGCCGAGGTCGCGAAGCCGCGGTCCTGAAACCGACGAGAAGGCTGCGGGATAGCCCAGCGCGCCGACGGCGATGATCGCGCCCTGCCCCGGCATCAAACGCGGCACCGACGCGACGGTGCCGATGCCACCAGGGTTGGTCAGGGTGATGGTCGCCCCCTGCAGCTCGTCCGCGGTGAGTGCGTTGCCGCGAGCGCGCTCGATGAGCCGCTCGTACTCCTTGCGAAAGGCGTCGAACGAGCGCTGCCCGGCGTCGCGGATCACAGGCACCACGAGGAACC
>VBGJ01000239.1 GCA_005880445.1 Chloroflexota bacterium | reverse complement strand
TCCGGAAGTAGGTCCCGCACCGGCACAGGTTTCCCGCCATCGCCTTGTCGATGTCGTCGTCGTTCGGGTGCGGGTTCTTGTTGAGCAGCGCGACCGCGGACATGATCTGCCCGGCCTGGCAGTAGCCACACTGGGCCACGTCGTTGTCGACCCAGGCCTGCTGCACCGGGTGGAGGTGCTCGCCGTCGGACAGGCCCGCGACCGTGGTCACGTGGCCGCCGGCGACCGAGCCCACGGGCGTGATGCACGTCCGGACGGCCTGACCGTTGACGATGGCGGTGCAGACGCCGTCCAGCCCCACGCCACAGCCGTACTTGACGCTGTTGACTCCGAGGCGGTCACGCAGCACCCACAGCAGTTCCTCGTTATTGTCGGCGTTGACCGCGACCGGCTTCCCGTCGACAGTGAAGTTGATGACCGGCATCGCAATCAGGCTCCATACTCGTTGATCGGGAAGTTGCGGGGCTTCTTGCCGGTGGCCCGGGCCCAGGCGTTGGCAGCAGCGGCAGCCGCCGCCGGGAAGCCCAGCTCGCCGATGCCGCCCGGCTCCGCCTGGGTGTTCGGCACGATGTGGCAGCTCATCTCCGGTGCCGAGTCGTACATCCGGGTCCACTTGTAGTCGTTCCAGTTCGACTCC
>VBGJ01000238.1:1367-3187 GCA_005880445.1 Chloroflexota bacterium | reverse complement strand
GCGCAGAACATGGCCGACGCCCTGGTGCAGGTCGGGCAGTTCGCGCCGGCCGAGGTCCACGTCCTGCTCGATCCCGAACCGTCCGCGCTGCTGGCGACGCTCGACGGCGTCCTGCGCACGCTGGCCGAGTCTCCCACGGAGTCGCTCCTGTTCTTCTACTTCTCGGGGCACTCGGATGGCGAAGCGCTCTACCCTGCCGGGAGCCCGCTGCACTTCGCGGCGCTGCGCGAACGGCTGGAGAGTCACGCGGCCACCGTGCGTATCGGCTTCATCGACTCGTGCAGTGGCGGCGGGTGGACGGGCACGAAGGGCCTGCGACCTGGCGAGCCGTTTGCCGTCGACGTCCCGCTCCAACTCGCGAGTGAGGGCTCGGTGCTGATCGCGTCGAGCTCCGGCGTCGAGGCGGCGCACGAGTCGGAGCAGATCCAGGGCTCGTTTTTCACCCATCACTTCGTGGCCGGCATGCGCGGCGCCGGCGCTACCCCGCGCGGCGACGGCGTGGTCACCATTACCGATGCGTTCACCTATGCGCGCGACCGCACCGTGCGCGACTCGGCCGTGGTCGCTGAGCAACCGCAGCACCCGAGCTTCTCGATGAACCTGCGCGGGCGCGCCGATCTACCGCTGGCGCGCGTGGATTCCTCGCCGACCGCGCTGGAGTTGCGCGAGACCGAAGGCCCTCTGCAGCTCATCGATCTGGCGAGCGGCCTGGTCGTGCTGGAAGTGCCGTCCGGCAGGCGCACGCTGCGCCTCGCGGTGCCCCCCGGGCGGTATCTGCTGCGCCGTCAAGGGGAGCGCGGCACTTACGCGCGCGAGATGCAGGTCGAGCCCGGCGCGACGGCGGTGGTGACCGAAGAGGACCTCTTCATGGCGCCGTCCATGGCCGGCACGGACAAGGGCTTTGATTCCACCCCCCCTCGCGCAAGCCTTCTCGCCCCCCGGCGATACGACGGCTTGACCGCCTATGGAGGCCCGCTCTTCGCGTTCCTGGCGGGCCACACCACGACGCGCAATCCCCACCCGGATGAGCCGTTCCCCCGTGGCGTTGACGCTTCCGTCTGGGAAGGCGTGGCACGCCTCGGGTGGGCGCTTCCCGCGTTGCGGGTTGGAGAATGGTTCCAACCGCAGCTCTCGCTGTTCGCCGAGGGTCGCCTGGGAATCGCGGATTGGCAATGGACCATGGGGTCCTCGTTCGCGCGCGCCTTCGACGTGCGCGTCCAAGCGAATCTCCTCCGCACGCGATATCTCGATCTCTATGCGAATACCGGCTTCGGCGTGCGCCGCGACGATCCACCCGGCGGCGGCGCATTCAGCAGCTGCCGCTTGTACGGATTACCGAGCTCGGAATGCAGCCACAACGAATGGCGGCTGGGTACCGGCCTCGAAACGCACATCACGGACAACGCGCACCTCTTCTTCGAGCCCGATTTCGGCTTGAACGAGCGTTCGAGGACTGCGCTGCGACTCGGGATCTTGTTCCGTTAGGTCGCGATGACCAGATAGTCCGGTGCCGCGCTACTGGCAGTCCGTGCCCTGTCGGCAGTTGTGCACTTCGCGCGGGACCTCCAGCAAGTAAATGCTGCCAGCGAGATTTCCGGCGCCGACGTTCACCTGAGTGGGAGGGACTCCAGCCTCCACGGTGATCACGGAGTGGTGCACGTCTCCGCTGTTCGGATTCACGGACACGACGGGGTTGCCCGTCGACTGAGCTATTTCAAGAGAAATGACAAGTGCGACGTCATGGATGCCGGTACGCCGCGTCAGCGTCCGAGCGAGCCGGGCTTTTCTACGCTCCCTTCATGCGCGGTCGCTCCGTCGGG
>VBGJ01000238.1:0-1321 GCA_005880445.1 Chloroflexota bacterium | reverse complement strand
CGGGCGCCGTGGACCCCGGCCCAGGCGAGACGACGAACTCGAGCGTCACCAGGGCGGCCGCATCGGTTGCCGCCGTGAGATCGGCGGAGAGCTCGGTGGCACGGGTCTCGACGATCGCGTCTACCGGAACCGGGTCGCCCGGGCTGACCACGTCTCGAATGAAACTCGCATTGAGCAGATGAGCACGGACGCTTTCCGTCAGCATCGCGCCCGGCGGCGCCGCGAACCTCGCGAGAGGATCGCTCTCCAGCCGGTGCTCTCGCGTCCGGTACAGCAGGTCGGTGTGATCGAACTGCGGCGCCATCTCCACCTCGCGCAAGCAGATGACCCGCGCCCCCGGCGCGGGAGACGCTGTCCGCTCGGCGGGCGGATCGATCGAGAACAGCTGCGGAACCAGTGCCGGCTTCGACAGGCATCCGGACATCGCGGCGAAGACGGCTGCGAGACCTGCGACCGCGGACGGCTTCATCGCTTCTCCTCGTCCAGGCCGCGGACGCGTGGGGGCGCGTCCCCGAAGAGGAAGCCGGCCGGATACCTCCGTAGCTCCTCCGCGGCATCGTCCAGGTGCTGCGCCGCCCTCCGCGCGCTGGCCAGCGTCTGGTTGATCTCGTGGACGTCGATGCCCGCGGCGCGGTCGACGAGCCGGTCCAGCTTCGCCTCGGTTTCGCGGGCCGACACGATCAACGCACCGGCGTCCTTCACCAGCGCGTCGAGGTGCATTTGCGCAAGCGACTGGCGCGTGTCGTTCGCGAGCGAGCGCACTTCCAGCGCTGCCGCGTTCGCGTTCTCCAGGGACTGGTTCATCCGGCGCGAGATTCCCGCCACATCGAGCTGCGCGAAGTTCTCCAGGGCCGCGTCCGCGGCGCGCAGCACTTGATCGAGGTTGACCATGAGGCGGTCCACATCCACCTTCTCCAGCTGGTTGAGCGTCGTCTCCGCGGACGAGAGCAGCCGGTTGAACTGGCTCGGCGCTGATGGGATGACGGTCGTGCGTGCCTTCCAGCTGTAGGCGAGCGGCGGGTTCTTCCTCGGGCCGACGTCTTCGAGCGCGAGATGCGAGACACCGGTGAACCCTTCCGTCTCGATCAGGGCCCTGAGCCCGTTTGCCACGGCGGGATCGAGCGCCTCGGAACCCGTGCCGGCTGGACGCAGGCTCTCCCGGACGCTGAAGTGAACGACCACGCAATCCGGCTGGCCGCCCGGGTATTCGATCCAGGAGAACCCGATCGAGGTGACCTGGCCGACGCGAACGCCCCTCAGGTTCACCGCCGAGCCGACCAGCAATCCGCCGACGCTTCCCGGGAAGTAGGTTTCAAAGTCC
>VBGJ01000169.1 GCA_005880445.1 Chloroflexota bacterium | reverse complement strand
CGTTCGTGATGCTGGCCGCCGGTGCGTTGCGCTGGATCACGCTCCAGGGCTGACGTTATTGCGTCCGTGCCCCCGCGCGCCGGGCACGGTGGCGCTGCCCCGTGAGGCTCCGGCGCCGGGCGCTGTACAGCGCCATGTCGGCACGTGCCACGACGGCCTCGGCGTTGTCGCCCTCCACGACCGACGCCAGACCCACGCTGACGGTGTGCTCCCCGGTGCGGACGCGCACGTTCTTGCGAATGTCGGCGATGGTGCGCTCCGCCTGCACCGAGTCGATGTCGATCAGCACGCAGACGAACTCGTCACCGCCGTAGCGGAACACCAGATCATAGGAGCGGATGCGCTGGCGAATGGCGGTTACGACGTCTCGCAGCAGCCGGTCGCCTGCGGCGTGCCCGCGACTGTCGTTGAGGTTCTTGAGCCCATCGACGTCGACGAAGGCAACCACGATGCCGTGGCCGCTGGGGCGGCGGGATCGATCGATTTCGCGCTGAAGTGCCGCAAGCCCCATGCCGCGGCGCATCGCGCCGGTCAGGTCGTCGGTCGCCGCCTCGGAGGCAAGCTCGTCGCAGAGTTTGACCAGCCGGCGCAACCGGCTGAGCGCGGTGCGGAGCTGCGTCGGTGCGACGGCGTGGAGCGCCGGCTCGTCGACGCCGAGCGCAGCGGCGAGCACGCGCCGGGCCGACTCAGGCGACAGCAGCGCCTCGTCCAGCAGCTGTGCCTGGATCACCCAGCCGATCAGGTCCTCGGCCGCGGCGGCGTCCGCGGCGGCCGGGCGTGCGGGCGGCACAGGCGGGGTGACTTGGTGGGGCTCGGTCATGCGGCACTGAAAGTGCCCCCTTGCCACCGAATGCTACGGCAAACGAACGCGTCGAACGCGACGTTTGTATCGATCTGCCTGTAACGGAACCTCCGAGGACGCCGCCGGCAGCCGCGCACAATTGCCATGTGAACCGCCGGGGCTTCATCGTGAGCGGCGTCCTGGTGGTGGGCGCCGTTGCGCTCATCGGCCTGGCCGTGGGGCGAGCCGGCACCGGCGGCACGGGGAGCATTGCCGCCGCGGTCGTGCGCGTGACCGCAGATCTCGGTGGCGGGCGCATCGGCGTCGGCACGGGGATGGTCGTCACGCCCTCCGGTGACGTGCTCACCAACGCGCACGTCATCGAGGCGGCGGGTCGCATCACCGTTCGTGTCGCCGGCGGCACCACGTATGCCGCCAGCCTGGGAGGGATCGATCCGGCCGACGACATCGCGCTCCTGCGACTGCCGAACGCGTCCGGTCTCACGACCGCCAAACTCGGTGACTCATCGGCCTTGGCGGTCGGCGATCACGTGACCGCCGTCGGCACGGGTCGCAATCCAGGCGACCCAGTCGTGGAGACTCAGGGTGCCATCACGGCACTGCGCCAGACCGTCACCACGACCGATCCGGGCGGCGGGAACCCGAAGACGCTCGCGGGGCTGATCCAGTTCGGCGGGCCGCTCAGCGTGGCGGACAGCGGCGGCCCGCTGATCGACGGCGGCGGCCGGGTGATCGGCGTGGACACAGAGGGAGCCGCGCAGGTTCGTTTGCGCCAGGTGAGTCCCGACACCGCATTTGCAATCCCAATCAACAGCGCGATGGCCGTGGTCCGGGACATCGAGTCGGGCACACCAAACCCGCGTGTGTTGAGCGGCCAGTCGGTGGTGCTCGGCGTCGATGTGGCGGACAGCCTCTCCGCGCGGGGCGCCCAGGTCACCGCCATAGAGGCGGGCTCCCCGGCGCAGGCTGCCGGACTTGTCCCTGGCGACATCATCGTCTCGGTGGGCGGGACGTCGGTTGACTCCGCGTCGGCTCTAAGCCCTGCGCTTCAGCGACATCATCCTGGCGACCAGGTTGTCGTCGTATGGCTCGATCCTTCGGGGCACCAGCATCGTGCGACGCTGCGCTTGGTCTCCGGTACGTGAACCCCAATCCCGACAGGCGTTACATTCCCAAGTACGCGCGTTGCACGTCCGGCGAGTTGAGCAGCTCGTCGGACGAACCGGCTATCGGAAGGTTGCCGGTCTCCAGCACATAGCCGCGAGAGGCAGTCCTGAGCGCCAGCCCGGCGTTCTGCTCGATGAGCAGGATCGTTCCACCGCGCGCGTTGATCTCGCGAATGACCTCGAAGATGGCGTCCACCAGGATCGGCGCCAGCCCCAGCGACGGCTCGTCGAGCATGAGGAGCGTCGGGTTGCTCATCAGCGCCCGGCCGATCGCCACCATCTGCTGCTCGCCGCCGCTCAGGCTCCCGGCGAGCTGAGCGTGGCGCTCGCGGAGGCGGGGGAACAGCGTGTACACGCGGTCGAACGATTCGCGCACTCCCCCGCGATCGTGCCGCGCGTAAGCGCCCATCTCCAGGTTCTCTCGAACCGTCATGCGTCCGAAGAGACGCCGCCCCTCGGGCGCATGGGCGACACCCATGCGAGCGATTCGTTCGGCGCCGAGATGATGGATCGGCTCACCGCGAAAACGGACATCGCCCTTCGCCGGCCGGATCAGACCGCTGATGGTGCGAAGCGTCGTGGTCTTGCCGGCGCCGTTGCTGCCGATGAGGGCGACGATCTCGCCTTCATTCACCGAGAGCGAGACGCCGTTGAGGGCGCGCACGCGACCGTAATAGACAGCGATCTCACGCAGCTCGAGCAGCGGAGCGGCCGTGGCCGGTTGCTTCCCATCGCCGGTTGCGGGTGCGGTCACCTCCGTCACGTGGTGTGCATCTCCTGGCTCGCGCCGCTGCCGAGATAGGCTTCGATGACGCGCCGGTTCGTACGAACTTCGGTGGGGACGCCTTCGGCGATCTTCTCGCCATAGTCGAGCACGACGATGCGGTCGCTGATCTCCATAACGACGCGCATGTCGTGTTCGATGAGGAAGATCGTGAGGCCCTCGCTGCGCAGTCGCGCGATCAGCGCCATCAAGTCGTTCTTTTCCCTGGCGTTCAGCCCTGCGGCCGGTTCATCGAGGAGCAGCAGCCGGGGCTGCGTGGCCAGGGCCCGGGCGATCTCCAGGCGGCGCTGCAGACCATACGGGAGCTCGCGCGCATACGAACCCGCGTAGTTGGCGAGCTCGAGCTGCGCCAGCAGGTCCAGTGCCCACGCCTGCACCTCCCGTTCCTCCCTGCGCGCACGCGGTGTCTTCAGCGCGCCATCCCACACGCGCTCCTTCATCCACCAGTGCGCTCCGACCATGACGTTGTCGACCGCCGTCATGTACGAGAAGAGCCGGATGTTCTGGAACGTGCGCGCGATACCGAGCTTCGTGACGCGGTGGGGCGGCAGTCCGTTGATGCTCAACCCGTCCAAGCGGACGTCGCCGGCGCTGACCGGATACAGGCCGGTGACGCAGTTGAACGCGGTGGTCTTGCCGGCACCGTTGGGGCCGATCATCGAGATGATCTCGCCCTGGTCGATGCTGAAGCTCACGTTGGAGACCGCCAGCAGTCCACCGAATCGCTTGCTGACGCCGGCCAGCTCGAGGATTGCCATCAGGCGCGACCCTGCACCGCTGCAAGCGACTCGGACTCGATGCCCGCTTCGAGCTCCACACGCCGCGCACGACTGGGCAGCAAGCCACCGGGGCGGAACAGCATCATGAGGATAAGTGCGATGCCGTACACCATGTACGTGTACTGCGTGAAGTTGACGGTGGCGAGCCCGGGCAGAAATTCGAGCGGCTTGCCTGGTGCGCTCACCGTCATCGACCACTCATTCATGTGGGGCAGGATCCAGAAGATCGACAGGGTGAGCACGCTGCTCCCCAGAATGACGCCGACGATGTTGCCGATGCCGCCCAGCACGATCATGCTGATCACGGCGACCGACACGGCGAAGCTGAAGTCATCGGGCGAGACGATCGTGACGAGGGAACCGTAGAAGGCTCCCGCCACACCGGCCACCGATGCGCCCATGGCAAACGCGAGCAGCTTCGTCGTCGTCGTGTTGATTCCCGTGGCGGCGGCCGCAATCTCATCCTCTCGCAGGGCTACCCAGGCACGTCCCACTCTCGAACGTTCTATGTTGCGCAAGAAGATGACGACGATTACGGATATCGCCAGCACCGACCAGTAGAACCATTGCGGGTTGGTACCAAAGTTCACCGGTCCATACCTGGGCTGGTCGATCGATGAGAGGCCGTTCGGCCCTCCGGTGAGTCCGAACACGTTGTTCGTCGCGAGGTCGGGGATGATCTCGCCGAAGCCCAGCGTGACGATGGCGAGATAGTCGCCACGCAGCCGCAGCGTGGGCGCGCCGAGGATGGCGCCGAAGACCGAGGCCACACCGGCACCGATGAAGATGAGCAGCCACAGCGACAAGTGGATGTGGTGGGTGGGCGAAGCGAATGATGCGCAGGCATACGCACCGATGGCGAAGAAGGCAGCATATCCGAGGTCGAGCAGGCCGGCGAAGCCCACCACCACATTCAGACCCAACGCCAGCAGCATGTAGATCGCCAGCGATGAGGCCGCCCACAACAGGAAGTCCGGGGCCTGGTGGAACATGAATGGCAGCAGGACGCCAAAGGGAATGGCGGCGGCGCCGAATGCGACGTTGCCGCGAGCGAGCACCCATCGTCGTGCGCCGTAGACGAGCGCGGCGATCGCATAGCCGTACAAGGTGAGCCACACGGCCGAGTCTGTGACCGTGTGCGAGTCGATGGGGCCGAAGAGGGGCTCTTCGTTGAGTACGCGGATGAGGAACCACACCACCAGCGTGAGCACGAACCCGACGACCGCCACGACAAGGCGCACACGATCGGCGATGAGAGGAAGCGGTCGTTTGGTGATGCCCGCGGCGATCTCCGCCAATGGCGACAACACCAAGAGCAGCATCGTCACCGCCAGTACGTACAGCAGGAATGCGCCCGGCCCCATCGGTGCCGAGAGGACGGCGTCCTGCGGACTGAAGCCGATCCCGCTCGAGGTTGGCTCGACGAACCACGGGAGCAGCCAGCCCATCAGCAGCATCCCGGAAGCAGTGACCGCAACTATCCAGAAGACGGCTGCGCTCTGGCCGCGTTGCGCAGGCCCGCTGGGAATCCGCAGGAAACTAAGCACGGGTGGCTACGTCGATGCCGAACAGTCCAACCGGCCGGAAGGTCAGGATTAGGACGAGAACCGCAAAGATGAGCGCCTCGCTCCATTCACCGCCGGCAAGCGACCCGCCGAAGACATAGATCATGCCGATGAGGAAGCCGCCGATGCCGGCGCCTACGATGTTGCCGATCCCGCCGAGGACAGCGGCGGTGAAGGCGATGATGCCGAAGCGGAAGCCGAGGCTCCACTGGATCACGCCGTAGTTGATGGTGTAGATGATGGCCGCCGCGGCGGCGAGCGCCGATCCGATGAAGAACGTCACCGAGATGGTGCGGTTGATGTTGATCCCGCAGAGGAGCGCCGCCTGGCGGTCCTGCGCGGTGGAACGCATCGCCTTGCCGGCGCGTGTGCCACGCACGAATGCACCCAAAGCGAACATCAGAACAATGGCGGTGCCGACGATGAAGATGTCCTTCACACCGACGCTGACACCGCCAACGTTGAAGGCTTGCCCGCTGATCCAGCTGGCGTTGTGCGTGGTCACGTTGTCTGGGCCGAACTTGACGAGCATGAAGCCTTCGAGGAGGAACGAAACGCCCACCGCGGTGATCAACGGCGCCACCCGCGGCGCGTCGCGCAGCCGCCGGTATGCCACGCGCTCGATCGCCATACCGGTCAGTCCTGACGCGGCCATCGTGAGCGGAAACAGGATCAGCAGAGCGAGAAGCAAGCCACCGAGACTGCCGGTGGCAAGGCCGCCCAGCCCGAACCATCCTGCGATGAGGAAGGCGTAGAAGCCGGAGAGCGTGAACACGTCGCCGTGGGCGAAGTTGATCAGCTCGATGATCCCGTAGACCATGGTGTAGCCGATGGCTATGAGCGCATAGATCGCTCCCAGGACGAGGGCATTTCGGATCTGCTCCCCCAGGAGCACGGTGCCGCCGGCGGATCGTCCCCAGCCCAGGAAGACCCCGAGGAGCGACAGGACGATGGCGCCAAGTAGAAGAAGCGGAAAGTTG
>VBGJ01000156.1 GCA_005880445.1 Chloroflexota bacterium | reverse complement strand
CCGCGAACGCGGTCATGCGCGGCGCAGCGGCCGCGGGCGCGCGGCCACTCCCGAGCAGAACGCGAGGAACAGCGCCGCCGCGAGCCGCACCGTGATGCCGGCGAGGTCCGCGTTGGCGTCCACCTCGGTGAGGTCCGCGGCTGTCACGCGGGGATCGCGGCCCAGCAGGTGTGCGGCGAGCGCCAGCTCGTCCGGGCGCAGCCCGCCCGGGAGGCTTGCCGGGCATGCGGGTGCGAAGGCACGGTCGGCTGAGTCGACGTCGACGTCGACATACAACGAGCTGACGCCTGCCTCGCTCAGCGTGGCGAGCGCATCGTGGACGGTCGCCGCCATGCCGGTGCTGTGCACCCAGTCGGCGGTGTACACATGGATGCCGTGCTCCGCCGCCCAGCGCGCGTGCTCGGCAGCGTTGCCAAACGCGTTGATGCCCAGCTGCGCAACGCGGTTGCCGGCAAGGCCGCCCTCGATGAGCTCGCGCACCGGTGTCCCGTTGCGCGGCCCGTCGTCGAGCGGACGGCAGTCGTGGTGTGCGTCGATCGTCAGCAGGCCCCAGCCGTCGTCGGGCCGGCCGCGCATCAGGCCGCGCATCGCCGGCGCGGTCAACGAGTTGTCACCGCCGACGATCACGGTCACCGCCGCCAGCGAGCCGGCGCGCGCTGCCTCGTCCTCGATGCGTCGATGCGCCGCCGACGCGTCGGTATCGTCGCGGTCTCCCTCGACGTCACCGAGGTCGCGCAGCGCCAGCTGTTCGAGGTCGATCCGATGCTCCGCGTCCCATGTCGGGAAGCGCGTCAGAGCGGCGCGAAGCGCGGGCGGCGTCGACCATGCCTCCGACGGGCTGATCGACGCCTTGGAGATCGGCGCGCCGAACAGCGCGACGTCGGGCGGCGCAGGCGTGTCCCGCGCGAGCCACTCCCGCGCGTTCACGCGCGGGTGTCGATCATGGGAATGCGCACGTCGTGGTCGCGTGCCGCGGTGCGCGCCTCCTCGTATCCCGCGTCCGCATGGCGCATCACGCCGCTGGCGGGGTCGTTGGTGAGCATGAGCTCGCAGCGCTGTGCGGAGAGCTCCGTGCCGTCGACGCACACCTGCGCGCCCGCGTGAATCGACAGCCCCATGCCGACGCCACCCCCGTGATGCACGGCGACCCAGGTGGCCCCGCTCGCGCAGTTGAGCAGCGCGTTGAGCACGGGCCAGTCGGCGATGGCGTCGCTGCCGTCACGCATCGCCTCGGTCTCTCGATATGGCGACGCGACCGAGCCGCTGTCGAGATGATCGCGGCCGATGACGATGGGCGCCGCCACCTCGCCGCTGCGCACGAGATCGTTGAATCGTAGCCCAGCGAGGTGCCGCTCTCCGGCCCCCAGCCAGCAGATCCGCGCGGGAAGTCCCTGGAAGTGCACGCGCGCTTCCGCAAGATGCAGCCAGCGATGCAGCGGCTCGTTGTCGGGAAACAGCTCGAGCAGTACCTGGTCGGTGCGCGCGATGTCCTGGCGGTCGCCGCTCAGCGCCACCCAGCGAAACGGCCCGCGACCCTCGCAGAACTGCGGCCGGATGTATGCGGGGACGAATCCAGGGTACGCGAACGCGTTCGCGAAGCCGCCCAGCCTCGCCTGCTCTCGCAATGAGTTTCCGTAGTCGAACACCTCCGCGCCGCGTGCCTGATACGCGACCATCGCCGCGCAGTGGCGTGCCATCGACTCGCGCGAGCGCGCGGTGTACGCGCCGGGATCCTGGTGACGCAGGGCGGCGGCCTCGTCGGTCCCCAGACCGGCGGGCACGTATCCGTTCAGTGGATCGTGTGCGCTCGTCTGGTCGGTGAGCACGTCGACTCCGAGCCCCGACTCGAGGAGCGCCGGCAGGGCATCAGCCGCATTGGCTCGGACCGCCACCGACAATGCTTCGCCACGCTCGCGGGCGAGATCGCACCGGCGCACCGCGTCATCGAGTGACTCGGCGACGGTGTCGACGTAGCCGGTCTGCATGCGGCGCGCGATGCGCGCGGGGTCGACCTCCATGCAGAGCGCGACGCCGTCATTCATGGTCACGGCCAGCGGCTGTGCGCCGCCCATGCCACCGAGTCCCGCGGTGACGACCAACCGGCCGCGCAGCGAGCCACCGAACCGCGCACGCGCCACCGCGCTGAACGTCTCGTACGTGCCCTGGAGGATGCCCTGCGTGCCGATGTAGATCCACGACCCCGCGGTCATCTGGCCGTACATGGTCAACCCCATCGACTCGAGACGCCAGAACTCTTCCCACGTGGCCCACCGCGGCACGAGCAGCGAGTTCGCAATCAACACGCGCGGCGCCAGCTCGTGGGTCCGCGCGACGCCGACCGGTTTCCCCGACTGCACCAGCAGGGTCTCGTCGTCGTGGAGCGCGCGCAGCGACGCGACGATGGCGTCGAAGCACTCCCAGGAGCGCGCCGCGCGACCGGTGCCGCCGTACACGACGAGGTCGTTCGGGTTTTCGGCCACGTCCGGGTCGAGATTGTTCATCAGGCACCGCAGCGGCGCCTCCGTCTGCCAGCTGTGGCAAGTCCGCTCTGCGCCCCGCGGCGCCCGCACCGGCCGCGCGCCGGCGCTCACCGCAGCGGCTCGACGACGCCGGCGACGCTGCGTGGCCGGCGCGGGTCGCAACGGGGCGCGCAGCTCCAGCGCTTGCGCGACACACAGCAGCTCGACGGCGAGCACCGCGCGCAGCTGCGTCACGGAGCGTCGCGTGCGCTGCGCCGCCTCGAACGACATCGAGACGTGGTCCTCCTGCCCGGCGCTGGTCGACGCGCTCTGCACCGCCAGCGGCGTCGCCGCCGTGCGCAGCGCCGCGACGAGCGCGGCCGCCGTGTACTGGGCGATCATCAAGCCGCTGTTGAGCCCCGGGTCGGGGCTGAGGAATGCGGGCAAGCCACGTGAGCGCGCAGGGTCGAGCAGACGGTCGACGCGACGCTCACTGATCGCGGCCACGTCGGCGCAGACCGACGCAAGCAGGTCCGCGGCGTACGCCAGCGCCTGCGCGTGAAAGTTGCCGGCGCTCACGACCTCCATGTCGAGGATCACGGGGTTATCGACAACACTGGCAAGTTCTCGCTCGACCGTGGTCCGGCAAAAGCCGACCACGTCGCGCGCGGCGCCGTGGACCTGCGGGGCGCATCGCAGCGAGTACGCATCCTGAACGGCGTGATGCGACACGCGATGCGCCGCCACCAGGGGACTCTCGCGCAGTAGCGCACGCAGGTTCGCCGCGCTCGCCGCCTGGCCGGGAGACGGCCGCAGCGCGATGACCGCCTCGTCGAACGCGCGGGTGGTGGCGTTCAACGCCTCGACGCTCATGGCACACGCGCAGTCGGCCGCGCGCAGCAGCGCCTCGATGTCGTGCACCGCGAGCGCCAGCGTGGCCGCGGTCGCGTCGGTGCCGTTGATCAGGGCGAGACCTTCCTTCGGCCCGATCGCGACCGGCGCCAGACCGTGCGACGCGAGCGCGTCGCTCGCGGGAACGCGCTCGCCGGCGTCGCCCACCGCCCATCCCTCACCGATGAGCACGCTGCCGGCGTGCGCCAGCGGCGCCAGGTCACCGGACGCGCCGAGTGATCCGTGCTCGGGCACCCAGGGAACGACACCCGCCTGCAGCAAGGCGGCGAGCCCGTCGACCAGTGCGGCACCGGCCCCGGAGTAGCCGGCGGCCAGGGTCCGCGCGCGCAGCAGCAGCATGCCGCGCACCACCTCATCGTCCAGCCGCTCGCCCATGCCCGCGGCGTGGCTGACCACGACCGCGCGCTGCAGCGCCACACGGTCCGCCGGCTCGATGGCGCGATCGGCGAGCGCGCCAAAGCCGGTGGTCACGCCGTATGCGACAACCCCTTCCGCATCGAGCCGCTCGACCGCGGCCCGGGACGCCGCCATGGTCGCGTGCACGCTGGGGCCGACCATCACCCCCTCACGGTGCCGCGCCACCTTGACCAGATCTTCGATGTGGACCGGACCACCGTCGATCGTCAGCATGGCGATGGAGGATATCCATGCGCCGCTTGGTCCGTTAATAGGCCGATGGAACGGGAATCCTCACGCCGTCGCTGGCCCGCAGCGGCGATCACGCTCGCGGCGATCGCGACCACCGCGCTCGGTGTGGGAGAAGGAGCCGCCCGCAGCACCGCCGACGCGGTGTCGACCGCGGCGGATCTCGCCTCCAGTGGCCGGTTCGGGCAGGCGATCGCGATGGACGACGCGATCGCGACACGCACGGGTCCGATCTATGTCCTCGACCGGAGCGATGCGCAGAACGCGGCGCTGAACGCCGCGCGAACCATGCTCGCGTGGGCGGAGAACCTCGACAGGTCCGGGCATGTCGACCAGGCCCTGGCGGTGGCGGGCATGGCGACCGATTCACGCCTCGCGTCCAGCTCGGACCAGGTGCGGGCGTCGCTGCTGCTCGAGGCCGCCAAGGCGGATGCGGCCCGCGGCGACTTTGCGACGGCGCTGCGGCACCTCGACGAGATCCGGTCGCTCGGACTGACCTCGGCCACGTCGGAGCTGGTGCGGCTGGTTCCGCAGTACGAGGTGGGCGAGGCGACGAGGCTGACCGTGAGCGGGAACGGCGCAGACGCGGTGGTGCTGCTCGACACCGCCGCGCAGCAGGGTCCGTCCGGCCAGGCCGCGGCGGCGTCAGTGCTGCCGGCTGCGCTCCTCGCGGCGGCTGAGCAGGAGCTCTCGCAAGGCTCGTACCGCGAGGCGGCCGCCGCTCTGAAGCGTCTGGTGTCGAGCTATCCGGACAGCGCGCAGGCGCAGCCGGCGCGCGTCCTGCTCGACGCGCCGCAACCGGTCACCGGTGCACTCGTCAACAAGAACGGCAGACCGATCAACGCCAACGTGCGTTTGAGCAGTCATTTCGTGCAGGAGGCCGGCGGGTATGTGACCTCGGGCCCCTTCTACTATTCGAGCGCGGACCGCAACGGCGACTTTCGCTTCGACGCGATCCCGCAGGGTGGTCCATATGTGCTCGAGGTGTTCATCAACGGCAACTGGATGACATTTGTCGATCCCAGCACCGGACAACCCGCCAATCCCGTCAACGTGACTCCGCTGGTTCCCGTCGACCTGACCATCGTCGAGCTTCCCTCCTAGTCGCACGACGCGGGGATGGCGTACGCTTCCCCGTCTCATGGAAGGGAAACGCGGCGCGTGCGGGACGACCATGCACTTTTTGCACCGCACGCGTGCGCAGGCGACCATCGAGTTCGCGTTCGTGGCGCCGCTGTTTCTGCTGCTCGCCTCGCAGCGTCGGCGGGCTCGTCGCCGCTGAGCTCTGCCGCACCGGACGCCCGCACCGTGACGTCGACGGTGGCGCCTCGACTGGCGCAGGCACTGTTTGCGACACGCCTCCTGGCATGGCCGCGGAGCTGCCCAACGTCTCCTGCCGAAGTCGAGTCGAGGTTCGGTCCGCGTGTCGTTGCCCTCTGCATCGACGAACACGACCCACCGCTGTGTAACGCTGCAACCGCCGGCACCTCGCCTCCGTCACGGGCGTACTGCGCCGACACACCGACCATCACCGTCCGCCTCGTCGGCCACGTCGCGTCGCTGGTGCCGGCCGGATTCGGCATTAGCGGCTCTGGTGGCGAGATACCTGCGGACGTCAGTGCCACCACGCACACGCTGCGGTTCGCCCCATGAGACGCCGGCGCCGTCGCGGCAGTGATGCGCAAGCGGTGCTGGAGACCGCGCTCGTCATCCCGCTGATGCTGCTGCTGGTCGCCAACTTCATAGCGCTGATGCTGCAAGTGACCGTGCAACAACAGCTGGACTCGGCAACGGCGCTGGCCGCGGAATCGCGATTCCAAGCGTCGCAGGAAGCCTTCGATCCACCGGGAACGCAGTGCTGTCCCGATCCGCGGTGTTGCGCCACGCCAAGCGACGGGACATCGCTCGTCACCGCCGGGATCCCCACCGGATGCCGCTACGCAGCCGAGACCTTTTACGGAACCATGCACGGATACGCGCGCATCCTCCAGTGGGAGGACGCGCCGCTGTGTCTCACGGGCGGTGACAGCGCGCGTGCGTCCCGGAGATTCGGAGGCGCGGTGGCGTATGCGGATTCTCCGCAGCGCTCGCACGTGTCGTGCGTCATCGGTGCCGCGAGCACCGCGGGGACGACCTATGCGGGGTACCTGGATCGCACCCTCAATCCGCCATTGGGCCTGTACGTGGTGACGTGCGACGCGACGGCACGCCTCGACTTTGCCAGGACGCCGCTGGCGTGGGGCGTCTTCTGGTCGCCGACTCTGCATGCCCACGCGGAAGCGCTGCCGCCTCCCTTCCGGCAGTGATCCAGTCGGCGCGCCGCGGCGCGCGTGGCCAGACGCTCGTCATCTTCGCGCTCGGCTTCGCGCTGTTTCTTTTCGCGCTGGCGTGCCTGGTGGCTGACATCGCGTTCCTGTTTCGCTGGTCGGGCCAGGTGCAGGCGGCGGCGCAGCTCGCCGCACAATCAGGCGCCGACGCCGTCGATCCGCGATATCTCTATGGCGATCGCGCGGCGTCCATCGTCGACACGAGTTCGCAGGACCGGCGCGGGTCGCTCTACGCGTTTCAGCGTGCGTGCATCCAGGCGGGAGACCAGTCGGCCGGCGTCGAGCGCCGTCCACCGGCGGATCGGTCGCTGAAGCAGGCGGATGATCCACAGAGCCCCGACGGCACGGCGTGCGCGTCCGACGGCTGCCGCGTTAACGCAGTGGTGACGCGCGGAGTCGAGCTCCCCATCCCGTTTCCCGGATTCCCATCCACCGTCGACGTGCGCGGTGTGTACTTCGCCGCGCCCGTGGTCGGAGCGTCGAGCGCGGAGACGGTGTGCTCCGGCGGAGCGTGGGTGCCCGGTGCTCCATCACCCTGACGCTACTTCCACAGCATCCGCCATACACCGGCACGGCCGAGGGCACGGCCCAGGATCTTGTTCTTGGCCCGGCGCGTGATGCGCCGGGGATTGCCTGACGCCACCGCGGAGAGATCGTTGGCAAGCCTTGCGGTTCGATACAGACTGGAGACCAGTCCGCGTCGTCTCACCGCACTACGTTCGCGAGCAGGTCGTCGGCGTCCGCAAGCAGCTCGGCGTGCTCATCCGCATGCGCCTCCATGACGCCGAGCAGCGTCACAGCTTCGTCCGGTCGCCGCAGGCCCATCACCAACCCGAGACCAAGCCAGAAGTCCGCCGTCTCGAGTAAGAGTTCACGATGTCGCTCGTCAGCCTCTTCGATCACGTCTCGCATCGCCGCGATGAGGGCGCGACCGTACCGCTGCCACGCCTCATCGGGTTGCGGTTCGCTCACCTCCACCTCCTTGATGCTCCGAAGAGCAACCTGCGTTCGGCGTCAGGATAGATCGAGAGCGAGCCCGTCATGCGCATCCCGGCGCACACGATCCGGCGCGCGGACGCGTGGGCCGTGTGCGCCGAGCTCGCGCGCGATCACACGACCGTCCGGGCTTCCCCATCCACTGGCGGCGTCCCAACCGCGTCGCGCCGCGTAGGGGCCACCCGTATTGCCGCTGACGATGTCGTGAAACCCACGACCATCGGCTGCGTACAGCGCTGGGTGGGGAAGGCCGACGCGCCTGCCGCGGAGTGCGGTGACGAGGGTCCAGAGCGCCGTGTACATCGGCGCGACCGCGCTCGTTCCACCGGTGGTGCGCAGCCGTCCGAACGCAAGCACGTTCCAGCCTGTGACGGGATCAGCGACGCCCGCGCCGTCGGGCAGGCCGCGACCCGGCGAGCCCGTGTCGGCGGACCGCGGCACGATGCGGCTGCGCACCTGGTACGACGGCGGCCCGAACACGCCGCTCACCCCGCTGCCCGCCGCGCCCTGGCCGCGATCCAGCTCGTTCCACACCGTCTCGCCGAGAATTTGGCCACGCGTCGCGAGCAGCGTGGTGCCGCCGCACGACCACACGTGCGGACTCGACGCGGGGAACTCCGGGTGCTGGCCGTCCATCTGTCCGTCGGACGAGCCGGCGTCGCCCGCGGCGGCGCTGTACGTGACTCCGCGCAGCGATCCGGAGGCGAATACTGCATCGAGACCGCGCATGCCCTGCAGCGACCAGCGATCCTCGGGCGCCCCCCAGCTGATCGACACCGCAGCCGGCCGGCGGGTCTCGTCGCTTGCGGCCGCCGCTGCCGCGTCGATGAAGCCGCGCTCGCTGTTCGGTGCGTTGTAGCTGACGATGGTGAGCCGCGCTTTCGGCGCCATCGCCAGCACCATGGCACCGAGCACCTGATAGTCGAGCGCCACCTCGACATCGGCACCGTCTGGATCCGGGATCGGCACGGCGCCGTCGATGTCGACGTTCACCACCTCAGGGGGATGCAGCCCCAGCCGGGCGAACGAAGCGGCGAGATCCGCCGCGTGCGTGATGCCGCCCAGCTCGATCATCCCCGCGACGAGGCGGAGACCTTCGCCACCTCGTGGCAGCCGCGGATACCCGTACACGACCGCGATTTCCGGCGGGTCGTACGAGACGATGCCGGGACGTGCGTGATCGAGCGAGCGCAGTCGTGGTGCCGCAACCGGGCGGTTGTCGAGACCGTAGACACCGGTGACGACGCCGTCGAGGAAATGCGGAACGCGCACGGGTCCCAGGTGGCCGCGGTACTCGATCGTCCCGCCTGCTGCCGCATGCGCGCGGAACCACTCCAGCTGCACCCCGAAGAGCTCTCCCAGGCGGAACGCCGGCGCGCGCACGGTGATATGGCGCGCGGTTCGATTCTCCCCGATGACAAAGGCCCCGGACGAACTCGCCCACGCGGCGACCCGCTCGCGGTCCGATGCGGACGCATCGTGCCGCGCTGCGACGTCGCGCGCATCGAGATGCCGCGCGTGCGGTACTGCCTGCAGCCACGCGAGACTCTGCTGCACCGTGGGTGAGTCGCGGCGTTCGCGCAGCTGAAGTGTCAGCTCGATGGGACTGCGACGCTCCAGCTCTGTGAGCGGACGCGCGCGGTGGTGGCCCACGCGCGGCCGGTCGTTGGGATGAAAAGCGCTGCCTGCCAGGGGGACGGAGTGGGACATGCGGAATTCCCTCGACGTGTCGTGGCCTCTTTACGAAAATCCGGCCATTGTCGCCTCCGTGCACACCGCGCTCGACGCGTTAGCGTCGTGCGCTGCGGACATCAATGCGTTCGTCCGCCGTCGGTCCCTGCCGCGCGGCGAGTCGTCGTCGCGGCTCGATCAGCCGGTGGCGCGCACTGCTTCGATCGCCTCGATGGCCGTGCGATTCTCCAGTGACGAGAGATCGCCGGGATCTGCGCCCAGATAGAGGGCGCGCACCACGCGGCGCAGCACCTTGGCGTTGCGCGTCTTCGGCAGCTCCGCGACCACCTCGACCGCGCGCGGCGCCAGCGCTTTGCCCAGCTCGTTCGTGATCCGCGCGGCGAGCTCGCGGCGCAGCGCGTCGCCGTCCTCGACTCCGGGTTTCAGCACCACGAACGCGACCAGCGCCTCGCCCTTCACCGCGTCCGGCACGCCGACCGCGGCGGCCTCGGCCACCGCGGGATGCGCCACCAGCGCGGACTCCACCTCGGCCGGCCCGAGCCGCTTGCCCGCGACCTTGATGGTGTCGTCGCTGCGTCCTCGGATGTACCAGAGCCCGTCGCCGTCGACCTCCACCCAGTCGCCGTGCACCCACACACCCGGCCATCGCGACCAATACGTCTCGAGATATCGCTCCGGGTCGCGCCAGAACCCACGCGTCATGCCCGGCCAGGGAGCGCGCAGCACCAGCTCGCCCACCCGACCGCGCACGGGATGGCCGTTCTCGTCCCACACGTCGGCGGCCATCCCCGGCACGGGTCCCGCAAATGCGCATGGACGCATCGGTGTGAGCAGGTTGCCGCCGAGGATGCCGCCCGAGATCTCGGTGCCGCCCGAGTAGTTGACGATGGGCAGGCGCGCCTTGCCCACGTTGCGGTGAAACCAGAGCCACGGCTCCGTGTTCCACGGCTCGCCGGTCGATCCCAGCACCCGAAGCGACGAGAGATCGTGCGCGTTCACCGGTTCCTCGCCGTGGCGCATCAGCGCGCGCACCACGGTGGGGGCGATGCCCAGCACCGACACGCGATGACGCTCCACCACGTCCCAGAGACGATCCGGTCCGGGGTGGTCCGGCACGCCCTCGAAGAGCACGAGCGTCGCACCGAGCGACAGCGCGCCGCAGATCGCCCACGGCCCCATCATCCAGCCGATGTCGGTGAACCAGAGCAACCGGTCGGATTCGCGCACGTCGAAGCAGTGCGCCAGGTCCTGCGTCGCCTTCACGGGGAAGCCGCCGTGCACGTGCACCGTGCCCTTCGGGCGCCCCGTCGTGCCGCTCGTGTAGATGATCATGAACACGGTGTCGGCGCCGGTGTCCTGCAGCGCCGGCGTTTTCGACAGCTTTGCCGTCAACTCGTGATACCAGTGGTCGCGCTCCGGCAGCATGTCGACCGACACCTGACCAAAGCGGCGCACGACGAGCACATGGCGCAACGCCGGCAGCTGCGCGGCCACCTGGTCCGCGGTCGGCTTGATGCGCACCTCCGCGCCGCGCCGGCGGAAGCCGTCGACGATGCACAGCACCTTGGCGTCGCAGTCGCGGAGTCGCGACACGATGGCACCGGTGCCGAAACCGCTGAAGAGCGGGACGATCACGGCGCTGAGATGGGCGCACGCGAGGAACAGCGCCACGCACTCCGGTGACATCGGCATGCAGATGCCCACCGCGTCGCCGGCGCGCACACCCAGCGCATTCAGCGCCGCCGCCGCCCGTTCTGTCTCTGCGCCGAGCTCCGCGTATGTCAATGTGCGCGAATCGCCGGAGTCGTCCTCCCAGATGACAGCCGTCTTCTCCGGCGCTCGCCGGGCCCAGCGATGTACCGCTTGCGTGGCCAGGTTCAGCCGGCCGCCCACCCAGAACCGCGCCCACTGGATGCCCTCGGACGTGTCCATGGCGGCGTCGAACGGTCGCGTCCACTCGAGGTTCAGGTCCTCCGCCACATGAGTCCAGAACGCTTCCGGGTCACGGCTGCGGATCGCTTCGACGCCGTCGAGGTCGGCGGCGCCGATGCGCCGGAGAAACGCATGCAGGCGCGATCCCTCGGCCTGCTCGCGCGTCGGTGTCCAGGCGAAGGTCACGAGGGCTGACTGTACCGCGCGGTTCAGCGGTCGATCGCGGCCATGTCCCAGTGCCGGTCGCCGCGAACCGCCTCGAGCGGCACCGCGTCTTCGATGCGGCGGATGTCGTCGGCGTCGAGCCGGATCTGCGCCGCCGCGGCGTTCTCTTCGAGGCGCACGCGGCGCTTGGTCCCGGGAATCGGCACGATGTCGTCGCCCCGATGCAGCAGCCATGCGAGCGCGAGCTGCGCGGCCGTCGCGCCTTTCCCGGCCGCGATCTCCGCGATACGTCGCGCCAGCGCAGCATTGGCTTCGAGGTTGCCGGCGTCGAAGCGCGGGAACCGCTTGCGACGCACGTCGTCCTCAGCCAGGTCCGCCGCCGAGCCGATCGCGCCCGTCAGCAGGCCGCGTCCGAGCGGGCTGTACGCGACCAGTCCGATGCCGAGCTCCCGCAGCGCCGGCAGCACCGAATCCTCCACGTCGCGCGCGAACAGCGAGTACTCCGATTGGATCGCGGTGATGGGATGCACCGCGTGGGCGCGGCGGACGTTCGACGGTCCCGCCTCGCTCAGGCCGATGTACCGCACCTTGCCGGCGTGCACCAGGTCCGCCATCGCACCCACCGTCTCCTCGATGGGCACGCGCCTGTCGATGCGGTGCTGGTAGTACAGGTCGATCACGTCGATGCCGAGGCGCTGCAGCGATGCGTCGCACGCCGCGTGCACGTACTCGGGCCGGCCGTTGATCGTCTGTGTCCCGTCGGGCTGCCGTTGAAAGCCGAACTTGGTCGCGCAGATGTAGTCCGCGCGCCGGCCGGCGATCGCCCGGCCCACCAGCTGCTCGTTGGTGAACGGCCCGTACATGTCGGCGGTGTCGAGCAGCGTGACGCCGAGCTCGGCGGCGCGATGGATGGTGGCGATCGCCTCCTGCTCGTCGCGCTCCGCGTTGCTGCCGTAGAAGTCCGACATGCCCATGCAGCCGAGCCCGATCGCCGACACCTCGAGCCCCTGCGCGCCAAGCCGCCGCCGTTCCATGCTCATGCCTCCTTGCTGCCCGGCGGCACGATGAGCCGCACCGGTCGATCGTAGAACAGGAAGTTCCAGCCCCAGCTGGCGAGCGCGATGGTGCGGCTGCGAAAGCCGATCAGGTACACCAGGTGCACGAAGATCCACATCAACCACCCGATGAACCCGTTGATGTGGATCGGGCCGATCTGCGCCACCGCCGCGCCACGCCCGATGGTCGCCATGGTGCCCTTGTCGCGATAGCGAAAGCTCGGCTCGGGCCGCCCCGCAACGCGCGCCGCGACCACGCGTGCGACGTGTCTTCCCTGCTGGATGGCGACCGGCGCCAGCATCGGCAGCGGCGCGTCGCGTTCGTGGAGCTCGGCGAGGTCGCCGATGACGAAGACCTCCGGATGCTCGGGAAGATGGAGCGTGGACGTCACCGGGATGCGGCCGAGCGACGCCGCGCGCACGCCCAGAAGCGCCGCCGCCGGCACCGCCCGCACCCCCGCGGTCCAGATCACGGTTTCGGCGTCGATGCGCTGACCGTCGTCCAGCACCAGTGCGCCACCGCTCACATCACGTACCACGCGGTTCAGCAGCACGCGCACGCCCTTGCGCTCCAGCGCCTTCGCCGCCTTGCGGCCGAGACGCGGTGCGAATGTTCCCAGTAACTCGCCCATTCCCTCCACAAGCACCAATGTCATTTCACCGAAGTCCAGCTTCGGGAAATCCTTCGGCAACACATGACGGAACAGCTCTGCGAACGCCCCGGCGCATTCCACACCGGTGGGGCCGCCACCGACGACCGCGAACGTGAGCAGCCGTGCACGCTGCGCAGCATCCGTGCACGCCGCAGCCCGCTCAAACGCATCGAGCACGTGGGCGCGCAGCAGCAACGCCTCGGGAAGGCTCTTGAGACCGCTCGCGTGACTCTCGAGATACGGTATGCCGAAGAAGTTGGTGGTGCTCCCCGCCGCCAGCACGAGCATGTCGTACGGCTCCGCGCCAACGCTGGTCAGCACGCGCCGCCCCGGGACATCGATGCCGGTGACCTCGGCCATGAGCACGTCGACGTTGTGCGCGCGGCGCAGCACCGTGCGAATCGGATGGGCGATCTCCGACGGATCCAGCAAGCCCGACGCGACCTGGTACAGCAGCGGCTGGAACAGGTGATAGTTGTGACGGTCGATGAGCAGGCCGTCGACGGGGACGCGTTTCAGTGCCTTGGCGGCCGCCAGACCACCGAACCCCGCGCCCACGATGACGACTCGCGGCCGGCCCACGGTGGGTGAGCCTACGCCGGCGCTGCCGCCGGCGTGTTTCGAGATGTCTGCCGCGCCAAGCCCAGCCGTCCGTACAGTGCCGCGGCAAGGCTCACCCCGCCCGCGACGAAGAACGCGAGCTCCGTACCGCCGATCTGCGCCAGCCAGCCGGCGAGCAGTCCGCCGAGCGGTGCGGTGCCGAAGAACACGTACGCGTAGATGCCCATGACCCGCGCACGCAGACGGTCCGGCGTGTTGAGCTGCAGCGCCGAGTTGCTCTGCGACGTGTACAGCGAGAAGGCGAAGCCGACCACAAGGAGCACGATTCCCGCCGCCCACACCAGCCGCACTGGACCAAGCACCAGCTCTGCGGCGGAGAAGATGGTCGCCCCGGTGAGCAGCGCACGGGCGCTGGCCCGGCCGAACGATGCGGACGTGAGCGCGCCGGCGAGAGCACCGGCGCCGAACAGCGCGGAGAGCAGCCCGAACACCGCGGGCCCCGAGTGCAGCGTCGCGGACGTCACGAGGGGCAGGAGCACGTTGAAGTTGATGCCGATGGTCGCGATGAACAGCATCATGAGCAGGACGGTGCGCAGCAGCGGCGTGCGCCACGCGAACGCCACGCCCTCTCTGGCGCCGCGCCACACGCTCTGCTTGAGCACATCCCGCGCCACCGGAAAGAGGTCACTCTCGTGCATCAGTGCGAGAGCACCGATGACGGCGAGGAAGCTCAGCGAGTTGATCAGAAAGCAGACGCCCACGCCGGCGACGGCGATGAGCACCCCCGCAAGTGCGGGCCCGACGATGCGAGAGGCGTTGAACAGGCTGGAGTTCAACGCGATCGCATTGGGAAGCTCGTCGCGCCCCACCATCTGGATGGTGAACGACTGCCGCGCCGGAGTGTCGAAGATGGTGACGATGCCATTGACCCCGGCCAGCAGGTACACCTCCCACACCGCGGCGTGGGCGGTGAGCGCGAGCGCGGCAAGCGTCGCCGCGCTGAGCATGAACGCGGTCTGCGTCACCATCAGCAGGCGGCGCTGATTCAAGCGATCGACGAGCGTGCCGCCGAAGAGTCCCGCGAGCGCGTACGGTCCGAACTGGCAGGCGGCGAGCAGGCCCACCGCGAGCGCGGAGTGCGTCAGCTGCACGATGAACCAGGCCTGCGCGACGTTCTGCATCCACGTGCCGCTGATCGAGACGACCTGTCCGAAGAAGTACAGGCGGTAGTTGCGATGCCGCCGCAGGCTGCGGAACGTGCGCTCCGACGCGGCGCCGATGCCGATGCTCACCGTTGTGGCACCAGCTCCGTGAGCGCATCGACGGCTGCGGCGATGCGAGCGCGATCCGCGGGTGTGAGCGCGTCCAATCGGGTCGCCAGCCACGCCGTCCGGCGCGAGCGCACCGCGCGCAACACGCGCTCGCCGTCGGCGGTGATGCGAAGGCCGACGCGGCGCCGGTCGCCGGTTTCGTCACGGCTGCGCGTGACCAGGCCGCCTTCCTCCAGCCGATCGATGTGCGAGCAGATGGACGGCACCGACGTCCCCTCCCGTACGGCGAGCTCGGCGACACCGGTGCCAGGCTTCTCGCGGATCGCGCCGAGGATCGACACCTGGCCCGCGGAGACGCCGAGGAGGTGCAGCTCACGGCGCAGGTGGCGGCTCAGCTGGACCACGACCGGCCGCAGCCGGTTGGCCAGGGCCACGGAATCTCGGGTCGAGGATGCCACTGCCATCGTTGCTAATTATATAGCCTAACTAGTTATCTGGCAAACCTCGCCGGGAACCTCAGGACGCCGCCGCGCGTCAACGCACCACAGGATTCACACGCCCAGGAGGAAGACTTGATGCGCAGGTTGCTCATAGCCGGTGGCGGGGTGGCCGCGGTGTTCGTTTTGCAGGCGATCCCGGCCTTTGCCTGCGGCGGTCTGGTGGCGCCCGACGGCGACGTTCGCCTCGACAAGGCGACGACGTTCGTCGCATGGCGCGGCGGTGTCGAGCACTACGTCACGAGCTTTGCGTACTCGGGCACCAGCGCGGACGTTGGGTGGATCGTGCCGCTGCCCGCGATTCCCACGAGCATCCAGCCCGCGGGGCGGTGGACCCTGCAGCGCCTCGAGCGCGAGTTCAACCCGCCCAAGGTCCTTGCCCTCGATGCCGGGTCGGCGGTGCCCGCGGCGGCGCCCGCCATCGTCATCGAGCAGGTGCAGGTCGAGGCGCTCGACATCACCGTGCTCAAGGGCAGCGGCCAGGCCGTGATCCAGTGGTGCGAGCACAACGGGTTCCTGCTGCCGCCGGAGACGCAGGACCACCTGCTCCGCTACGCGCAGGGCAGCCCCATCTTCATGGCGGCCAAGTACGACACCGCCGCTGCGCAGCAGCGCGGCCTGCGGTCGGGTGACGGCGTGCCGCTGCTCATCACCATGCGCACACCGCAGCTGTGGGTGCCGCTCGAGGTGCTCGCCGACGACAACACGAGCGTGAACGCGGACGTCTTCCTGCTCACCGACGCGCAGCTGCAGCCCGCGCAGCAGCGGCTGTTCCCGCTGTTCGCACCCACCACGTCGGTCGATGGTGCGCCCGGGTTCACCGTTGCCGGACAGCAACCCATGAGCCCGCGTCTGTACAGCGATCTCTCCTCCGACCGCAACATGAGCTGGGTGCCGCGTTCCGGGTGGCTGACGTATCTGCGGCTCAACGCGCCCAGCCAGGACGTGACGTACGACCTCGGTGTGGGCAGCGACGGGGTCATCCGCCTTGCGCAGTTCGGCACCGCGCCTGCACAGACTGTCGCCGCACGAAGCGTCACGCCACCGCTTCTCGCCCCGAATGCGCAAGAGGGCGCGGCGATCGCCGGAGGTGCGGCCCTCGCGGTGCTTGGCGGCTGGCTCGCGGTGCGCCGCCTGCGCCGCGCGGCGTGAGGTCAGCCGGTGCCGTCGAGGTTGGCGACGCGCACCGGCTCGATCGCTTCGGGGAGCTCGATTCCGAGCACGCGGCAGAAGAAGTACCGTTCGACCTCGAGCGATCGCGCGATGTTGGCCGCCTGGCGGAAACCGTGCCCCTCGCCGGGAAACGCGATGTACGCACATGGGATGCCCGCCTTGCGCAGCGCGTCGTACATCATCGACGACTGGTCAGAAGGTACGACGACGTCGTCCTCTCCTTGCAAGAGCAACAGCGCTCCGTGCACGCGATCGACGTAGTGCACGGGTGAGCGCTCGTAGTACGCGGCACGGCACTCCGGGTACGGACCGATGAGACTGTCGGAGTAGCGGGCCTCGAACTTGTGCGTGTCCACGAGCAGCGCCTCGTTGTCGGCGATGCCGTAGTAGCTGGCGCCGGCCGCGAACAGATCGTGAAAGACCATCGCGCAGAGCACGATGTACCCGCCCGCGCTGCCCCCGTCGATGAGCATCCGCGCGCCGTCGACCTCACCGATTTGCGCGAGATGGCGTGCGCCGGCGACGCAGTCGCCGACGTCGACGATGCCCATCTGCGCGTCGAGCCTGCTGCGGTACGCGCGACCGTAGCCGGTGCTCCCACCGTAGTCGACATCGAGGTATGCGAATCCGCGGCTGGTCCAGAACTGCACCTTTGGGTCGAGGTCGGTTGACGTCGCCGACGTGGGCCCGCCGTGCGCATGGACGAGCAACGGCGGCTTCTTGAGCGCGCCGGCGGGGACCGCGTCGTTGCGCGGCCGGTAGTACCACGCGTGTGCCGTTTCCCCCTGATGACCCGCAAACGTGATGTGCCGGGGAATGGAGAGCATCGATTCGTCGATGTCGATGTCGCTGATCGGGCGCAGACGCCGGTGCGCGCCGGTGCGCACGTCCACCTGCACGACGCTTTCAGGATCACGCGGTCCACCGCCGGTCAGCACCACCGCGTCCCTCGCGGCGTCCATGAAGGGCCCCAGCGACGTGTACGGCAGCTCGATGTCATCCGTCCGTCCGGCCGCCACGTCGACGACCGTCAGGCGCCAGGCTCCGTCGTGGCACACGGTCATCGCCACGCGCGCCGCGTCCAGAAACGCATACGTCGCCAGGCGGAAAGCCCACTGCGGCCGGCCGCACTCCGCCTCCATCGGCGCCACCGGTGTCATGCCCTGGCCGTCCGCGCGGTAGAGGTTCCACCAGCCGGTGCGGTCGGAGACGAAGTACAGCGTCGAGTCGGGCGACCATTCGGGCTGGAAGATCGACTCATCCGTCCCCCCGGCGATATGCCTCGGTTGCATCAGCTGCCCATCGGCATCGATGTTCGCCACCCACAGCTCGGTGCCTCCCCAGGGCATGCCTGGCTGGTTCCACGTCAGCCAGCAGAGCTGACGGCCGTCGGGGCTCACGCGCGGCGTGGAGTAGAAGTCGTTGCCGCGCACCAGCGTTCGCGGCTCGCCGCCGCCCAGCGGCACGTGCCGCAGGTCGTTGACGACGGCGGAGCCGGTGTGGTCCTCGACGACGCAGATCACGCGCTCGCGCGCACGGTCCAGCGCCATGTCGGCGTAGCGCACATCGCCCAGGTCGGGTGTGAGCGCTGACGGCGCCTCGGTTTCACTGGCCTGATACAGACGGCGATCCGGCCCGTTCGAGAACACGACGATGCCCTGCGCCGCGAGCATCGCCCCGCCGCCGTACTCGTGCACGGAGCTCCGCGCCGAGAACGGCGGCGGGATAACATCGGCGAAGCGCCCATCACGCTGTCGCACGATGACGCAGCGTCCGTTCTCCGCCGGACGGCCCTCGATCCACAGGACATCGTCGCCGTCGATCTGCACGCCCTCGAATCGCCGCCCGCCCCGCGCCACCATCGCCGCGGATATCGGTGACGGCCACGCGCCGAAGCTGCTCGGAGCGCGTGCCCGGCTCACGCGCGTCAGCCCGTGTGCACGACCTGGAACATCTCGGCGAGCCTGCCCTCACCGAGACCGTTCGCCTGCGCCGTCGCAGACAACCACGAGCGCACCCGCTCCTCGAGCGCGTTCCAGTCGTCGTACTGGCTCTCGTGCCGGCGCAACGCGGCGAACTTGCGGTCGGCGGTATCCGTGATGTCGACCACCTGATCCGGTGTGATGCCGCCACCTCCCATCAGCCACACATCCTTGACCGTGTGCGGCTCGAGCCCCTCCTTCTCGAGCAACTCCATGTGGGCGAAGGGGTTGCGCGCATCGGGATAGACCGCGCTCAGCGTCGCTTCTCCGGCCGCGAGATGATCCGGATGGCTGGCGAAGATGCGCTGGAAGTTGCGCAGCGGTGACTGCGACATGACGCGGTCCGGCCGCTTCTGCCGGATCACGCGCGTGATGTCGCGCCGCAGCTCGATCGACGTCATCAGGCGACCGTCGGGGTACGCGAGAAATGTCAGGTCGGTGACGCCCACCTCTGCGGCCGCGGCCGTCTGCTCTCGGCGCCGGATGCGCGCCATCTCGGCGCGCGGCATGGTCAGGTCGGAGCCCCCGGCGTCTCCGTCCGTGACGATGCAGTACGAGACGGCCACGCCCGCGTCGGTCCAGCGCGCCGTGGTCGCCGCGCAGCCGAAATCGCAGTCGTCGGGATGGGCCACCACGACGAGGGCACGCTCGACGCCATCGATGCCGGACACGGGTCGCGATGGTACCGGCCATGTGATCGGTCGGGCCTCGGTGCCGTACTCTCGACCTGATGCGCGCCCTTCCCGGCACCGAGCTGCTCGCGCAGGTCCTCGCGCGTCCCCTGCCGTACTCGAGCCGTCCCATGCCCCTGCGCGACCCGGCGCGCGACCCGGGCCTGTTCGGCCCGGACTCGGTCACGTGGCGGGTCATGCGCGAGCCGCTCCTCATCCTGGGCGCCGGCCGCGCATTGCTGATGCAGGCCGCGAACCCGCTGGTCGCGCAGGGCGCGCTCGACCACAGCGGCTTCGACCGGGATCCGTACGGCAGGTTGGAGCGCACCATCGAATGGGTGACGCTGGTCAGCTTCGGCACAACGGCCGAGGCAGGGCGCGCGTCGGCGCAGGTCAACGCTTTGCACCGGCGGGTGGTGGGACGGCTGCCTGTGGCCGCCGCGACCCGACGCCTCGGTGCCGGCTCCCGATACAGCGCATCAGACCTTGACCTGCTCCGCTGGGTCCACGCGAGCTTCGTCGACACCATGCTCGTCACGCATGACGCGCTGGTCGGGGGGCTCGACGACGCGGAGCGCGACGCGTTCGTGCGCGAGTGGCACGCAGTGGCCGCCTTGATGGGGGTTCCACGCCGGCTGCTGTGGCGAGATGCCGCCGCCATGCGGGCCTACGTCACGCGTCAGGTGGAGCGGGGCCCGGCCCTGCCCGGTGCCGGCTCGCGGCTGGTCGGCGACACCGTGCTTCACCCTCCGGTGAGGTCCGCGCTCATGCGCCCCGGGATGGAGCTCCTCGGCTTCATCGCCGCCGGGCTCCTCCCGGACCGGGTGCGCGAGGGCTATGCGATTCCCTGGACCGGCGCACACGCAGCCGCGCATCGGACCATTCGCGTCACGCTGCGGACGCTCGGGCCCGCGCTGCCGCGGCGACTGCGCATCTCGCCGATCCACGACCTCGCCGTCGCCCGGGCGCGGGGCCGATGGCCTGAGCGCGCAGCCGCCTGAGCCCTGCTTCTTCCTCACCCAACAGGATGAAATTTCACCCCGATGCTTTCTTGGGGCAACTTGCGCTGGCTATGATCCGGCTGAACCGGGGCGAAAGATCGACGCGTTACGTTCGCCTGCTCGGGTCCACTGGGAGGCTCGCCGATATGAGTTCGCGACGGCATTGGAGACTTCGGGGGACCGTGACACTCGTCGGGCTGGCGGCCACCATCTTCGCGGCGAGCTGCGGCAGCGGCGGGACCACCGCAAACAAGACGACGGCGACCTTTGCCGAGCCCCCGGGCGCCTCGCCCAACTACATCTTCCCGCTGATGCCGTTGAAGTACTTCAGCATCAACAACGGCGACCAGTTCCAGGCTTTGCTCTACCGCCCGCTCTACTGGTACACGACCAAGGGCCAGGTGAACCTGAACACGAGCCTGAGCCTCGCCAACCCGCCGCAGTACTCCGCCGACGGCAAGTCGGTCACGGTCACGCTGAAGAGCTACATGTGGTCTGACGGCACGCCTGTGACCACCCGCGACATCGAGTTCTGGCAGAACCTGGTCAAGGCGAACAAGGCCAACTGGGCGGCGTATTCGCCGGGCGAATACCCGGACAACGTGACGGGTGTGACCGTGAACAGCCCGTCGTCGATCACCTTCCAGCTGAGCCAGGCGTATGGCTCGTACTTCTTCACGTACAACGAGCTGAGCCAGATCACGCCGCTGCCGCAGCACGTGTGGGACAAGGAGTCGGCGACCGGCACGGTCGGTGACTACGACAAGACCACCGCCGGCGCGCAGGCCGTCTACAACTTCATGGCGGCACAGTCGGCGGACGTGAGCACGTACGACACGAATCCCCTCTGGCAGGTGGTCGACGGGCCGTGGAAGCTGAAGTCGCTGAACACCGCCGGCGCCCTCAAGCTCGTGCCGAACACTATGTACTCCGGACCGATCAAGGCCAGGCTCACCGAGTTCGACGAGATTCCGTTCACCAAGGACACCGCCGAGTTCAACGAGCTCAAGTCCGGCAACGGCGTCATCGACTGGGGTTACTTGCCCCAGCAGGACGTGCCCCAGAAGGACCAGATCTCATCGCTCGGCTACAGGTTCGAGCCGTGGGTGGACTGGGGCATCACGTACTTCCCGGAGAACTTCACCAACCCGACCAGTGGACCGATCTTCAACCAGGTCTACTTCCGGCAGGTGATGCAACTGCTGATCGACCAGCCGACCTTCATCAAGCGCGCGTACAACGGCTATGCCTACGGCACATACGGCCCGGTGCCGACGAAGCCGCCTTCGAATTTCGTGGATGCAACCGAGCGGAACAACCCGTTCCCGTACAACCCGGCCAAGGCGGTGTCGATGCTGCAGAGCAACGGCTGGACCGTGAACGCCGGCAGCGTCAGCACCTGCGCGAAACCAGGCACCGGGGCGGGGCAGTGCGGGGCTGGGGTTCCCAACGGAGCGAAGGCCGCGTTCAACCTCGAGTACGCCAGCGGAACGCCTGCCCTGGACATCGAGATGGCCCAGTTCAAGACCGACTTCGCGCAAGCCGGGATCCAGCTCACGTTGTCAACGGCGCCGTTCAACACGGTGATCGGCAACGCGGTGCCGTGCTCCGCGGGCCAGGCGTGCAAGTGGGACATGGAGTATTGGGGCGGCGGCTGGAGCTACACACCCGACTTCTATCCCACGGGAGACGAGCTCTGGGCCACCGGCGCGGGCTCGAACTCGGGCGCGTTCACGGATCCCATGATGGACTCACTGATCACCGCCACCGAGGTCAGCAACAGCGTGCAGGCGATGTACGCGTACGAGGACTACGCCGCCACGCATCCCCCCGTTGTCTGGATGCCCACGGCGTACTACGAGCTCAACGAGATCAACACACACCTGCAGGGCGTCGATCCGCTGGATCCCGTCCTCAACCTCAACCCGGAGAACTGGTACTGGCAGTAAGCAGGACCGGGATACATGCTCGGCTACATCGTCCGCCGCCTCTTCCAGGCGGTCATCGTCATCATCCTGGTCACCCTCGGCATCACGCTGCTGCTGCACGTCCTTCCCGGGGGTCCCGCTCGCGCGATCCTGGGGCCACGGGTCAACGCGGTCCAGATTGCGCAGTTCAACCATGACAACGGGCTCGACCAGCCGATCTGGGTGCAGTACGGCACCTACCTCGGCCAGATCACCGGCCTGGGCCCGGTCCTCGGGGGCCACGGCTGGCAGGGGGTCAACTTCGGCTTTTCCTACCGGCTGAACCAGAGCGTCGGCTCGATCCTGGCGCAGGACGTGCCCAAGACGATGCTTCTCGTCGGCCTCAGCTACGCCATCGCCATCATCGTGGCGGTGCCGCTGGGCATCTACCAGGCGGTGCGCCGCAACAAGATCGACGACTACGCGCTCACCGGGGCATCGTTCTTCTTCTATTCGATGCCGGTCTTCTGGCTCGGCATCCTGCTCATCGGCGTCTTCTCGTTCACCCTGCACCTCCTGCCTGCGGTGGGACCGCAGGGTGACAACGTCGGCGACCTGTTCACGCAGCTGCCCGCGCTGATCCTGCCGGTGGCGACGCTCGCATTGATCACGATCGCGTCGTTCAGCCGGTACATGCGGTCCTCGACGCTGGAGAACATGGTGCAGGACTACGTGCGCACCGCGCGTGCAAAGGGAGCGTCGGACTCGCGCGTGCTCTTCGCGCACGTGCTGCGCAACGCGATGATCCCGATCCTCACGCTGATCGGTCTCAGCATCGGCTACATCTTCAGCGGCGCGTTGATCACAGAGGCGCTGTTCAACTATCCGGGCATGGGTTTGCGCTTCTGGAACGCCGGCCTGCAGCAGGACTACCCGGTGATTCTCGGCATCATCGTCATCGCGGCGTTCGGCACCGTCATGGGCAATCTGCTGGCGGACATCATGTACGCGGTCGCGGATCCTCGCGTGAGGTACTCGAGGTGACCATCGGGCCCGTCCCGCAGGAGTCGGCGCTCGGCATCGGGCCGATCAGCGTTGCTCCGGTCGATGCGCCGGCAGAGATCCAGGACATCGTTCCGGCGTATGAGACACGCGGCGTCTGGCGCCTCGCGCTCGAGGTCTTTCTCGAGCATCGCCTGGCCGTCATCGGCGTCGGCATCGTCGTCTTCATGGTGCTGTTCTGCTTCGTCGGACCGCTGATCTACGTGACCGATCAGACGACGACCAACCTGAACAACCAGTTCTTCAGACCGGCGGTGAGCGGCCATATCCTCGGCAGCGATCAGCTGGGGTTCGACCTGATGGGGCGGCTGATGGTCGGCGGGCAGACGTCGATCGAGGTGGGCCTCGCCGCCGCGCTGATCGCCACCACCTTCGGTGTGCTGTACGGCGCGATCTCCGGCTTTGCCGGCGGATTCATCGACACTGTGATGATGCGCATCGTCGACGCCGTGCTGGCGGTGCCCGGCCTGTTCCTGCTGCTCTTCCTCGCGGTGGCGCTGGCGCCCGTGACGATCTGGGTGCTGATCCTGGTGGTGGCGATCGTCGCCTGGCTGATTCCCGCACGCCTGGTTCGCGCCGAGACCCTCACGCTGCGCACGCGTGAGTACGTGCAGGCGGTGACCATGATGGGCGGCCGCGGCTCGCGCATCGTGCTGCGGCACATCGTGCCCAACGCCATCGGCACCATCGTGGTCAACGCCACCTTTCAGGTCGCCGATGCCATCCTGTTGGTCGCGGCGTTGAGCTTTCTCGGTCTCGGCATCTCGCCGCCGGCCACGAACTGGGGCGCGATGCTCTCCGACGGCGTCGAGTACTACGCCGACGGGTACTGGTGGCTCGTCTATCCCGCCGGTATCGCCATCGTGATCACGGTCGTCGCCTTCAACTTCATCGGCGACGGCCTGCGCGACGCCCTGGAGGTGCGGCTGCAGAAGCGCTGACGCAGCTCATCAGGCTGCGGCTTCCACCGGGTCACGCAGCGGGAAGTGGCAGGCCGCCAGATGATCGGGGCCGAACGCGCGCAGTGGCGGCTCCACCTGGCCGCACAGCGGCTGGGCGCGCGGGCATCGTGTGCGGAACCGGCAGCCCGACGGCGGGTTGATGGCGGACGGGATCTCTCCTTTGGGCGCATCCATCTGCTTGTGCCTCTCGATGTCGGGATCGGGGATGGGGATCGCGCTGACCAGGCCGTTTGTGTACGGGTGCGCGGGGCGCGCATAGATGTCCTCACCGCCGGCGATCTCCACCAGCTTGCCCAGATACATGACGCCGATGCGATCCGCCATGTACTTCACCACCGACAGATCGTGCGAGATGATCACGTATGTCAGGCCGTACTTCGTCTGCAAGCGGTTCATCAGATTGAGGATCTGCGAGCGGATGGACACATCGAGCGCGGACACCGGTTCGTCGGCGACGATCAGCTTGGGGTGCAGCGCCAGCGCTCGCGCGAGACCGATGCGCTGCCGCTGACCGCCCGAGAACTCGTGTGGATAGCGGTCCATCGACGACGTGGCCAGGCCGACGTCATTGAGCAGGTCGCGAACACGCTCCTCCTGCTCGGGGCGGGTGCCGATGCCCTGGATGGCGAGCGGCTCGCGAAGGATGGTCACCACGCGCATGCGCGGATCAAGGGATGCGTATGGGTCCTGGAACATCATCTGCATGTCGCGCCGCTTGCGCCGCACACGTCGCATCGACATGCGAGCGATGTCCTCGCCGTCGATGAAGATGGATCCGGACGTCACGCGTTCCAGCGCGACGATCATGCGTCCCGTCGTCGTCTTGCCGCAACCCGATTCCCCGACGAGCCCGAGCGTCTCGCCGCTTTTGACGGTGAAGGAGACGCCCGAGACCGCGTGCACCACACCGACCCTGCGCTGGAGGACCGCGCCGTGGGTGACCGGAAACTCCTTGACCACGTTGCGCACGTCGAGAAACGGCTTCGCTCCGTTTGGCGCGGCCGGTGGCTCCTCTGGCGACGACGCTTCGGTCACACCGCGACCAGCGGGTCGCTCTGCGACGCGCCCACACCGGCTGGATGGTGGCACGCGTAGAGATGATCGGGCTCGTGCTCGAGAAGCGGTGGCTCGACCTGGTGGCAGATGTCGGTGTCGAAGCGGCAGCGCGCCGCGAAGCGGCACGCCTTGGGCGGAAACGCGAGGTCAGGAGGCAGCCCCGGGATGCTGTACAGCTCGGCAGTCGTCTCTTGATCGAGTCGCGGGATCGCCTCGACCAGCGCCTCCGTGTAGCGATGCCGCATGCGCTTGAAGAGCGTGCTCGTCTCGGCCTGCTCCGCGATCTTGCCCGCGTACATCACCGCCACGCGGTCGGCGCGTCCAGCGATCACGCCCATGTCGTGTGTGATCAGGAGCACTGCCATGTGCAGCTCACGGCGCAGGCTGTCGAGAAGGTCCAGGATCTGCGCCTGGATGGTGACGTCGAGCGCCGTCGTCGGCTCGTCGGCGATCAGGAGTGACGGACTGCACACCAACGACATGGCGATCATGACTCGCTGACGCAGCCCTCCGGACAGCTGATGTGGAAAGTCGTGCAGGCGCTCGCGCGGTCGCGGCATGCCCACCAGCTCGAGCACCTCGACGGCGCGCTCGCGCGCCTCGTCATCGCTCGCCTCCCTGTGGATGCGCAGCGTCTCGCCGAGCTGATTTCCGATGTTCATCGTGGGGTTGAGCGACGTCATCGGGTCCTGAAAGATGACCGCGACCTCCTGGCCGCGTATGCGTCGCATCTGCTTCTCCGACAGCGGGACAACGTCCCTGCCGTTGAGGTTGATGCTTCCCTCGATGATGTGGCCGCCGTTGGGCAACAGCTTCATGATCGACATGCCGGTCATGCTCTTGCCGCATCCGGACTCTCCCACGAGCCCCAGCGTCTCACCCGGTGCGATCGAGAGTGAGACGCCGTCGACGGCCTTGACCGTCACCCGGGACTGCCGGATGTGCATCTTAAGGCCGTCGATCTCGAGCACGTTGGACACGGTTCGATGCCCCTGTGTTGCAGACCGTTGTCGTCGTCACTATACCGGAGCAACAAGGCCGTTTCCGGTACGCTCCTCCCGATGAACCAAGACGTCGGGCCGCATGACAACGGGACGAATGACAACGGGTCGTTCACCGGCGTGCGGGGCCTGCGCTTGCGTCACCGGACGTGGCTCCCGCGGGGCATGCCCCTCGGTGTGGTGGTCATCGCACACGGGTTTGCGGAGCACGGTGGGAGATACGCGTACCTGGCCGAAAGGCTGACCGCCGAGGGATATGCGGTGCGTGCGCTGGACCATCGCGGCCATGGGCTGTCGGACGGGAAGCGCACCCGGGTGGTGCGGTTCTCGGACTATGTGGAGGACCTGGGACTGTTCATCGAGTCCGGAAGGGAACGATTCCCAGGGCTGCCGTCGTTCCTGCTCGGGCACAGCATGGGCGGGCTCGTCGCCCTTGCGTACGCCGTGTCACAACCCGCCTCCATCGATGCACTGGTCGTGTCCGCGCCCGCTGCGTGTGCCGGTGACGTGTCGCGATACAGAGTCACCGCGGGCAAGGTGCTGTCGCGCGTCGCACCGGATGCACCGGTGCTGCGGCTGCCGCTGCAGAAGATCAGCCGTGACCCGGTCGTCGTCGCCGCATACAACCGCGACCCCCTGGTGTTTCGCGGGCCCATCCGCGCACGTCTCGGCGCGGAGATGCTCGCCACCATGGAAGCCGTGGACGCGGCACTGCCACGCTTGCGGCTCCCGCTGCTCGTGATGCAGGGGACTCGCGACGGACTCGTCGATCCGCTGTGCGGCCCTCACGTGTACGAGCTCTCAGGGTCGCCCGACAAGACGCTGAAGATGTACGACGGGCTCTGGCACGAGATCTTCAACGAGCCGGAGCGCGACTCGGTCATCCGCGACCTCGTCGCGTGGCTGAACGCCCGTCTTACGCGCGAGCCAGAAGCGCCTCCGAGTCGAATATCTCGGTGATCCCCTGCACCGGCTGGCTGAAGTCCACGAACGGCGGGAAGATCCTGGCGCACTGCTCCTTGAACCAGACGTCGAACGGCGACGTCGAGGCCGCGAAGCGCACGTTGGCATCCTTCGGATCGGCACCTTCGAGGTAGACAGAGATCACGTCGCCCTGCGGCGTGGCCGTGAGGCTGACGACCTCGCCACACTCGCCGAGGGCCCGCCGCGAAGCGGTGAGCTCTTGCAGTCTCGTGACGAACGCTTC
>VBGJ01000155.1 GCA_005880445.1 Chloroflexota bacterium | reverse complement strand
CGTGGGCGGCGTGCCCGACGACTACGGCGCCTGGCTGCGCGACCTCCGCATCCGGATCGAGGCCGGCCAGGACACCAGCCTGGACCTGGAGGAGGGCGCGATCATGGCCGAGCGCCGGCACCGGGAAGGTGTCGCGGCGGCCGACCAGCGCGCGCTCGTCATGCTTGCCGGCCAGCTCCGCGCTGGTGCAGCACCGAGCGCTCGTCTGCACCAGGCGGAGCGCCCTCAGGCGGTCGCGCTGATGCGGCGCACCGCAGACCGGAGCCGGGCGACCATCGCCGGCCCGTTCCCCGTTTGGGTGGACCGCGAGCGGGCGGGCTTCTCCGCCTGGTACGAGATGTTTCCGCGCTCGGAGGGCTCCCGGCCGTCCCGGAGCGGCACGTTCCGCACCGCCTCGCAGCGCCTGCCCGCGATCGCCGCCATGGGCTTCGACGTCGTCTACCTCCCCCCGATCCATCCGATCGGGCGAACGCATCGCAAGGGCCGCAACAATTCGCTCGAATGCGGGCCGGACGACCCGGGCAGCCCCTGGGCGATCGGCGCAACGGAAGGAGGCCACACGGCGGTGCACCCCGACCTGGGGACCATCGACGACTTCGAGCTGTTCCTCTCGGAAGCGCGCAGCGCGGGGCTGGAGGTCGCGCTCGACTATGCGCTGCAGACGAGCGCCGACCATCCCTGGGTTCGCGAGCACCCGGCGTGGTTCCGTCATCGCGCCGACGGCTCCGTGCGCTACGCCGAAAACCCTCCGAAGCGCTATCAGGACATCTATCCGTTCGACTTCGACACCGACGACAGAGATGCGCTGTGGGCCGCGCTGCGAGAGGTGATGCTCTTCTGGATCGCACGCGGCGTCCGCCTCTTTCGTGTCGACAACCCGCACACGAAGCCGCTCCGCTTCTGGGAGTGGCTGATCCGCGACATCCACGCGCGCCATCCCGACGTTCTCTTCCTTGCCGAGGCGTTCACGCGTCCGGCGGTGATGCAGCGGCTGGCGAAGCTCGGATTCACGCAGTCGTACACGTATTTCACGTGGCGCAACTCGAAGTGGGAGCTGAGCGAGTATCTGCACGAGTTGTCACAAACAGAGGAGGCCGATTGGTTCCGCCCCAACTTCTGGGTGAACACCCCCGACATCCTGCACGCCACGCTGCAGCGAGGTGGGTTGCCGGCGTTCAGGCTGCGCGCCGTGCTGGCTGCGATCACCTGTCCATCGTGGGGCATGTACAGCGGGTACGAGCTGGGCGAGAACATCCCGCTGCGCGAGGGCAGCGAGGAGTACCTCGACTCCGAGAAGTACCAGCTGCGCCCGCGCAAGTGGGACCAACCGCAATCGCTCGCGCCGTTCATCGCCAAGCTCAACGCCATCCGCAACAAGCATCGCGAGGCCATCGCGCAGCTCAGCACGTTGCGTCTGCATCACGTCGACAACGAGGAGATGCTCTGCGTCAGCCGTGCCGCGCCGGACCGTGACGACGTGCTCCTGCTCGTCCTCAACCTCGACCCACACGCGACCCGCGAGGCCACCACGTGGCTCGACCTCGCCGCGCTGGGCATCCCCGCGGAGCGCCCGTTCGAGGCGCACGACGAGCTCGGCGGCGCGACGTACACGTGGCAGGGTCCGCGGAACTATGTCCGTCTCGACCCCGCCGTCGCGCCTGCCCACGTGCTGCACCTGAGACGGCCGTGAACGACGAGAGCGCCATCGCCACCGCGGCGCCTGCAACGCGCATCACGATCGAGCCGGAGGCCTCCGACCCGCGATGGTTCAAGCGCGCGGTCTTCTACGAGCTCCCGGTGCGCGCCTTCTGCGACAGCAACGACGATGGCGTGGGCGACTTCCCGGGCCTGCTCGCGCGGCTCGACTATCTCGACTGGCTGGGCGTCGATTGCATCTGGCTGCTCCCGTTCAACACGAGCCCGATGCGCGACGGCGGCTACGACATCTCGGACTACTATGGCGTCAACCCCGAGTACGGCACTGTCGACGATGTGCGCCGCCTCGTCGATGAGGCCCACCGGCATGGCATGCGCGTGATCATGGATCTCGTCGTCAACCACACGTCGGATCAGCATCCATGGTTCCAGCAAGCACGATCCTCGCCCGACAACCCGTACCGTGACTGGTACGTGTGGTCGGACACGAAGAACCGATACACGGACGCGCGCGTCATCTTTGTAGACACCGAGACGTCGAACTGGACGTGGGACGAGCAAGCCGGCCGGTATTACTGGCACCGATTCTTCAGCCATCAGCCGGACCTCAACTACGACAACCCCGAGGTCCGCGAAGAGTTCAAGAACGTCTGCCGTTTCTGGCTCGACCTCGGAATGGACGGCTTCCGCCTCGACGCCGTCCCATACCTCTTCGAGCGCGAGGGCACCAACTGCGAGAACCTCTCCGAGACGCACGCGTATCTCGCGGAGCTCCGCGCCACCATCGACCGCGAGTACCAGAATCGGGTCCTCCTCGCCGAGGCGAACCAGTGGCCCGAGGACGTGGTGGACTACTTCGGCACGTCGGAGAACCCAGAGTGCCATATGTGCTTCCACTTTCCGCTGATGCCGCGCATGTTCATGGCCCTGCGTCGCGAGCAGCGGTATCCGATCACGGAGATACTCGAGCGCACGCCGTCCGTGCCCGAGGACGGCCAGTGGGGACTGTTCCTGCGCAATCACGACGAGCTGACACTGGAGATGGTGACCGATGACGAACGCGACTACATGTGGGGGGAGTACGCGCAAGACCCTCGCATGAAGCTCAATCTCGGAATCAGGCGGCGGCTGGCGCCGCTGCTCAGTAACGGCCGGCGACAGATGGAGCTCTTCTACGGACTACTGCTGTCGCTTCCGGGATCGCCAATTCTCTACTACGGCGATGAGATCGGCATGGGTGACAACGTGTATCTCGGTGACCGCGACGGCGTGCGCACGCCCATGCAATGGAGTGAGGACCGCAATGGTGGGTTCAGCCGTGCCGATTTTGCACAGCTGTACATGCCGCCGCTGATGGATCCGGTCTACGGGTACGCCGCCTGCAATGTCTCGGCGCAGCGCCGCAATCAATCGTCGCTGCTCCACTGGCTGCGGCGCTTCGTCGCGGTGCGCAAACGCTGGCCCGTCTTTGGTGAGGGGACGTTTGATGCGCTCGATGCCGCCAACCCTTCCGTGTTTGCATTCCTGCGTACGCTGCACGACCATGTGGTGCTGTGCGTCAACAACCTGTCGCGTTTCGCCCAGCCCGTGGAGCTTGACCTGCGCCGCTTCAACGGCGTGACCCCTGTCGAGATGCTCGGCCACGTCCACTTCCCGCGCATCGGTGAGCTGCCCTACCTGCTCACGATGGCGCCGCACGGCTTCTACTGGTTCACGCTCGAGACCATCGATCGGTGAGCCTGACCGGCACTCCGGTCGACGCGGTGATCGCGGAGGCCGGGCTCTCCCAATCGCTCGACGACATCGGCGCATACATCGTGCGCCAGCGCTGGTCGGGCGGTCAGGGACGGCGTGTCCGTGACGTGAACATCGTCGACTCAGCTGTGCTCGGGGAAGGTGACGCAACGCTGCTGTTCACGGTCACGCGCGTCGCATACGCCGACGGCACCGTGCGTGAGTACGCACTGCCGCTCGGCCTACGCCGAATCGGTGATCCGCTGGCGGAACGCGCGCCCGATTTCATGATCGCGCCCGGGCTGACCGACGACAGCAGATTCCTGTACGACGCGCTGGGCGATCCGGAGTACGTGCAGTGGCTGTGGACGGCGGTGCGCGGGCGCCGCACGCTGCAGACGGCGCGTTCGACGCTCCGCTTCGAGTGTCCCGACCCCGACGCGCTCGAACCCGATCCGGAACCGCCCATGCGCATCCTGGGCGTGGAGCAGAGCAACACGTCGCTCATCCTCGGCGACAGCACGTTCGTCAAGCACGTGCGCCGCGTGGAGCCCGGCCCATCGCACGAGCTGGAGATGCTCAGCGCGCTCACCGCCGCGGGCTTCAGGAATCTCGCCCCGGTCCAAGCGACCGCGATGTACGACGCTGCCGGTGCAGCCGGTGCACCGATCGTGCTGGTGCAGCCGTATCTGCACAACGGCACCGAGGGGTGGTCGCTCGCGCTGACGTCGCTCCGTGACCTCTACGCCGATGCGGAGGAGGCAGCCGACGCCGGCGCCGTGGAGCGCATCTCCACCGTCGACGAACACGGCGGCGCGTTCACCGGAGAGAGTGGCCGCCTCGGCGCGGTGAGCGCGGCGATGCACCTCGCGCTGACTCAGCCGGGCCTCGGCGCGGATGTCGAGCCGGTGCCGCTCACCGGGCGCCATCTGCATGCCTGGGCCGACTCCATGACACGCGAGCTCGACCAGCTGCTCACCCACCCTGAATCAGCACTCGATCCGCTGCGCGACGCACGCGACGCCGTCATTGCACATTTCGAGGCTCTACGGTCCGTCGACCCTGCCGGACTCTGCACGCGCATCCACGGCGATCTGCATCTGGGCCAGACGCTGCGCACCGACTCGGGCTGGATCATCCTGGACTTCGAAGGCGAGCCGGACCGCACGCCGGCGGAGCGCCGCGAGCGTTCATCACCCTTGCGCGACGTCGCGGGAATGCTGCGCTCGCTCGACTATGCGGCGGCCGTCGCGTTGGCGGAACGCGTGCTGCCGGAGAGCGCGGACTGGAACGGCATGCTCGCGTACGGCGACGCGTGGGCACAGGCCAATCGCGACTCGTTCTGGAGCGGATACCTGAGCGCCGTGGGGGACCGCGCGCTGCTGCCGTCGCCCGGAGCAACCACGGTCGTGCGCCGTGCCTTCGAGGTGCAGAAGGCGGTGTACGAGGTGGGCTACGAGCTCACGCACCGGCCCTCCTGGATCGACATCCCGATGCGCTTCCTGCTGCGCGGAGCCGCATGAGCAGCGCGCCGCCCGGCACCCAGGACTGGACGGCGGACGTGCGCCGCATGGTCGGTGGCGCGCACGCGCATCCGCACGCCGTGCTCGGACCCCATGCCGACGGCACCGTGACCATCGTGCGCGCGTTTCATCCCGATGCCGTCGACGCCGCCGTCGCACACCCCGGCGGGATCGTGACGATGCGGCGCGTCGACGACGCCGGGCTGTTCGAGGTTCGTATCGAGGTGCCACACCTGGCCGGCTACCGGCTCCGGTTCCAATCTCCGTCGGGGACCTGGGAGGCAGAGGACCCCTATCGGTTTCCACCGACGCTGGGCGAGCTGGACCTGCATCTGATCGGTGAAGGGACGCACCATGCGTTGTGGCGGCGGCTCGGCGCGCGAGTCATCGAGCATGAGGGGGTAACCGGAACCGCCTTCGCGGTGTGGGCGCCCAATGCACATGGCGTGCATCTCGTCAGCGACGCCAATCACTGGGATGCGCGCACGTGGCCGATGCGCACACTCGGCGCGTCCGGCGTGTGGGAGCTGTTCGTCCCGAACGTCGGGGCGGGAACGAAATACAAATTCCGTGTGACACGTGCCAATGGCCAGCAGGTGCTCAAGGCAGATCCGCTTGCACGTGCGGCGGAGCGGCCGCCGGCCACGGCGAGCATCGTCACCGACTCTCACTACGCATGGAGTGATGCCACGTGGATGGAGCAACGCGCCGGATGGGCTCCGACGGGTACGCCGATTGCGCTGTACGAAGTGCACCTCGGCTCCTGGCGTCGCGGTGACGGCGGCGCCGTGCTCGGCTATCGCGACATCGCGCCGCGACTCGCCGGCTATTGCCGCGAGATGGGATTCACGCACGTCGAGCTCCTGCCGGTGATGGAGCACCCGTTCGGGGGATCCTGGGGATATCAGGTCACCGGCTACTTCGCGCCGACGGCGCGGTTCGGCAGCCCTGACGACTTTCGCTTCTTCGTCGACCATCTTCACCGGCACGGCATCGGCGTCATCCTCGACTGGGTGCCGGCTCACTTTCCGCGCGACGATTGGGCCCTGGCGCGCTTCGACGGCACGGCGTTGTACGAGCACGCCGACCCGCGTCGCGGCGAGCACCCCGACTGGCGCACGTACGTCTTCAACTATGGGTGCAACGAGGTGCGCAACTTTCTGGTGGCCAACGCGCGGTACTGGGCCGAGGAGTTCCACATCGATGGGCTCAGAGTCGACGCGGTCGCATCGATGCTCTACCTCGATTACTCGCGGCGCCCGGGCCAGTGGCTGCCGAACCAGTACGGCGGCAGGGAGAACCTCGAAGCCATCGCGCTGCTGCGCGAGGTCAACGACTCGCTGCGTCGCGACTACGCCGGCATGGGCTGGATGCACGACACCCTCGACTACATGAGCCAGGATCCCGTGTTTCGCCGGTATCACCACCAGAAGCTCACGTTTGGCTTGTGGTACGCCTGGTCGGAAAACTTCATCCTGCCGCTCTCGCACGACGAGGTGGTGCACATGAAGGGCTCACTCCTGCGCAAGATGGCGGGCGACAGCTGGCAGCGTATGGCCACCCTCCGCTCACTGTTTGCCTGGATGTGGGCGCATCCCGGCAAGAAGCTGCTGTTCATGGGCGGCGAGCTCGCCCAGCCGCAGGAGTGGTCACACGATTCGGCGCTGCACTGGGAGCTGCTCGAGGAACCTGCGCACGCCGGCGTGCGCGCGCTGGTCAGCGACCTGTGCGCGCGCTACCGGGAGATCCCGTCGCTGTTCGAGCTCGACGACCGCCCCGAGGGCTTCCGCTGGATCGACGCCGGCAACGCGGATCAGAACGTCATCGCGTTCGCCCGCTTCGACGGCCACGGCCGCCCGGGGTTGGTGTGCGTCGCCAACTTCTCCCCGGTCGTCCACCACGGGTTCCGCATCGGACTGCCGCTGCCCGGCCGGTGGACAGAGGCGGTGAACACGGATTCCTCGTATTACGGAGGAAGTGGGGTCGGCAACCTCGGCGGAGTCGACACCGAGCCGGTCGCCTGGCACGTCTTCCCGCAGTCGGCGCGTCTGAGCCTCCCGCCACTGGGGGCGCTCTGGCTGTCGGCCCCTATTGCTTAACCTGGCCCCTCGGCCGACAATGCAAGGGCAGCCAGCCGGGGGAGCGATCGACGGGTTCGCGCTGTTGCGCACCTCACGCCCCGGCGATCCCGATCCAGATAGAGGAGTCAGCACGCGCCATGGACACACACGCCGCCCGCGGCCGTCTGATCGCGGAACGGGAGCGACTCGAGGGGGTGCGCCAGGCTGCCGACCGGCTCGGCGCCGGTGCCAGGGAAGCCGCTGAACGCGAGCTGTCGTCCGCTGATCAGCATCCGGCCGAGCTCGCCACAGAGACCATCGAGCGAGAGCTCGACTGGACCGTCGTCCGGCACGCGGAGGCCGAGCTCGCGGAGATCGACGCGGCCCTGGCACGACTCGACGCAAGCACCTACGGGAGCTGCGAGGCCTGTGGCCAGCCGATCAGCGACGCACGGCTGGACGCGCTGCCGGCGGCGAGATACTGCGTGGAGGATCAGGCAAAGGTGGCTCGCGCCAGACGCAACGGCCACCGATAGGCCTGGCGCCGCCCTCAGTGGCGGAAGTGGCGCTCCCCGGCGTGGACCAGGGCCAGATCGAGCGCATCGGCGACCGCCACGACATCAGGGTCACGCTTGCTGCCCCCAGGATGGATGACCGCGCGGATCCCCGCGCGCGCCAGCGTCTCGACCCCATCGGGCATGGGAAAGAACGCATCCGATGCGGCGACGGCTCCCTTGGCGCGCTCGCCGGCGCGCGCCACCGCCAGCTCGGCTGACTCCACGCGGGACATCTGCCCTGCGCCCACGCCGACCGCCATCCCGTCGCGCACCACGACGATGGCATTCGATTTCACGTGACGGCAGACTCGCCAGGCAATCAGGAGGTCGCGCCACTCGCCCTCGTCGGGCCGGCGCCGCGTCGGCACCGTCATCGCGCCGCGGTCTATCGAGACTCTGTCGGGCGTCTGGACCAGGAGGCCGCCGTCGATGCCGCGCACGTCGAGCTGTGCGGCACACGATGGTCTGTCGACGACGAGCACGCGCAGGCGCTCCCGGGCTGAGAGCAGCTGTGCCGCGTCGTCGTCGACGGAAGGGCTGACCACCGCCTCGAGAAACGTTCGCGCCAGCTCCTGTGCCGTGGCCAGGTCGAGCGGGCGGTTGAGTCCGACGATGCCGCCGAACGCAGAGCGCGGGTCGCCTTCGAAGGCGCGCGCGTACGCGAAGCGCAGCGGTTCGCCGACCGCGAATCCGCACGGGTTCGTGTGCTTGATGATCGCCGCCGCCGGTTCCTCGAACTCGCTGACGAGGCGCCGCGCGGCATCGACGTCGAGCCAGTTGGTGAACGACAGCTCCGAGCCCTGGAGACGGCGCGCATGCGCGACGCCACCCGGTGGCCCGGCCACCGCATAGAGCGCGCCGCGCTGATGCGGATTCTCCCCGTACCGCAGCTCGTGCAGGCGCGCACCGCCGTCGGTGAACTCCGCCGGCATCTCCTCCCTGGGCACGCGACCGCGCAGGAAATCGGCGACCGCGGTGTCATAGGCGGCGACGTGTGCAAACGCCTCGGCGGCGAGACGGCCGCGCGTCGCGCTGGACAGGGCACCGTGCCCGCGAAGCTCCGCGAGCACGCCCTCATATTGACGTGGCGAGACGATGACAGCCACCGAGTCGCTGTTCTTCGCGGCGGCGCGAATCATCGCCGGTCCGCCGATGTCGATGTTCTCGATGACCTCGGCGTCGTCTGCGCCGCGCGCCAAGGTCGCGGCGAACGGATAGAGGGAGACCGCGACGATGTCGATGGGCACGAACCCGTGCTCCGTCAGCTGGCGCATGTGCGTGTCGCTGTCGCGCCGCGCCAGTATCCCTGCGTGCACCGCGGGGTGCAGCGTCTTGACCCTGCCGTCGAGCATCTCCGGGAATCCGGTGAGCTCCGACACGGCGCGCGCCTCGATGCCGGCGGCCTGCAGCGCGGCACGCGTGCCGTCGGTGGCGATCAGTTCGACACCGCAGTCATGTAAGCCGCGCGCAAACTCGACCAGGCCCGTTTTGTCACTGACGCCGAGCAGCGCGACTGTCACTGCGTTCCCACGGCGGGTGGCGCCGTCGACGGGGCGGCGGGTCCTGCCTTCGCGGGGACCCCTCCCGGCCGGCTCCTCGGGCTCCCCACGGCTTCCGCACCCTCATCACCGCGAAGCCGTGGGGCCCCTCCTGCGGAGCCGTCCGCGCTGCCCCCCGCTTCGTCACCCGCCGCACGCGGCTCAGCGGCAATGCGCACTATCCGACCTTCGCGACGCAAGCGTCCAGTGCACCAAAGCTCGACTGCCATGGGGAGCAACTTCCACTCCTGCTCGTGGATGCGCTGGCGCAGCGATTCGACGTCGTCGTCAGGCTCGACGTTCACCGCGGCTTGCAGCACGATCGGGCCACCGTCGGTTGTGCCCGGCTCGAGCAGCTGCACGGTGCATCCGGTCACCTTGACGCCGTGCGCCAGCGCGTCCTCGACCGCGTCCATGCCGCCGGAGAACGCCGGGAGCAGTGACGGATGCACGTTGAGGATCGCGTCGGGATACGCATCGAGTACCTCGCCGCTCAGGATGCGGTCGTACCCGGCACAGACGATGAGCGCGACACCCGCGTCGCGCATGCGCTGCACGATGGCGCGGTCGCGCAGCTGTGAGTCGCCACCAAAGACGGCCTGTGGCATCGCCAGCGCCGGAATCCTGTATCGCTGCGCGATGTCGAGCGCCGGTGCTTCGCGGCGATTGCTGATCACAAGCGCCACGCGGGCAGGGAAAACCGCTCCCTCGCATGCGCGCAGCAGGGCTTCGAGGTTGGTGCCCGCTCCCGATACGAGCACACCGACTGCGCGTCGCGTCTGGCTCAAAGCAGGCGAACGCGGGCCGCGCTTCCCGCTCGCACCACGCGGCCGATGACGTTGACCTCGACTCCTGCCACGTTGTGTACGGCTTCTGCAGCCGGGGGTGCGACGATCGCAACCATGCCGATCCCCATGTTGAACGTGCGCCACATCTCTTCCGGATGCACGCCGCCGGCCGTCTGCAGCGCATCGAAGATGCCGGGCGGCGCCCACGAATCGCGAGCGATCTCGGCGGCCAGACCATCGGGGAGGACGCGCGGGATGTTGTCGATGAGGCCGCCGCCGGTGATGTGGGCGAGCGCATGCACCTCAGCGACGTGCATCAGCTCGCGCACCGGCGCCAGGTACGAGCGGTGCGACGCGAGCAGCAGGTCCGCGATCGGCGCGTCGGTTCCGGGAAGCACGTCGTTCCAGCTCAACTCTCGCTCGGCCACGATGTGCCGCACCAGTGAGTACCCGTTGGTGTGCAGCCCGGTGCTGGGGAGACCAAGGATCACGTCACCCTCGGCGACGCCGCTCCCATCGAGGATGTTGCGGCGCTCCACCGCGCCGACGATGAACCCGGCAATGTCGTAGTCGCCGAGCGCGTACACCCCGGGCATCTCCGCTGTCTCGCCGCCTATGAGCGCGCAGCCCGCTTCGCGACACGCCCCTGCCATGCCCTCGACGAGCTCGGCAAGCTGTTCGGGCACCAGCTTCCCGGTGGCGAAGTAATCGAGAAAGAACAGCGGCTCGGCGCCGCAGCACAGGATGTCGTTGATGCAGTGATTGACCAGATCTATACCAATGCCGCGATGTCTTCCCGTGGCGATGGCGATCTTCACCTTGGTGCCGACCGAGTCGGTGCTCGACGCCAGCACTGGGTCGCGCCAGTGGCCGTGGTCGAGGGTGAACAGGCCGCTGAACGCGCCGACACCGCCGATCACCTGCGCGGTGTGGGTCGATGCCACAGTGCGGCGGATCAGTGCGACCGCGCGGTTGCCCTCATCGATGTCGACGCCGGCATCCGCGTAGCGGAGATCACCCACGGCGAAAGAGCCGGTCAGCTCGAGACAGCGGCGAGGGGGATCTCGAGCGCCAGCTTGTCGGCCTCCAGGTGCTCCGGCACGGCGACCGGATAGGTGCCGGTGAAGCAGGCGAAGCAGAACCCCTCGCCGTCTGGCTTTCCCATCGCTTTGCGCAGCCCCGTCAGACTGAGATACTGGAGCGAGTCGGCGCCGAGCAGCTCCCTGATTTCCCCCACCGAATGGTCTGCAGCGATCAGCTCGCGCCGCGACGCGATGTCGATGCCCATGAAGCACGGCCACGAGATCGGTGGCGACGCTATACGCATGTGTACCTCTCGCGCGCCGGCGCGCCGCAGCTCGTCGATGATGCGGCGAGACGTGGTGCCGCGCACTATGGAGTCGTCGACCAGCACGACACGTTTCCCCTCGAGCACATGACGCATGGGGTTGAACTTCAACCGTATGCCGGACTCCCGCAGCCGCTGCGTCGGCTGGATGAATGTCCGCGTGATGTAGCGCGACTTGATCATGCCCTCGGCGAAAGGAAGGCCCGATTCGTCGGCGAACCCGATGGCGGCGGGTGTGCCGCTGTCCGGCAGTGTGATCACGATGTCGCCGTCGGCCGGGGACTCGCGTGCCAGCTCCCGACCCATCCGGCGGCGCGCCTCATACAGCGACTGCCCCATCATCACGCTGTCCGGTCGGGCGAAATAGATGAACTCGAACGAGCACATCGCGCGGCCCGCGGCCTGATGCGGAATCTTGGTGCTGCGCATGCCGGACCGGTCGACCGATACGATCTCGCCGGGCTCGATCTCGCAGATGAACGTGGCACCTATCACGTCGAGGGCGCATGTTTCGCTCGCGATGACGTAGCCGCTGCCACCGGGTGCGTCGACGTCGCCGAACCGGCCGAGGCACAGTGGTCTGATGCCCAGCGGGTCGCGTGCTGCGGCGAGCGTGTCGCGCGTGAGGAAGAGGAGACAGTACGCGCCTTCAAGACGTGGCAGAGCGCTGGCGAGCACCTCCTCGAGCGTGTCACCCCGCGTGCGCGTCAGCAGCGCACCCAGCACTTCTGTGTCACTCGTCGATTCGAAGACGGCGCCTGCAGCAGACAACTCCTGGCGGAGGCCGTGCGCGTTCACCAGGTTTCCGTTGTGCGCCAGCACGATGGGTCCGAGCGTGGGATGCTCGAAGCGCATCGGTTGCGCGTTCGGTAGCCGCGTGCTCCCCGTGGTGCTGTACCGCGTGTGCCCGATGGCGACATGCCCTCCCAGCCTCTCGATGTCCTCCTGGTCGAACACCTGCGAGACCAGCCCCATCTCCTTCCGCATGCGGATGTGCTCACCATCGCTGACGGCGATCCCCGCGGACTCCTGCCCGCGATGCTGCAGCGAGTACAGGCCGAAGTACGTCAGGTTCGCGACGTCCTCGCCCGGATGGAACACGCCGAAGATGCCGCACTCCTCGTGGAAGTGATCGTCCATCAGGCGGTCCCGGAGGTCGGGCACATCTGCTTCGGCCGCTCCTGAGCTATGCGGCCTACGCAGATGTACCCGACCATCCTGAGCACGCGCCCCACCGCCCCGCACAGCCCGCACCGCCCTCTCTCGCGTCACGTCACTCGCCACCCACAAGCGCTCCCTCGTAGGCGCGTCGCGCCGCAGCGAGCGCGACATCCATCGCGCCGTCGATGACGATGCGGTCGCCGCCCACGACTCCGATCTCCTGCAGTGGAAGGGAGTGTCGGTCCGCGAGCTCGCGCAGCTGCACTGAGGCCTCCATCGCGAAGCTGATGAGAAACCGCGACTGGCTCTCACCGAACAGTATACCGTCCACCCGCGACCGGCCCCAGGGTCGTTCCTCACCTGCGATATCCAGATCGACGCGAACACCGATACCGCCCCACAGGCTGCTCTCTGCCAGCGCCACGGCCAGCCCGCCTTCCGCACAGTCGTGAGCGGTGTGCAGCAGGCTCGCTTCGATGGCGTCGTGGACGAACCCATGAACCCGTCGCTCGAGGTCCAGGTCGAGCTCCGGCGCCATCTTCTGGTTGATGCCGAACGCGAGCCGCTGCAGCTCGGTCGCGTCGAGGCTGCCCTCCACCGGACCAACGATCGCAATGCGATCGCCGCGCCGCGCGAAGCCGGCGCTGCACGCCCGCTCGACATCCTCGAGGACGCCCACCATGCCGATCACCACGGTCGGGTCGATGCGTGCGCTCTCCGATTCGTTGTACAGGCTCACGTTGCCGCTCACCACCGGTATGCCGAGGGCGGTGCACGCGTCAGCGATGCCCTGGATGGCCTCGTGCAGGTCCCAGTACACCTCGTTGAGCTCCGGATTGGCAAAGTTGAGGCAGTTGGTGAGCGCAATCGGCACCGCACCGGTGGCAACGACGTTTCTCGCCGCCTCGCATACCGCGATGGCCGCGCCACGGCGCGGGCTCAGCGCTGTGTAGCGAGCGTTGCCGTCTGTGGTGAGGGCGAGCCCGCGGCGCGTGCCATGCACACGCACCACGGCGGCGTCAGTGCCCGGACTCACGATGGTCGCGCCGCCCACCTGGTGGTCATACGTGCGGAAGATCGGCTTGCGGCTGCCGATGTTCGGACTGGCGAGCAAGCGAATCAGGGTGTCACCCGGCGGCCACGGCGATTGCCATACGCGCCGCTCGAGCGTCATCACGCGCTGCACCGGCGGTCCGGGTGCGGAGCGCTCAGGCGCGCCGTCGACGAGCACAGCGAGCGGCAGCGCGCAGACTCCAGTTGCCCCGTCGCGCACCACGAATTCCGGCCGTTCGAGAATGGTGCCGATCACATCCGAGTGCAGATCCCACCGGTCGAAGACCTCCTGCACGGAGCGCACGTCGTCCGGATGCACAACGACCAGCATGCGTTCCTGCGACTCGCTCAGCATCACCTCATACGGCGTCATCGCACGCTCTCGGCGGGAGACGCACGACACGTCGATGTCGACACCGACGCCGCCTCGATGAGCCAGCTCGGCCGCGCTGCCGCACAGTCCCGCGGCACCGAGGTCCTGCATGGCGATGATGCGCGGATCGCCGGCGAGCTCGAGGCACGCCTCCATCAGGCACTTCTCCAGAAACGGGTTGCCCACCTGCACCGCCGGACGGCGCTCCTCGCTGGTGGCGTCGAGCCGCACGCTGGCGAAGCTCGCGCCGTGGATGCCGTCGCGCCCGGTGTCGGCTCCCACGAGCAGCACCGCGTTGCCGGGACCCGACGCACGCGCGCGCATCAGCTTGCCGTGCTCGACGATGCCGACGCACATCGCGTTGACCACGCAGTTGTCGCGATAGCACGAGTCGAAGTACAGCTCACCGCCGACGGTCGGCACCCCGACGCAATTGCCGTAGCCCCCGATGCCGGCGACCACGCCCTCGAACAAATGGCGCTGACGCGGCTCGTCCAGCGGCCCGAAGCGCAGCGAGTCGAGCAGCGCCACGGGACGTGCCCCCATGGTGAAGACGTCGCGCAGGATGCCGCCCACCCCGGTGGCCGCACCTTGATACGGCTCGATGGCGCTCGGATGGTTGTGCGACTCGATCTTGAAGACACACGCGAGTCCGTCGCCGATGTCCACGGCGCCCGCGTTCTCACCGGGCCCCTGCAGCACACGAGGTCCGGCCGTCGGCAGCGCGCGCAGCAGCGGCCGGCTCGTCTTGTAGCTGCAGTGCTCACTCCACAACGCGCCGAGAATGCCGAGCTCGACCGCATTCGGCTGGCGGTGCAACTGCTGCACCACCGACGCGAACTCGTCGCGCGTGAGCGCGACCTCCGCCAGCTGGGCGTCCGATGGCACCGTTGGTGCGTCGGAGGTCAGCGTCACGATGCAGGCGCGGCGAACGCCGCGCCGCGCGACACCGCCCGGGCGACGTTCAGGAACAGGCGCATGCCGTCGTCCGAGCCCAGCAGCGGCTCGCATGCTCGTTCGGGATGCGGCATCATGCCGAGCACGTTCCCCGCGGGATTGACGATGCCCGCGATGTCACGCATGGAACCGTTGGGGCTGGACGCGCCGGCGGGCGACCCATCCTTCGCGACATAGCGGAAGGCCACGCGTTCGTCGCGCTCGAGGCCGTCGAGCGTCCCCTCGCCGGCAACGTAGCGGCCCTCGCCATGCGAGACGGGGATCTGCAGCACCTCCTCGCTGGCAATCCCGGCCGTGAAGGGGCTGCTCTGCGTCTCCACGCGCAGCCAGGACGGCTCGCAGCGGAATTGCAGCGATCCGTTGCGCGTGAGCGCGCCCGGCAGAAGATGCGCCTCGCAAAGAATCTGAAACCCGTTGCAGATGCCCCACACGAGGCCGCCACGGTCAGCGAACGCCACGACCGACTCCATCAGAGGAGCGAACCTCGCCACCGCGCCGGCACGCAGGTAGTCGCCGTACGCGAAGCCGCCGGGGAGGATCACGCAGTCCGCACCGCGGAGATCCGCATCCTTGTGCCACAGCATCACGGCCTGGTGCCCGGCGAGCTCGACTGCGTGCGCGCAGTCGCGGTCGGACCAGGTCCCGGGAAACACCGTGATGCCGAAGCGCATCACGCGCGTCCCTCGGCGGTAGCGCGCACCGAGTCGATGCGGTAGTCTTCGATCACGGGATTGCACAGCAGCTTCTCGCACATCGCCGCCACCGACTCCCGGGCGTCCTGCTCCGAGTCGGCCTCCACCTCCAGCTCGACGTGCTTGCCGATGCGTGCGGCACGCACGCCCGTGAACCCCAGGCGGCGCAGTCCGTCGCGCACGACGAGCCCCTGTGGGTCGTTGACCACCGGCTTCAGCTGGACAACGACCTCGGCTACCCAGGTCACGAGAGCGATATTCCGCAGATGCGACGGGCCGCCTCGCGATAACGCTCGGTGGTGCCGCGCACGACGTCCTCCGGGAGCTCAGGACCCGGCGGCGTCTTGTCCCAGTCCAGCGTCTCGAGGTAGTCGCGCACGAACTGCTTGTCGAACGACGGCACGGTGGCCCCCTCCCGCCATGCGGAGATCTCCCAGAAGCGCGATGAGTCGGGAGTGAGCACCTCGTCGATGAGCGACAGCTTCCCTTCGATGAAGCCGAACTCGAACTTCGTGTCGGCCAGGTAGATTCCCGCGCCCTCGCAGCGGGCCGAGGCGAGGTCGAAGAGGCGGAGCGACGTCGATTCGAGCCGGTCTGCCAGCTCGGCGCCGACCAGCGTCCGCAGCTGCGAGCGCGAGATGTTCATGTCGTGCCCGTCGTCCCTCTTGACCGCCGGCGTGAAGTGCGGCAGAGGGAGACGCGACGACTCGAGCAGTCCGGGCGCGAGGGCCTCACCCGCAAGCGTGCCGGATTCGCGGTACTCCTTCCATCCGGATCCGCTGATGAAGCCGCGCACGACGCACTCGACATCGATCCGCTGCGCCCGCGCGACGTGCATCGAACGCTCCGCCCAACCGGCGGGGATGCTTTCGTGGAGCGGGGTCTCGCCGTCCGGCAGCAGGTGGTTGGGCACGAGGTTGCGCGTCTCGCCGAACCACCAAAGCGACATCTGCGTGAGCACGCGGCCCTTGTCGGGCACCGGTGTGGGGAGAACCACGTCGAAGGCGCTGATGCGATCGGTGGCGACCATGAGCAACGTGCCGTCGTGCAGCTGGAACGTGTCCCGGACCTTGCCACGCCGGAACACATCGAGGCCGTCGGCGACCGCGCTGGTGAGCACGGGCGTCACGACATCCTTCCTCCCGCCAGCCCGGCCTCCACCGCGAGGGCTGTGTGTGTGTCTGGCGGGCCAGCGGTCGACGACCGGGTTGAGAGCCCCAGGCGTCGATACGTGACGTCGATGTGCTCCAGGTACGCCTCGACATCGAAGCAGCGCGCGAGTGCCGCCGGATTCAGCGCTTCCGAAACGTCGATGTCGGCGGCGACCAGGTCGCGGAAGCCGCCCTCCCCGTCGCGGGCGCGCTGCGCCAGCGCCTGCACCGCGCGATACGCGCGCTCACGCGACCATCCTGCCTCGACGATGAGCGCGGTGAGCACCCGCTGAGAAAACGCGACGCCACCGTCGCGCTCGAGGTTCTCCTGCATGCGCTCCGGCCTGACACGAAGACCTCGGACGATGCGCGTGCTGAGGCGAAGCATGTAGCCCGCGAGCGCGCACGCGTCAGGAAGGATCAGGCGTTCAGCCGATGAGTGCGAAATATCCCGCTCATGCCAGAGCGCCACGTTCTCCATGGCGGTGACGGCGTGGCCGCGGAGCACACGGGCGAGGCCGCAGATGCGCTCGCAGAGCACCGGATTTCGCTTGTGCGGCATCGCAGACGAGCCCTTCTGGCGGTCGCTGAACGGCTCCTCCACCTCGTCGACCTCGGTCACCTGCAGCAGCCGGATGGCGGTGGCCATACGTTCGAGCACCGTTCCCAGCAGCGCCAGCGCCGTGACGAACGACGCGTGGCGGTCGCGCGCCAGCACCTGCGTGGAAACCGGCGCGACCGCGAGGCCCAGGCCGCGACAGACATGCTCCTCCACCTCTGGCGGCACCGACGCGTGCGTTCCCACCGCTCCACTCAGCTGGCCCACCGAGATCTCCTCGGTCGCCATCGCCAGGCGGTTGCGGCTGCGGCGCAGCTCGTCGACGACGTTCGCCAGCTTGATCCCGAGCGTCAGCGGCTCGGCATGCACGCCGTGCGTGCGTCCCATCATCACCGTGAGCCGGTGGCGCTCCGCCTGCTCGACGAGCGCGTCCTCGAGCACACCGCAGTCGGCATCGATGATGCGGGCGGCGTCGCGCAGCTGGGTGGCCAGTGCGGTGTCGACGACGTCCGACGACGTCAGTCCGAGGTGCAGATATCGACCGGCGTCCCCGACGGTTTCCTGCACTCCCGCGACAAATGCTGCGACGTCGTGGCCCTGCTCCGCCTCGAGCTCCGCGATTCGCTCAGCATCGATGCGTGCCGTTCGCAGCTTGGACAGGTCGCGATCCGGGATGCGGCCGAGTGCGGCCCACGCCTCGCTGGCCAGCAGCTCTACGTCGAGCCACCTGCGCAGTCGCGACTCGTCTGTGAAGATCGCCGCGATCTCAGGCGGTGCGTAGCGGGGGATCACCTTCGCTCATTCTATCCGGCACCGTGGAACCGCCAGAGACACCGGTGCGCCCGCCTCTCGAGTTCGCGCGCGACGCCCCGCTGGTGGTCGCGCATCGCGGCGCCTCGCGCGCAGCGCCGGGCAACTCACTCGCCGCATTCGAATCGGCCATCTCGGCCGGAGCCGATGCGGTCGAGCTCGACGTCCGGCGGACCGCCGACGGTGTTCTCGTCGTCCATCACGGCGCGTCGCGGCGCGGCACGCCGGTGTCGCTCCTGACGCACGCAGAGCTCCGCCGCCGGTGCCGGAACAAGCCGCCCACGCTCGACGAGGCCGTGCGGCTGTGCGCCGGACGGGTCATGCTCGACATCGAGGTCAAGGAACCGGGGTTCGAGCCGCAGGTGCTCGAGATCCTGGAAGCGCACGTCGGCCGTCGGGACGTGCTGATCACCTCCTTTCATCCAGTGGCCGTCGCCGCGGTGAAGGCGCTGCGCGGCGACCTCGCCTGCGGGCTGCTCATCGGGACGGCTCGCCTCGGTCGCCGGCGCCGGCAGATCGAGACGCTCCCGCTCGAGCTCGCGCAGCGGTGTGGGGCTGATTTCATCGCGCCGCATCAGCTCTGGCTCGCGCTCCGACCGCACTCCCGCCGCCGCCCACTGGCCGGCTCGACTGTGCTCGCCGCCGCGCACCGCGCCGGTGTCCCGGTCGTCGTCTGGACCGTCAACGGACCGGCCCGGTTGCGCCGCTATCTGGCTGATCCGCGCGTTGCGGGGATAATCACAGACCTCCCCGCCCTTGCAGTGCAGCTCCGCCAGATCAGCCTTCGGGCGGCCAATCCCTCTTCGAGCCAGCAGTGTCCAGACCCGTAACTGCACCAGCGCGCCCTCCGTTCCCCGGTCGAGTGCGCCCGCAACTCAGCCGATGACCCTGCCCCGGGCGTACGAGGATCAGCTTGTCGAGCGTGCCAAACAGGACGCCGATGCCTTTGGGGAGTTGTACGACCACTATTTCGGGCAGATCTACCGGTTCGTGTGCAGCCGGCTGCACGACCAGGACTCCGCCGAGGACGTCACCTCGGAGGTGTTCTTCAAGGCGCTGAGGGCCATCGGGCGCTACAAGCCGTCGGGCCACCCGTTCAGCGCATGGCTCTACCAGATCTCAGTGAACGCGATCAATGACCACTACAGAAGCCGCCGCCCCGTCTCGAGCCTCGATGCCGCGATCGCCGTCGCCGATCCCCAGCGGCCGGTGGCCGAGCGCGTGGTCGACAGCGCCGAGGCTGCCCGGGTTTGGGCCGCGATCGACGAGCTGCCGGCGCAGCAGAGGACGGCGATGACCCTCAAGCTCGGCGAGGACCTCAAGCTGGCCCAGATCGGGCGGATCATGGGCAAGAGCGAGGGGGCGGTCAAGCTCCTGATCCATCGCGGCATGATCGGCGTGCGCCAGCGCCTCAACGTGACCGCGGCGGTCCACGAGGAAGCGTGATGGATCCCGAGCTCGAGGATCTGTTCCGCGACGACCCGTCGCTGGGTGAGACCGCCCGGCTGCTGCGGGCGGCGCGACCGGATCCCGAACCAGACCAGCACTTCCGCAACCGGTTGCGGGTGCAACTGGTCGCCGAGGCGCAGCGCTCGCTGCGCCCGCGCGGGCTGCGCCGCTGGCTCCGGGTGGGGCCCGGACACCTCGCGTGGGCCGGCGCCGCGCTGGGCACGGCGGCGATCGCTGCCACAGCGGTGGCGCTGTTCAGCACCCACGTCGTGGATCACCAGACGGTGACCGCGTACTCGACCATCGCGGCGCGACACGCCGTGAGCCCCAGTGACGTGATCACGGTCGCGTTCAACCAACCGATGAACCATGCCCGTGTCGAGGGGGGACTGCACATCGAGCCGGCCACGCAGGTGACCACGACCTGGAAGGGCAACGATCTCGTCATCACGCCGCTGCACCATCTGGCGGGCAACACCCCGTACACCGTCACGATCGTCAAGCCGGCGCTGGTGGCCGCGTCGGGCGCAACTGCCGCCAAGCCGCTGCAGATCTCGTTCGGCACCGCGCCGACGCCTCCCCCCGCTCCGGCCGCCGCCCCCCCGCCCGCACTCCAGCTCGCGGATCTGGGCGCCGTGGCTGGGGGCTCGAGCGTGCTGTTTGCTCCCGACGGGGCCGTGGTGAGCACGGCGGGATACCCGCCGGCGACGGCGTCGTCCCCCAGCCCCGGAGCCACGGCGCGCCCGACTCCGACGGCGGTGTCCTCGCCAACCACGTCCCCCCCGCCTGGCAGCTCGTCATCGCCCGCCCTGCTGGAGTACGGAGCGACGGGATCCTCCACCTCTCTGGGTCCGGCCGCGACCGCTGCCGGATTCGCGCCGGGCGGCGCCTCCCTCGCAGCGGCGGTGAGCGATGGCAGTGGCGGCAGCGAGATCATCCTGAGCCAGGCTGATGGGACGCAGTCGCACGTCCTCGTCGACTCGCGCGCGCCGATCGTCGCGCTGACGTGGGCAACCGGCGGCACCATCGTGTACGCGACCTCGTCCTCGATCGCGTCGGTCGACCTCGCCGGTGCGACGCACCAGCTCGCGACGCCGGCGGGCAACGTGGTCGAGCTTGCTCCGGGTGGCGCGTACGCGTACCTGGCGCCGAGCGGCGGCCAATCCGGCCAGCTGCTCGACATCAACGCCGGGTCCAGCCGCGCACTCAACGGCGCAACTGACGGAGTCGCTTTCAGTGGCGACGGCTCGACCGTCGCGTGGGTGTCCACCGCCGGCGCGCAGCCCACGCTCGTCACCGAGCCGGTCGGTCGGGACGCGTCGGCGTCCGTCTCGGTCCCCGATCCGGGGGCGGGCATCACGTCGCTCGCGCTCAACCACGACGGCACGGCGATCGCATACACGCTGACACCGGACACCGGAGTCGCCAAGCTGGTCGTGGCACAGCTGCCGAGCGGCACGCCCTCGGCGATCGGTCCTGCGACGAGCTCCGCGGTGTTCTCCCCGAGGGGCGACGCGCTCGCCCTCCTGACGGCGTCGTCCGGCGGGATGGAAGCGCAGCGTGGATCGATCCCCGGATCCGCACCGGCGTCCACCACGGCAATCCCGGTGGGCGCGAACAGCACGCTGCGTGCCTTCGTTGATGCGCAAGCGCGAGGTGACTCGGCCACGCTCACGCCACTGACCGCGAGCGGCGTTGATGCGGCGGCGCGCACCCCGAGTCGGCTGTCTCGCTCATACGTGGTCGACGCCGTGGTGCAGAGCGACGGAAGCGTGAAGGCGAGTGTCGAGCTCATCGTCGACCCGACCACCAGCGCCTCGGCGCAGATCGCTGACGAGACGCTGACGTTGTCAACCGCCGGCCCCGGTCAGCCGTATCTCGTCACCGGGCTCGAGGTCACGCCACTGCACGACGAATCATCGGGCCCGCACGTCGTCAACGTGAGCCGCACTGCAACCCACGCCGGATTCATCGTGCAGATCAGCTTCGACAGTGATCTGAATCCCCTCACCGTGCCCGGCGCGTTCTCCGTGGTCACCGCGGATGGCACGCAGCTCATGCCCGAGATCGCGTACAACCCCGACAGCCGCACGGCTGTCGTCACGCTGCCACGCGCATCGACGGGCAGACTGACGTTGACGGTTGGCTCAGCACTCCGTGACGTCAACGGGCAGGCAATCGCGTCTGCGTTCCACACTCAGGTGCTCGCCGGCTAGGCTCCGGCCGACACCAGGAGGCGGGCCGCCACGGGGATGCGCATCGTTCCGTCGGCCGCCGCATGATCGGCGAGCAGTGCCTCGCAGCGCCGCCGCACCGCGTCGCGCCGCTCCTGCGAGAGCGAGCGCAGCTCACTCGCGAGCGGCCGTTCGTCAATCATCGCGAGCCAAAGCTGACTGAAGCCGTCGAAGCGCGCGACGTCGCGCAGCTCCGTCTCCGAGAACCACTCTGGAGCACGCACCGGCGCCAGCAGACCCTGCAGAAACCGCGACTCCAGGCCTGCCTCTTCGTGGAGAGCGATGGACAGGGCCACCTCGTGGGGAGGCAGCGCGCCGGCATCCCAGACGATGCACGCCGCCGTACCACCTGGGCGCAGGACCCGGCGCGCTTCGCGCAGCAGGGACGTGGCGTCCGTTCCGCCGAGCGTCGCCAGCGAAGCCACACGGTCACATGATTCGCCGTCGACGTCGAGGGTTCCGCCGTCGATGGCACGTGTGAGCACGGTGCACAATCCATTGGTTTGCGCGGCGCATGCGTCCAGGAGCTCCGGATCCGTCTCGGTGAGGATCAGCGTCCCGCCGGGGCCGATGACGCGCGCAAGCTCACGAGACAGGTGACCCGCATCGCAGATGAGCTCGCATACGGTCGCGCCGGTTGGTACCTGCAGGGCGGCGAGCAGCTGCTCGGCAAGAGGGCGCAGCAGCGACGCGGTCAAGCCGCGACCGAAGCGCGGCTGCACTACGTGGTGACGGCTATCGCTGCGGCAATCACGGCGGCTCGCGCAGGATCGCGCACCAGCCGGTGAAGCGGCACCTGACGTTCCGTCCACGCGTCGGCTGCGGCGATCAGGTCGGGATGCTCTTCGATGAAGTGCGTCGTGTAGTCGCCGTCGCGGAAATCCGGATTCGACATCACAGCGAGGTGATACGGGATGTTCGTCTTGATTCCGACGATGATGTATTCGAGCAGTGCACGGCGCATGCGTTCGATGGCGAGCCCTCGATCGGGCGCGGACACGATGAGCTTGGCGATCATCGGGTCGTAGTGCTGTGACACGACACCCGGTCCCACCAGGCTGCTGTCGACGCGAACACCCGGCCCACCCGGCTCGTGGTATCCGGTGACCTGGCCGGGCGACGGCATGAAGCCCTTGGCGTAGTTCTCGGCGTTGATCCGGCACTCGATGGCGTGCCCTCGTCCGATCACATCGTCCTGGCGCAACGCGAGTCTCTCGCCGGCCGCAATGCGCAGCTGTTCGACGACGAGATCGACACCGTAGACAAGCTCGGTGACGGGATGCTCGACCTGGAGTCGCGTGTTCATCTCCAGGAAGAAGAACTCGCCGCGGCTGACGATGAACTCCACGGTGCCGGCATTGACGTACCCCACCGCGCGCGCGGCAGTGACCGCGGCCTCGCCCATCTGATGCCTCTTCGCCGAATCGATCACCGGGGACGGCGACTCCTCGATGATCTTCTGATGGCGCCGCTGCACCGAGCATTCGCGCTCGCCGAGGTGGATGACGTTGCCATGCGTATCGGCGAGCACCTGAATCTCGATGTGGCGCGGATCCTCGACGTAGCGCTCGAGGAAGATCGTGTCGTTGCCGAATGCGCGCGCCGCCGTGCTCTTCGCCGCGTCCACGCCCTCGCGCAGCTCACGTTCGTCGCGCGCCACGCGCATGCCGATCCCGCCACCACCCGCGCTCGCCTTGATCAGCACGGGGTACCCGATCTTCGCGGCCGCTGCGACGGCGTCGTCGGTGCCAGCGAGTGCGTCGGTGCCGGGCACGATCGGGACGCCGGAGACCCGCATACGCTCGCGCGCGGGCACCTTCTCACCCATCGCGGCCATGGAGGCGGGCGCGGGCCCGATGAAGACGATGCCCGCGGACTCACACGCGCGCGCAAAGTCCTGGTTCTCGCTGAGAAATCCATAGCCTGGATGGATGGCCGCCGCACCGGTCGACTTCGCCGCGTCGATGATCCGGTCGACGGCAAGGTACGACTGCGTCGACGGCGCCGGTCCGATCTCCAAAGCCTCGTCCGCCATGGTTACAAACGCGGCATGGCGATCTGCTTCGCTGTGCACGGCGACCGTGCGCACCCCGAGGTCTCTGCAGCCGCGGATGACACGCAGCGCGATCTCTCCGCGGTTGGCAACGAGAACCTTCTCGAACATGTGGTTACTCCACGTGGATCAGCGGGTCGCGAGGGCTCACCACATCGCCCTGCTGCACGTACACGTGCGTCACGGTTCCCGACCGCGTCGCGGTGATGTCGTTCTGCATCTTCATCGCCTCGAGCACGCATACCACGTCGCCGAGATCGACGTGGTCGCCAACCTTCACGGGCACCTTGAGCAGGAGGCCCTGCATCGGGGCGACGACGGTGCCCTCGCGGATCGCCGGCGGACCACTCACGGTTGGCGCGGACGTGTGCGTGGTGGTGCCCAGGTCGGCACCGATGACCCGCACCGAGTACGCCTGACCATCGACCTCCACGGTCAGTTCCCGCACCGGCAGCGCCGCCGTTTCGGGCTCGGAGGGCGCGTCGCTCTCATCGCCGGCGGCGCCGGACTCGATGAGCTCCACACCGCTGTCGCCCATGGGTTCGTCCATCTCGTCGCCGAGACGCTCGGCGACGCTCTCGCCGCGCACCAGCGCGAGGTATTCGCCGGGGAACAGGACGTAGGTCACCACCGCGTCTGCGCCCGGGCGGTCGACGCCCTCGCGGGTCAGCTCGCGACGGGCCGCGGCCATGGCGGGCTCGAGCAGGTCAGCCGGCCGGCACGTGATCGGCTCTTCTCTCCCGTTGACCAGGCGGCGAACTTCGGCATCGACAGGATCAGGGGGCTCCCCGTAGAGGCCGAGGAAGTAATCCTTCACCTCCTGGCTGATGGTCGCGTAGCGATCGCCGTCGCACACGTTGTAGACGGCCTGCGTCGCGATGATCTCGGTGATCGGAGTCACCAGCGGCGGATTGCCCATCTCGGCACGAACCCGGGCGACCTCGGCCTCCACCTCGCCGAGCTGGCCGACCGCGTCGCGCTCGCGAAGCTCAGCGAGCGCGTGGCCCATGGCCGACGGCGGGAGCAGCCCCCGCAGCGCCGAGGTGTCGAGGCGCATCGCCAGCGGGTCGATCACATCCGCGTAGTGCACCAGGGCCTGCTCCAACGTCAGCGCCGCGTCTGCCACCGGATTCAGGTCGAGTCCCGGGTCGACGTCGGTGCCGCCGAATCCCGCGATGACCGCTTCGGCCGCGGGCATCGACGCTCCACCCGCAAGCGGAGACAGCGCAACGTCGACGCGATGCGCGCCTGCGCTCGCGGCCCGGTACGACGCGAGTGTCGCCTGTCCGGTCTGCGCCGCAATCGACACCGCAACCGGCACCTTCGCTGTCTTTTTCAGCGCGCTGACCGCCTCGCCGGCTCGCGCCGCCACGAGCACACCCAGCGGATCGTGGAGGCACAGTGACGGATAGCCGGCATCGACCATCCTTCGTCCCAGCACGACGAGGCGGTCCAGGTCGTTGCCCGGCGCGTCGCTGTACACGATCACCCCCTCCGCCTGCTTGCCGGCTTTCGCGACGGCGGCGGCACAGCGCGTGAGGTTGCGCACGTCGTTGAGTGGGTCGTAGCAACGGAATATGTCTATGCCGGCCTCGGCGGCGACGGCGATGAACGCGTCGACGACATCGTCGGCGACGTGCCGGTGCCCGACCAGCGCCTGTCCCGCGATGACCGCAGCGAGCGGCGTGATGGGTGCCGCCGCACGGATGGCACGGAGCCGCTCGAACGGGTCCTCTCCAAGAAACCGCACGCATGCCTCGAATGTCGATCCACCGAACACATCGAGGGCGGCAAAGCCGCACCGATCGAGTCGCTCGGCCACCGCGACCGCGTGACGCCGGCGCAGGCGGCTGACGAGGAGCGCTTGCTGCCCTTGGCGGAGCGATGTCTCCACCAATTCCAGGCGGGGCATGGCCGGCGAGTTTAGTTGGTGCCCGAGTCCGCGCCCGCGCCGGCAGCGAAGCCTTCGGGGAGTTGGACGGACTCCCGCATGCGGGCGCGCGTCCTCAGGATGGCTTCGGCGACCTTCACGTCATCGAGCCCGATGATCTCGGCCGCGAGGTGACCGGCGTTGCGCGCGCCCATCTCGCCAACCGCGACCGTCGCCACCGGGACCCCGGGCGGCATCTGCACGATGCTCAGCAGCGAGTCGAAACCCGCCAGCGGCGTGGCCGCCAGCGGCACCCCGATCACGGGCAACGTGGTCAACGAGGCGAGCACGCCGGGTAGGTGCGCAGCGGCACCGGCGGCGGCAATGAGCACGCGCAGTCCGCGTCCCCGGGCGGCGAGCCCATAGGCGCGAACCACATCCGAAGCACGGTGCGCCGACATGACGCCGATCTCCCAGCCGATGCCGTGCTCGTCGAGCACGTCGCAGCACGCGCGCATCGTGGCCAGGTCGGACTCGCTGCCCACCACGATGCCGGCACGAACGGGCTGGGTCATGGCGACGCGGCGCTGAACGCGGTCACCGCCGCGCCGATGTCGCGCCGGTATTGCATGCCCTCGAATCGCACGCGGGCCAGGTTCTCATATGCGTGGCTGCGGGCCGCCTCGACGTCAGCACCGAGAGCGACCACACAGAGCACGCGGCCACCGGACGTGCGCAGCGTCCCGTCGTCACTTCGTCTCGTGCCCCCGTGAAACACGAGCACATCGCCGTCGAGCGCGTCGAGCCCGGTCACGATGTCCCCGGTACGCACGTCTCCGGGATAGCCGGCCGTCGCAGTGACGACGCCGAGCGCCGTGTCAGCCCTGAATCGAGCGCGTCCCGGCTCCAGCCGGCCACGTGCACACGCGACGAGCAGCTCGAGCGCGGATTCGTCGAGCAGTGGCAGGAGCACTTGCGCTTCCGGATCGCCGAATCTGGCGTTGAACTCGAGCACCCGCGGACCCGCATCGGTGAGCATCAATCCTGCGTACAGGCAACCGACAAACGACGTACCTCGATCCTTGAGGGCGTCGACGCAGGGTTGCAGCACTGCCGTGATGGTGGCGTCGAGCAGCGCATCGTCGACGTCCGGCGATGGCGACACGGCCCCCATGCCACCGGTGTTCGGACCGCGGTCGCCGTCCTGCAGGCGCTTGTGGTCGCGTGCGGTGTGGAGCATGCGAAGCCTGGTGCCATCGCACAGCCCGAACACACTCACTTCTGGACCGGCGAGGCGCTCCTCGACGACGACCGTCATCCCTGCGTCGCCAAAGCGTCGCTCGTCGAGGCACGCGGCGAGCGCACGTTCCGCATCGCTCGCCGTGTCGCAGACGACCACTCCCTTGCCCAGCGCGAGCCCATCGGCTTTGATCACGCATGCACCGCCGAGCTCCGCGATGAAGGCGCGCAGGCGGCCTCGGTCACCGGCGCCGCCGGACGTCCATCGCGCTGTCGGAATCCCGGCTTCGTCCATGAGCCGTTTGGCGAACGACTTCGACGACTCGATGCGTGCCGCCGCGGCCGTCGGGCCGAAGACGGCGATGCCGCGGCGCAGGCAGGCATCGGCGACACCTGCCGCGGCGGCGGCATCGGGACCGACGACGACGAGGTCCGCGTGCTCCTCGACTGCGAGCGCGGCCACCGCAGCTGCATCGGTCACCTCGACACGCACGTTCTTTGCGATGGAGGCGGTACCGCCGTTGCCCGGAGCACAGAGGATGTCGACGCCGTGATCTTGCGCGCACGCCCAGGCCAGCGCATGTTCCCGGCCGCCGCCACCGACGATGAGCACCCGCGTCACGCGGATCACTCCCACTCGATGGTCGAGGGAGGCTTGCTCGAGATGTCGTACACGACCCGGTTGACGGCCGGCACTTCATTGACGATGCGCCGGCTGATGACTCCGAGAACGTCGTACGGAACCCTGGCCCAATCCGCCGTCATCCCGTCTTCGCTCTCGACGATGCGCACCGCGACGACGTTTGCGTAGGTGCGGCCGTCACCCATGACGCCCACCGACGATATCGGTGTGAGGATGGCGAACGACTGCCACACCTTTCGATACAAGCCGCTGCGCTTGATCTCGTCGATGACCACCCAGTCGGCGGCGCGAAGCGTCTCCAACCGTTCCCGCGTCACCGCGCCGATGATGCGGATGGCGAGCCCGGGACCGGGAAACGGCTGACGCCACACGAGATCGTCCGGCAGGCCGAGCGCCAGGCCGACCTCGCGCACCTCGTCCTTGAACAGGTAGCGCAGCGGCTCGACGAGCTTGAAGCGCAGATCCGCGGGCAGACCACCCACGTTGTGGTGCGTCTTGATCGTCTGCGCGTTCTGGGTGTCGTGTGCTGTCGATTCGATCACGTCCGGGTACAGCGTTCCCTGCGCGAGGAAATCGATGTCACCGAGGGAAGCCGCCTGCTCCTCGAAGACTCGGATGAACGTGCTTCCGATGCGGCGCCGCTTCTCCTCGGGATCGGTGACGCCGTGCAGGGCGTGCAGGAACTGGTCGGTCGCATCCACGTGGACGAGATGGATGTGCCGCTGCCGCGACACGATGTCTACCACGCGGTCTCCCTCGCCGCGGCGCAGCAGACCGTTGTCGACGAACACACACGTCAGCTGCTCGCCGACGGCGCGGTGCACGAGGGTCGCCGCCACCGCCGAGTCGACGCCGCCGCTCAGCGCGCAGAGGACGCGGCCGGCGCCGACCGCGTGACGGATGTCGGCGACGGCGCGCTCGATGAATGACGCCGGCTCCCACGTCGCGGCGCACCCGCAGACGGTGATGAGAAAGTTGCGCAGCACCTCCCGGCCCAGTGGCGTGTGCGCGACCTCAGGATCATCCACACGTCGAGCTCGCGAGGAAGCTTGTCGAAGAGACCGGCGGTGTCGTCGACGGTCACCGCAGCGCGTCCATACTCGCGCGCCCGGGCCGGTGCGACCTCACCGCCAAGATCGTGCGCGAGCAGCTGCATGCCGTAGCAGATGCCGAGGATGGGAACACCGAGCTCGTACACGCGCGGGTCGGGACGCGGGGCGTTCTCCCCGTACACCGACGCAGGTCCGCCGCTGAAGATCAGTCCACGCGGCGCACGCCGCTGGACCTCCTCGGCGGAGATGGTTCCGGGGACGAGCTCGCAGTACACGTGGGCTTCCCGGACGCGGCGTGCGATGAGCTGGCTGTACTGAGAGCCGAAGTCGAGGACCAGGACCGTGTCCTGCGCCACCACGCTCGGCGTGCCGGCGGCGGTCCCCGCGTCGATCGCGACGGTCACACGCCCATGCCCACGCGCTGCTCGCGTTGCTGCAGCTTGCCCTCCGTCTTGATCGACGGCGCGATCACCATCTCGGTGTCCTGGAACTCGCGAATGGTGCGCGCTCCACACACGCCCATCGCGCTCTTGAGTGCGCCGATCAGGTTCATGCTGCCGTCGTCGACGTGCGCGGGACCGAACAGGATCTCCTCGAGGGTGCCGCGTACGCCGGTGCGGATGCGCGTGCCTCGAGGAAGATTGGGATCCGGTGTGGCCATGCCCCAGTGGTTGCCGTGCCCGGCGGCCTCGGCGGCGGCGGCGAAGATGGAGCCGATCATCACCGCGTCGGCCCCGCTCGCGAACGCCTTCGCGACATCACCGCCGAGGCGCATGCCGCCGTCGGTGATGATGGCGACCCGCTCTCCGCTGCGACGTTGATGATCGTCTCGCGCCGCCGCGCAGTCGCTGGTCGCGGTCACCTGCGGAACTCCCACACCCAGCACCGCGCGTGTCGTGCACGCAGCGCCTGGCCCGACGCCGACCAGCAGCCCCTTGATGCCGGTGTCCATCAGCTCGAGAGCGGTCGCATAGTCGACGCAGTTGCCGACGATGACCGGGATGTCGAGGGACGACGTCAGCTCGCGGAACGACAGATGACGGTACGACTTGCTGTGATGCCGCGCGGTCAGAACGGTGCCCTGCACGACGAAAACATCGGCGCGCGCCTCCTGCGCTATGGGGGCGCGGCGCTCGGCGTGGCCGGGCACAGTCGACACGGCGCAGGGTGCGCCGGCCGACTTGATGTCTTCGATGCGCTGCCCGATCAGGCCATCCTGCACCGGCGCGGAGTAGATCTTCTGCAGGAGCACGTTGACCTGCTCGGGGGGCGCCGACGCGATCTCGTGGAGCACCGAAGATGGGTCCTCGTATCGCGTCTGCACGCCGTCCAGGTTGAGCACGGCGAGCCCGCCCAGGCGGCCCATCTCGGCGGCAAACCCGGTGTCCACCACGCCGTCCATCGCAGCGGCCAGGAGCGGGAGCGCAAAGGTCGCCCCGTTCAAGGCGAAGGAGACGTCGATCTCGTCCGGATTGATGGTGATCCGGCCGGGAACCAGCGCCACCTCGTCGAAGCCGTAGGCCCGCCGCGCCCTCTTCGACCGGCCCAGCTCCAACTCCATCGGAGAAGTCTACCAGAGGCCGATCGAGGGGCGCCCCTCCCAGCCCACCATCTTGTGTGTGCCAAGCTGATGGAGCACCACATCTTGCGGTCTGGCCCTCGGCCCGCTCGTCG
>VBGJ01000154.1 GCA_005880445.1 Chloroflexota bacterium | reverse complement strand
TCTCCTCTTATCCGGGTGGCCAGGTCATCTGGCGTCCGCCGAGCAGGTGCACGTGCAGGTGCGCAACCGTCTGTCCTCCGGCGCGCCCGACGTTGCTGACGAGCCGATAGCCGGCCGCCTCGATGCCTTCGTCGCGCGCGATCTCCTGCGCGACGGTGAGGATGCGTCCCCACAGGCGTTCATGCTCTGCGGTCAGGTGCGCCGCGGACTCCACGTGCTCGCGCGGGAGCACGAGGATGTGCGTGGGCGCCTGCGGGTTGATGTCGCGAATCGCAAGCACGTCGCCGTCGTCGCGGACGATGGTCGCGGGCACGTGGTGCGCGGCGATCTTGCAGAAGAGGCAGTCGTCGTTCACGGCGCGAGCAGCGTAGCGCGCAGATGATCCCCGTCGACCGCCGTGGCGACCACGGTGGCGAGCGATCCTGCACGCGGCGGTGGTGCATCGACCACGAGCTCGTGGTAGGTCGACGCAAGCCCGCGTGGTGGCGTCTCGGCGGCGCCGTCCCACACCACCTCGTGCACACGTCCGACGGCACAGCGGCGCGACGCGTCGCCGGTGCGTGCCGTGGCTCGGCGCACCTCGACGCTGCGCCGGCGGGCGACGGCGTCGTCGACCCGATCCGCATACGCCTCCGCCGGTGTATCCGGCCGCGGTGACCATCGGAAGACGTGACCGGAAAGGAAACCCACCTCGTCGACGAGTGCCAGTGTGTCCCGATGGTCCGGTTCCGTCTCACCCGGGAAGCCGACCATCATGTCGGTGGTGAACTCGGTGAGGGGATCGCGCGCGCGCAACTCGTGGACGACCCGCAGGTATTGCGCCCGGCGATACCCGCGATGCATGCGGCGAAGCACGCGGTCGCTGCCGCTCTGCAGCGGCATGTGCCAGTGGGAGCAGAGGCGCGGATGGGCGTTCATTTCGATCAGTTGCGGAGTGACGTCGTTGGCGTTGACGCTGCTGAGGCGAATGCGTGCGGTGTCAGGGACGAGGGCGAGAAGCTGGTCGATCAGTTGGGCGAGCGTCGTCCCGAGGTCGCGCCCGTACGAGCCGAGGTCGACCCACCCATCCTGCACCTTGATGAAGGCTCGCGCGCGCAGGGCTGGAGCCGCCGATCGTGCACCGTGCGTCGCCAGATAGCCGGGGCGCAGCAGCGACGTGACGTATCCGGCGATGGCGTTCTTGTCTTGATTCGCGAAGACGGCATCGACTCCGTCGGGCAGCTGAGCCCCAGGCTCGTGCCGCTGCGGCAGGTATCGGTCCGGATTGCCGTCGACGCTGCAACCCGTGAGCACGATGTGCGACGAAGGATCGGCGCGTCGCAGCCGGTGCAGACGCTGCCGCGTGGTGGCGTCTGCCTGCGCGGTCACCGTGCAGGAGTTCACGACCCGAATGTCGGAGCTCTCGTCCTCATTCACGATGTCGCATCCCGCTGCGGCCAGCGCCCCGGCGAGCTCGGCCATCTCGGCGAAGTTGACCTTGCAGCCGAGGGACGTGAGCGCGATCCTGGGCGGCCGCCCGACCACGGTGGTCGTCACGGCCGAGGCGGCGGCGCGACCGCCACATCGAGGTCGCCTGCCGACGCCAGCAGCAGCGACACCGCGAGAAAGCCGGCCAGCCGCGCGGGCATGACGCGCGATCCGAGGTGCACGTCGGTCGCATGCGCCGCGCGCAGCACACCGCGGTCGCGCTCGTCCAGGCCGCCCTCTGGACCGATGACGACGGCGACCGGCCGGCCCGCATCGAAGCGGACGCCGGTGGTTGCCCCAGGCGCATCGATCACGCACGCGAGTATCAGGCAGCCGTCGGGCAGCGCGCGCAGCGCCGCGTCGAGCGGAAGTGTTGGATGCAGCGTGGGCGGCCGGGCCCTTCCGGCGAGCTGCGCAGCTTCTCGTGCGATCACGCGCCATCGCTCCAGGCGGGCGGTGACGCGCCTGGGGTATGGCCGCGCCACGCCGCGAGTCGTCAGCACCGGCCAGATCGCTGTGGCACCGGCGAGGGCGAGGGCTTCGACGGTCTCGTCCATGCCCTTGGCGGGAATCGCCTGCACCACGTGCACCTCCAGGGCCGGTTCGCCGGTGACATCCCGGCTCCACACGATGCGGCCGCCGACCTCCTGCGGCGACACGGACTCCAGCACGACTCCGTGCTCGCGCCGCCCCTCCTCGACCACGACCACGGTCTCCCCGGGACGCATGCGCAGCGACCGCGCCAGGTGGTCGGCGTCGCGGCCGCCGATGACCGCGGTCTGCCCGTGCACCTGCGCTGCCGGAACGAAGAAGCGTGGCATCGACGCTCAGAATCTCACCGCGTGTCGTCAGGTCGCATGCAAGCGCGCTCCGCGGACGGTGCTCACCTCGAGGTGTCCGTGTATGGAGACGGTCCCCCGCTGCTCCTCATCCCGGGCCTCGGATCGACGCGCAGCGTGTTCGACCCGATCGTGCCGTCCCTGCAACGGCTTCGTCGAGTGATCGTGTACGACCCGCGGGGCGTCGGCGACTCGGACGCTGGAACACGTCCGTTCACCATGCCGCTGCTCGCCGCCGATGCAGAGGCAGTGCTCGACGCCACCACCACTCCGCAGGCCGACGTCTTCGGAGCTTCGATGGGCGGAGTCGTCGCGCAGCAGCTGGCGGTCACCTCGCCGCAGCGAGTTCGACACCTGATCCTGGCGGCGACCACGCCAGGTGGAGAGCACGCCGTGCCCGCGGATCCACGCGCCACCGAAGCGCTGCTGGGAAAGGGTGCAAGGACGCCGGCCGATGCGTACCGGCTCGCGTGCACGGTGCTGTACTCCACACACTTTCAACGTACGCACCCCGAGTTCATCGACGAACAGGTGCGCATACGTGCGGCGCATCCGGTGCGCGGGCGAGTCTTCACCGCGCAGCTCCAGGCGCTGCGTGAAGCGTCCGGCATCTGGGAACACCTGCGCGAGGTGCGCGCCCAGGTCCTCGTCATGCACGGCACCGCCGACGCGGTCATTCCGTTCGACAATGCGCGCCTGCTCGCTGCGCGCGTTCCGGGAGCGCGTACGCGGTGGTTCGAACAGTGCGGCCACCTCTTCTTTCACGAGCGACCCGAAGAGAGCGCGAGGGTCATCGACGAGTTTCTGCGCGACTGACCTCAGCCGTCTGGCGCCGTGACGTTGGAGTCCGGAACGCCGTTCACGGTGTCCTCGGTGCGTGTGGATGCCGGCTCCGCGACGTCGCGGACAGGCACGATCTGCGCCGGTGCGGTGGCGGTGGCCGATGCTTCGCGAATCACCGTCACCTTGACCACGCCCGGGTATTGCATCTCGGACTCGATTTCGCGCGCGATCTCTGCGGTGAGCGGAGGCATGTCGCTGTCCTTCACCTGCGACGCCTTGACGAAGATGCGCAGCTCGCGACCGGCCTGCAACGGAAACGCGCGCTCGACGCCGTCGTGTCGCGTTGCGATTGTCTGCAGCTGCTCCAAGCGCGCGAGGTATGCGGCGAGCGTATCGCGGCGCGCCCCAGGACGTGACGCAGAGATGGCGTCGGCGCAGATGGTCAGCATCGCCAGCTCGGTCTCCGGCTCCTCGTCGAAGTGATGCGCCTTCACAGCGTGGACGATCGCCGGGTCGGCGCCGAGCACGCGCAACAGCTCGCCGCCGATGATCGCGTGCACTCCCTCGACATCGTGGTCGACTGCCTTGCCCACGTCGTGGAGCATGCCCGCCTCGCGCGCTGTCTCCTGCGGCAGCCCGAGCTCCGCGGCGAGGCTGCTGCAGAGATAACCGGTCTCCTGACAATGCAGCAACGCGTTTTGCCCATACGAAAAGCGGTAGTGCAACGTGCCGATCAGATCGGCCAGCTCGGGTCGTCCATCCATCTGCATCTCCCACAGCGCGCGCTCGCCGAGGTCGGTGATGCGACGTCGCGTGGCGGATCGCGTTCGCTCCAGCAACGGTGGGACCTCCGCCGCCTGGAGGCGCCGTTCGACGACCTCGATGGCGGCCTGGCGCGCGATCTCGCGCCCGACGGGGTCGGTGCCCCGCAGCGTGGCCTGTGCCTTCTCACCATCGATGCCCAGCTCCATGCCGGTGGTGTCGGCGATCACCGTCAGCGCGTTGCGCAATCTCTCGCGCGCGTGCTCGTCCAGCGACTCCAGCGAGAACGGAGCCATGCGCGGCGCTGCGTCGACGTTCGATGCGTCCTGGCGCTCGATTGCCTGGGTGATGTGAATGGCGGCGGTGACGTCGACATCGCCGATCATGTCGGCGATCGCCGCCTCGACGCGAGACGCGTGCTCGGCCTCCAGCTCCGCTTGCAGGCGCTCGAGCACGGCGCGCACCGCGGCGTCGTGGTCGAGATCGGCGGTTCGGGCCACGGACGCAGCGATCTCCTGCCGCTCGTCCGTCAGGGCGGCCCGCCGCGCGTCGATCTCCTCGCGGCGCTTCTTGAAGGCGAAGCGGCGGTCATCGAAGACACGCCGTCGCTCTCGGAGGTGACGGTCGCGCTCGGTGAGCACCGCCTCGCCGCTCTCGACCGACGCGCGGCGGGCGGCGAGCTCGTCCAGGGCCGCCTCCCGCGTCCGCAGCGCGGCACCGCGGGCCTCGGAGACGATGCGCGCGCCTTCAGCGGTGGCGTCGGCGGGCTGAAGCCGGCGCTCCGCGCGCGTCGCAGGCGGCCCTGCGTGGCGCGACCGGGGTACGACGAGCGCGGCGACGCCCGCGACGGCCAGGACGACTGCGATGGCCAGGATGATGGCGGCGAGCACGACGCGTTCAGTCTATGGGCCGCCGGCGAGGCTCAGGCGCTCACCGGCAGGTCGAAGGGCTCGCTCACCTGCGACATGAGGCGCGTCGCGAACAGGTTCGCGGCGGGAGGGAGGGTGCGCCGGCGATCCCAGCACAGAACCATCGTCCTGGCGATCGGCGGCTCGCGGAGCGGGATGACCGCGACCCGGGTGCTGGGCACCGGCAGAGGCATCGGCAGCAGCGTGCTCCCCAGACCTGCTTCGACCAGGCCCTGCACGATGGCCAGGTCGTCCCCCTCGTAGGCGACCCGCGGCGACAGGCCCTGGACGGCGAAGGCCTCGTCGATCACCTTGCGCAGGCCGCTGCGCGAGCGGGGCAGGATCAGCGGCTCGCGCGCCAGGTCCTCGAGCGTGCAGGAGCTGCGCCCGACGAGCCGGTGAGCGGCGGGCACGACGGCGGCGACGCGCTCCCGAAACAGGGGATGGATCTCGAGGTCGGGCACGTTCGGCGGCGGACCGACGATGCCGAGATCGAAGTCCCCCGCCACGACCCCGCTCACGACCTCGGCTGCGGTCCCCTCTTCGAGCACGAAGCGAACCCCGGGATACGCACGCAGAAAACGGGCGAGCCGCTCCGGCAGCCAGCGGGCGCCCACCGTGTGCAGGAAGCCGATGTGCACCTGCCCCGTCTCGGCGGAGACGGCTCCCTCGGCGTCTGCGATGGCATCGCGCAGATCGTCGAGCAGCCGCTCGGCCTTGGCGACGAAGCGCCGCCCGGCCTGGGTGAGCCGGATGCTCCGGCCGATCCGCTCGAAAAGGGGCACGCCCACCTCCTCCTCGAGCCTGGCGATCTTGCGCGAGACGGTCGACTGATCCGCCTGGAGGACCTCGGCCGCTCGCCCGAGGTGCTCCACCCGGGCCACCTCGACGCAGGTGCGGAGCAGATCGGCATTGATGCGGTTCATGCATCAATTCCAACCGAAACGTGCTGTTGAAGTCAACGTCCCGGCCCGGTAGGCTTTGCGGCGGCAATGATCAGAGCACCGATTTCGCAGGCGGGCCGCGAGAGCGCTGATCCGGGCCTCCTGATCGAGAGCGCGACGCGCGAAGTGCACGACGCGCGCAAACGTCACCGCCGCGAGGTCGTGGAGCAGACGCGTCTCCGCCGGCTCGTCGAGCGGGTCGACAGCGCCATCGAGCTGTGCGAAGAGACGCACCTCCAGGGCATCAAAGAGGTGCCGCCGGACGTCGCGGTGCGTGCACGCAAGGTGTTCACCTTCGCACGGGGCGCGGTGCGGAAGACGGGCAACGCCGAGGCGATGGCGGCGGTGGAGGAGACGCTGGCGCGGCGCCAGGTGAAGATCACCGAGGTGATGGACATCCTGTGGACCATTCAGGAGATCGTCTTCGACCTCATGCTGCCGTGGCGCACCGAGCTTCCCGAAGACGTCGAGGTCGAGGGAGATGAATTCGCAATCGGCCCGGGGTTCTGGAGAGAGTTCCGGCTGCGTCCCTGACGCAGACGCCTCACGCGGACTCGCGTGCGGCGGCAATTCCCTCGTCGCAGATGGTGCGGTAATCGCAGTGCGTGCACTGCCAGCGTGACGGCTTCGGCGGGAAGACGCCCTCGCGGGTAGCAATCGCGATGTCCTGCGCCGTCAACGCGAGATGGCGGTACGCCGTGTTGAGGAACTTCCGGTCCGCGACCACGCGGGTGACATCCCCCGTGTGCAGGTAGTGGAACTCCACCGCGACATCGTCAGCTCGCGCGCGCTGCGCCGCCGCCACCGCGTAGGCCCGTAGCTGCAGGTCGCGACGAAGCGACGGTTCGTCGTGCGGATTGCCCGTCTTGTAATCGACGACCGTGGGCGCACCGCCGGCGCCGCGGTCCACCCGGTCGAACCTGCCCCTCACGTGCGCCGCGTCGAGGTCGAGTCCCACCGGCTCCTCGACGCTTTCGATGACGGCCTCAGACCACGCGGGCGAAGCGATGTAGCGACGGAGCTGCTCTTCACCGTGCGCCCGCAGATCGCGATGCCGGCCTTTGGGCCCGCGCGACGCGTCCCACGCGCTGTGCCACTGCGCGGCGACCACGTCTCCGTCGACCGTGACGCCGGCCACGCGCTGCGTACCAGCCTGGTGCAAGACCTGGTGCATCAATGACCCGTACCAGCTGCGCACGCCGGCGCGGACCGGCAGCTGCCAGCGCCGCTGGTACTCGTACCGTCGGGGGCATTCTTTGAACGTGCGCAGATCGGAGACGGCGATGGACAGTCGCTGCGGCGCCGGCGCGCCGGATGCGCGAGCCGGCCGCATCATCGGTGCACCGGTTGCCGGAACGTCGACGCCGCGCGCCGCGGCACCGACCACGGTCTCGAGAAAGGGAGTGCGCTCCTCTTCGCCGATCGATCCGGGATACCGATGCGCCCACGTGCACACCAGCCGATCGCGCGCGCGGGTCGCCGCCACGTAGAACAGCCGCCGCTCTTCGTCGATGGCCGCGTCACCCTCCGGCGGCGCTTCGGGCACGAGCTCGTCGGGAAGCTGCAGGTCGAAGGACAACGGGGGACGCCCCCGCCAGCGGTGCGCCGTGCAGCGTGCGATGAACACCGTAGGCCACTCCAGCCCCTTCGCGCCGTGCGCGGTCAGCAGCACGATGCCATCCTCGATCGGCTCGATCGAGGCGAGCTCTCCCGCTTCCCGGCTGTCGCGCAGCACCTGCAGGTATGCGAGTGCCTTGCTGACGTGGCGGTCATCGCTCCAGTCCGCGAACGTCTCGAGCAGGTCTGCGAGCTTGTTGAGGTTCGCACCCACCTGCATGCGCGCGGCGCCGCTCTGCTCGTCGAGCACACCGAGATAGCGGCTGCGTTCCATCGCGGCGAAGAACACGTCGCGCACGTCGTCGCGCTGCGCCAGCGCGTGCAGGTCGACGACGTCGTCGACGCAACGCCGGGCGGCAGCGGTGTCGATGTCGTCGAGATCGTCGATACGTGCGCCGGCGATCAACGTGGCCAGGTCGACGTCGTGATCGCGCGTCGCGCGAACCAGGGCCAGGCGCCCGGTGTTCGTCACCCCCCACGCGGGCAGAGTCAGGCAGCGGAGCAGCGCAAGCGAGTCGCCGGGGTCCTCCGCCGCAGCCAGGAGCGCGAACGCATCCTTGATCTCCCGCTCTTGGAAGAATCCACGTCCCCCCGACACCTGATATGGGACGCCGGCGTCACGCAGCGCATGCATCGCAGGCTGCATGTCGACGTGCTGACGGAAAAGCCATGCGATGTCGTTCGGAGGAGTGCCCTCATCGAGCAGCTCACGACAGCGCGTGGCGACAGCACGCACCTCGTCCCGCCCGTCATCGGCCTCCCATACCTCCACCACGGCGCCGGCGCCGCGATCCGCGACCAGCTGCTTGTCGATGCGGGTTGCCGGGCCGGCGCCACCGATGATCGCGTGCGCCGCGTCGACGATCTGCTCGGTGCTGCGGTAGTTGTGCGTCAGACGGATGGCGACGTGGTTCGGATACGTGCGCGAAAACCGCTCGAGGTTGGCGCGGCTGGCGCCGCGGAACTTGTAGATCGACTGGTCGTCGTCCGCGACGACCAGGACGTTGCCGTGGTCCGCGACCAGCGTCTCCACGAGGCGCGCCTGCGAGAAGTTGGTGTCCTGGTACTCGTCGACCATGACGTACCGGATGCGGCCGGCGACGGCGCTGCGAACCGCCGGCTGCTCACGGATGAGCCGTTCCGCGTAGAGGATGCAGTCATCGTGATCGAACACGCCGTGGCGCCGGTACCGCTCGTCGAGCCGCCGGTACACATCGGCGACCTCCCGATGCCGCTCCAGCAGCATGCGCTCGGCCGGGTCGGCGCACGTCTCGAGGTGTTGCACAGCCCACGATGCGTACGCTTCCGGCGGCACGAGCTCCTGCTTCGCGTATCCGATCACCGCGAGGAGCGGATCCATGAGGTCGTGCGGGCGGAGCGGGTTCCACAGGGTGTGCGGGCGCAGCTCCTCGAGTACTGCGGCCACGTGCAGCCAGCGCTCTGCGGCGTCGGCGATGCGAACGGCGGGCGAGGTGCCGGCCAGCCATCCCCAGTCGCGCACCACACGATATGCGAATGCGTGATACGTGGTCAGCGGCGGCTCGCCCGCAAACGGTCCGTGTGCCGCTTCCGCGCGTTCGCGCATCTCGGCAGCGGCCTTGTTCGTGTATGTGAGCACAAGCTGCTGCTCCGGGGGGAAGCCGCGCCGGGTGAGCGCGATGAAGCGCTCGACGATGACGCGAGTCTTTCCGCTTCCAGGACCGGCGAGGACGAGGCACGGCCCCTCGAGATGGTCGATCGCGCGCTGCTGCTCCGCGTCGGCGGTGACGTCCGTTTCGAGCGGCGTCGGGCTCGCGCTGATCATCTGAGTGCATGATGGCGGAGCCGGGCGACAGATGCGTGTCGCTGCGCCGGCACGGAGACCTATCGGTGGCATCGATGTGAACGTGGATTCGGTCGATCGGGCGGTGCGGCTGCTACGTCACGCACGCCGCATCCTCGTGTTCACCGGCGCGGGCATCTCGACGGAGTCAGGGATTCCCGACTTTCGCGGGCCCAATGGTGTCTGGCGCACGCGCGACCCGGCACGCTACACGCTGCAGCGATACGTCGCCGAGTCCGCGGTGCGGCGCGAGCGCTGGCTCGACCGCCTCGAGTCCCCGATGGACCGGGTAGAGCCGAACGCGGGGCACCTGGCCGCGGCCCGGCTGCAGGCGTGCGGCCGCGCACCGGTGGTCGTCACACAGAACATCGACGGCCTGCACCAGCGCGCCGGGTCACGCGACGTGATCGAGCTGCACGGCACGTCGCTCGAGGTGGTCTGCCTCGACTGCGCGCGTCGGCTCCCGGTCGGTGTGGTGCTGGACCGGGTTCGCGAGGGCGACGAGGATCCGCACTGCGAGCTCTGCGGAGGCTTGCTGAAGACCGCGACGATCAGCTTCGGCCAGAACCTGATCGCCGAAGACCTCGAGCGGGCCATGGCCGAGGCGGAAGACAGCGACGTATGCCTTGCGGTCGGATCGACGCTGTCTGTCTGGCCCGCGGCTGGTGTGCCGGTGCGCACCGTGCACGGCGGCGGCCGACTCGTCGTCGTCAACGACGGAGAGACCGAGCTCGACGGTATGGCGGACGTGATCGTGCCCGGTCGTGTGGGCGCCATGCTGCCGCCCCTCGTCGATGCGGTGATCGCTGGTTCGGAGGCGGAACCCGCCGGGCACGGTTGAGCGCCGCTGGGCGGGTACACTCTGCAATCGGTGACCACATATCTGCGCCACCGCGGCGCGACCCCTTTGAGAGGAGGTGATTTCCGACCGTGTCGGAGGTGAAGGTCCGCGAAGGCGAGACCTTCGAGAGCGCGCTGCGACGCTTCAACAAGAAGATCAAACAGAATGGCATCCTCTCGGAGGTTCGCCGGCGCGAGCACTACGAGAAGCCGTCCGTGCGTCGCAAGCGAAAGCTCGTCGCCGCCAGGAAGCGTCGCGTCAAGTCAGGGTGACGCCGGGAGCGGGTGAACACATCCGCCACGCTCGGCGGTCTGGTCGCACGCGTCCGTGCGCGTAAGCGTGCTGTATGACTCTTCGCTGGGTGCGTCCGCCCGTCGCGCCGCGTCTGCGGCCGCTCTCGGCCCGCTGCTGCGCCGGTGTGGCGACGACCTCGGCGTGGCCGTACGCGCCACGGTGACCGTGCGCCTGACCGACGACGCCACGATGCGCGACCTGAACCGGCGCTTTCTCTCCATCGACGAGCCGACCGACGTGCTGGCGTTCCCGCTGCACGAAGCGAACCGCATAGGTGACATCGCCATCTCGGTGGAGCGCGCGATGAGCCAGAGCGCGGATGGAGTGGCGGAGCTCCGCCTGCTCACGGTGCACGGACTGCTCCACTGCCTGGGTCACGATCACGATGAGCGTGCGCGTGCGGCGACCATGACCGCCGTCACGCGCCGGCTCCTGCCCGCGCAGACGGTGCCCGACCTCTAGTGCCGGCGCTCGTGCTCGGACTTGGCAATCGCGGGGGCGAGTACGCGCGCACCCGCCACAACGTCGGATGGATGTGCCTCGATGAGCTGGAGCGGCGGGGTCGCTTCGGGCGCCGCCGTCGTGATGGCCCCGCATCTGTGAGCGTAGGGACCCTCGAGGGGTTCGACGTGATCACGGCGCGCCCGCAGACGTACATGAACCTCAGTGGTCGTGCCGGCGTGCATCTCACCACGAAGCTCGGCATCCCTCCGCGCGACGTGATCGTCGTGCACGACGAAGCGGACTTTCCGCTGGGGGTGATGAAGATCAAGCGCGGCGGCAGCGCGGCGGGACATCACGGGGTGCAGTCGCTGATCGATGCGTGGCGCACATCCGACTTCACGCGCGTGCGCATCGGCGTCGGGCATCCGGGCGAGGACGGCGACCTCGTGGAGCACGTGCTCGACAGCTTCGACCGGGAGGAGCGCGAGCGCCTCCCAACGATCATCGCCCGCGCGGCCGATGCCGTCGTCGCCATCATTCGCGAAGGAGCGGAGCAGGCGATGAGCACTTACAACCGTGCAGCGAACCTCTGAGGCCGGAGCGGCCGGCAGGGTGGCGACGGCCGTCGCGACGTCGCTGCGCGAGCGGCTCGACCGAATCGAGCAATTGCGCGCGATGGTCGAGGGGCGCGGTGACGTGGTCACCGGGGTTCCCTCGGGGGCCGTGTCGCTGCTCGCCTGGTGGCTGCGCGAGCGCACCCAGCGGAACGTCCTGGTGATCACCACGGACATCGAGCCGATGTATGCGGACGTCGGCGTCTGGGATGCGGCGGCCGCGGTGGCGCTGTTTCCCGCAGCGGACACACCGCCGTTCGATCGCACCCCACCGTCCGAGGAGGTGACCCGGCGGCGCCTCGCGACGCTGGCGTCGCTGGGCAGCGGGACGCCGCTGGTCGTCGTGGCGTCACCACAGGCCTTGCTGCGACCCACGCTGACGCCGCAGCTCGTCCGCGACGGCGTCACCGAGATCGCGCGGGGTGCGCGCACGTCGCGCGACGCGTTTCTCGCGCGCCTAGTCGCGCTCGGGTACCGCCGTGAATCCGCCGTGTCGGTGCCCGGTGACTTTGCAGTGCGAGGGGGAATCGTCGATGTCTTCGGACTCGACCGCCCTCGTCCCTGGCGTGCCGAGTGGTTCGGCGACGAGATCGACGACCTGCGCGAGTTCGACGTGGACACGCAGGAGTCGGTGGCGAAGGTGGCCGCGGTGCAGGTGTGGCCGGCCCGAGAGCTGGATCTCCGTCCCGAGTCCGTGCGCGCCGCGCTCTCCATGGTCGAGGCCTTCGACCTCGCCACCTGTCGCGACGATGTGCGCGAGGCGTGGGAGCGCGACCGCGGCCACCTCGCCGACGGCGCGTACGACGAGGGCGTCGACCTGTTCTTTCCGTACCTCGGAGGGAGCCGGCCGGCGACGCTGCTCGACCACATCGGCGACGGACTCGTGCTGTACGCAGGTGGCAGAGAGCGGCTCATGCGGGTCGCCGAGCGACACGCGGAGGAGATCGCCGCACTTCTGGTGCAGGAGGAGGAGCGCGGCGAGCTGCCGCTCGGCGCGCGGACCGGGCTGGTCGACGTCGCGTCGCTCGCGGAAGCGCTCGACACGCGAGCCGGCTTCGACACGGTGCGCGAGGCGCCATCGAGCATGCGCGCACTGGCAGATCTCGGCTGGACCGGCGTGGACTCGTATGCGGGACGCTTCGACGCGTTCACCCGCGCGGTGCGCGACGCCGAAGCCCGCGGCGACGGAGTGATCGTCGTCACCCGGCAGCAGCGTCGCGTGGAAGAGCTCGCCGCTGAGCATGGGCTCGACACCATCGACGCCGCCGAATTCGACGCATCGGCGACTCCGCTGGGCAGCGGGGCGTGCCTGGTCGTCCCCGGGGATCTGTCGCAGGGATTCACCGCCGGTACCGCGGGTGTCGATGTCTATGCTGACACGGAGCTGTTCGGCGCCAGCAAGCGCCGTGGCTCTCCACTCGCGCGGGGCGTTCGACGCGCCGAGTCGACGTCGGCGCGCGGTGCGCGCCGGGCCGCGACGGGCCGCGCCGCGCGCGAGGCGTTCGTCCTCCAGTACGCGCCCGGCGACCTTGTCGTCCATCGCGATCACGGCATCGGCCGGTTCATCGAGATGCGAAGCGTCACCGATGACTCGGGCGCGGAGCACGAGTACATGCTGCTGGAGTACGCGGACTCCGATCGGCTCTTCGTCCCTGTGGAGCACCTCGATCGGGTCGACCGGTACGTCGGCGGCGCAGAGTCGCATCCGTCGTTGTCGCGCCTGGGCAGTGGCGAATGGGAGCGAACCAAACGGCGGGTCAAGGAGCGCACCGAGGAGGTTGCGCGCGAGCTCCTCGCGCTGTACTCGCGGCGCGAGGCGGCGCACGGGCATGCGTACGGTGCCGATGGCGCGTGGCAGCAAGAGCTCGAGGCGTCCTTTCCTTACGAGGAGACGCCCGATCAGGTGCTGGTCATGGAAGACATCAAGCGCGACATGGAGAGTGCGCGGCCGATGGACCGCGTCGTGGCCGGTGACGTCGGCTTCGGGAAGACGGAGCTCGCGGTCCGTGCCGCGTTCAAAGCAGCCATCGAGGGCCGGCAGACGGCGGTGCTCGTGCCCACGACGGTGTTGTGCCAGCAGCATCACATGACCTTCACCGAGCGCTTGGCGCCGTTTCCGATCACCGTCCACCAGCTCTCGCGCTTCTGCACCGACGAAGAGATCACGCGCACGCTGGCAGGGCTGCGCAGCGGCGCGGTGGACATCGTCATCGGCACGCATCGCCTGCTGCAGCGTGATGTCGAGTTTCGCAATCTTGGACTGGTCATCATCGACGAGGAGCAGCGTTTCGGCGTACTCCAGAAGGAGCGGTTCAAAGAGCTGCGCGTCGCCGTAGACGTGCTGTCACTCTCTGCAACACCCATTCCCCGAACGTTGCACATGTCGCTCGCGGGCATCCGCGATCTGTCCGTGATCCAGACGCCTCCGGAGGAGCGCCAACCGATCAAGACCTACGTGACCGCTCGCGAGGACTCGCTGGTGCGCGAGGTCATCACGCGCGAGCTGGCGCGCGGCGGGCAGACCTTCTACGTGCACAACCGCGTCGCCGCCATCGAAGCCGAGGCGGAGCGGCTGCGCCGGCTCGTACCCGAGGCACGCATCGAGGTGGCGCACGGACAGATGCCGGAGGCCCAGCTCGCATCGGTGATGCGCACGTTCACGGCGGGTGACATCGACGTGCTCCTCTGCACCACGATCATCGAGTCGGGACTCGACATACTCCCTCAGCGAGAAGGCAGACAAACGCCTCGACGTGATCGCGGACCTGCAGGATCTCGGGTCCGGGTTCAAGCTCGCGATGCGAGACCTCGAGATTCGCGGCGCGGGCAATCTGCTTGGTGAGGAGCAGAGCGGCGAGATCGCCGCGGTGGGACTGGAGATGTACAACCACATGCTCGCGCAGGCGGTGACGGCGCTGCAGGGCAGACCGGTCGTCGAGTCGCCGGCGCAGGTGACGGTCTCGCTGCCGCTGGCCGCGTACCTGCCGGGCGACTACGTCACCGACGAGCGACTGCGGCTTCGCTGCTACCAGGATCTGGCCGCGTGCACAAGCGAGCAGGAGCTCGAGGCACGGGTGCGCGGCCTGATCGACCGCTTCGGTCCGTACCCGGCGCCCGTCGACGCGCTCATCTACTCGCTGCGCGCGCGCCTGCTCGCCGCCACCGCCGGGGCGCTCGCGGTCGAGACGGAACGTGGCCTGGGCGTCGTGGTGCGGCTGCCGCTGGACCACGGCCTCGACCTGCGTGCCATCTCGGCCCAGTGGCGGTCGACGGTGACGGCGACGCCAACGCAGCTGCACCTGAGTGGTGGCGGTGGATGGCGTGACATCCTGATCGGTGTGCTCCGTGAGCTCGGTCGCCTGCAACGCGCGCGGCAGCGGATGTCGGCATAGCGATACCCTCGCAGACATGCGAGACGAAGCGGTGGACGCGATGCGGGCGCTGAACGAGGTAGTGGAGCGCTTGCGCGCGCCGGGTGGTTGCCCGTGGGACCGTGAGCAGACGCACCACACATTGCGTCCCTATCTCCTGGAAGAGACGTACGAGGTCTTGGATGCCATCGATGACAAGGGGGCGCCGACTCTGCGTGAGGAGCTCGGCGACCTGCTGCTCCAGGTGCTCATGCACTGTGCCATCGCGCAGGAGGATGACGGCGGGTTCGACATCGGTGATGTTGCCGACGTGGCCCGCGCCAAGATGATCCATCGCCACCCGCATGTCTTCGGCGACGTCGCGGTGGACGGGACGGCCGAGGTCGTCGTCAACTGGGAGAAGCTGAAACGCTCCGAGAATCACCCTCGGCTGTCGTTGCTCGATGGTGTCCCGCATGCCCTGCCGGCGCTTGCATTTGCGCAAGGCGTGCAGAAACGCCCGGCGCGCGTCGGCTTCGATGAGACGCCATCGGTGCAGTCTGCGCTGGAGCGTGTGCACGACGCGCTTGGCGACGTGCAGTCGATGGCGGTGAGCGTCACCGCTGAGAACGCGCAGGGTCAGGACTGGACGCAAAGCCCGCAGCGCCATGAGGACGCGATCGGCGAATTGCTCTTCGCGGTGGTCGCGCTGGCGCGCCGGCTTCGTGTGAACCCCGAGGACTCTCTGCGGCGCCGGTCCACTGCGTTCGCCGAGCGCTTTCGCACGCTCGAATCCCAGGCACGGGCGGACGGCGTGGACCTACACGACCTCGACATCGCCGAGTGGCGACGGCGGTGGCGCGCCACCTGATCCTCTTGTCAAAAGACGCGGGAGCCCGCATCCTATTGGCGCCTTTCGTCGCGCGACTGCAAACGATCCAGCTCACGTCTCAGCGAGGAACCCATCATCAAGCGCGGTGCAACCGCCAACCGCGGCACAGCACGCCGTCTCTGGCTCGGAATCGCCGCGGCCTTCTGCGGCGTCGTCGCATTCGGCATCTACAGCCAGGCGGCGCAGGGGGGGCACCTCGACGCGCAGGTGGCCGCGCTGCAACAGCAGAACAGCGCATTGCAGCAGCAAATATCCGACCGTCAGCGAGAGATCGTCGAGGCGCAGACCGCGGCCTGGCTCGAGGAGGAAGCGCGCAAGCTCGGATACGTTCTGCCAGGAGAGAAGATTTTCGTTCTAACGCCGCCGGGCCAGACGGCGCCGGCGTCCGGTGGTGTCTATGCACCGCTGCCGAGCTTCTCTCCATCGCCGTCACCACGCGCCAGCCCCACCGCGAGCCCCTCGCCATCGCCGCGCTGACGTCGGCCTGACCCTGATCGAGCCTGCGGTATCCTCTTCGAGCGGCGTGGAGCAGTGGCAGCTCGTCGGGCTCATAACCCGAAGGTCGCCGGTTCGAGTCCGGCCGCCGCAACACCAGCCCTCCCACACGGCGGTTTAGCTCAGGTGGTAGAGCAGCCGGTTCATACCCGGTATGTCCCTGGTTCGAGTCCAGGAACCGCCACGCACGGCGCGGCGCTCCCCAAGAACGAGCGGGTGGCGGCGGTCGCCCGGGTGCGGCGCGCGGTGGCGGCAGCGGCGGACCGCCGCGCGGTAGTCCGTCCGGGCGAGAGCGTCCTCGTGGCGTGCAGCGGTGGTCCCGACTCGATGGCAATGCTCGACGCCCTGATCCGGCTCGCACCGCCGCGCGGCTGGCGGCTCGAGGTGGCGCACGTGGATCACGGGCTCCGAAAGGGCTCGGACACCGAGGCCGATGTCGTCGCGGCGTTGACTGCTCGCGCGGACCTGCCGCTGCGGCGGCTCCGGGTCCAGGTGGCCGCCGCCGCCGGCTCGCTGCAGGAGCGCGCCCGCGCGGCGCGCCTCGGGGCGCTTCACGCGGCCGCGCGGAAGGCGGGGGCGACGGCGATCGCATTGGGTCACACGGCAGACGATCAGGCTGAGACGGTGTTGATGCGCGCGCTCACCTCGGGATCACCGCGCGGCCTGGCGGCCATGGGCGAGCGCGACGGCCCGCTGTCGCGACCACTGCTCCGTCTGTGGCGCACCGACACCGAAGCCTATTGCCGCGCCCTCGGTTTGGCGGTCGTCGACGATCCCAGCAACCGTGACGCCCGGTTCCTGCGCACTCGCGTGCGGCATGAGCTCCTGCCCGCCATCGAGGCGGTGCTGCCGGGAGCTCGACGACGGCTCCTCGCCCTCGCCGACCGCCAGCGCCAGCTGTTGCGCGGGGAACGGGATTGCGAATCACCGTGAAGGGTTGGTACGCCGGGCCCCTGCGCGAAGCCACAAAGCGAGGGAACGGCTATGGCGTTCGCTCGCTTTGCCCCTGATAGACTGAAATTCAATGCCAGCTTCGCGCCGCAGCCTCACGTACCTATTCATCGGTGCCGCGGTCATCATCATCGCTGCGCTCCTGTACAGGAATCTGCCCAGCGAGTCGGCGAAGGACCAACCCGCCGGCACGCTGTACCTGGCTCTGGCCAACACGGCTCGAGGCAGCAGCGACGCCGCGAACAGCATTGCGACCAACCCTACCCAGGCTGCCGAGGTTCAGGGCGATGGTCAAACAGTCATCTGGTACGACAAGAACGGCGACCGCTACTCGACCACGATTGCCTCTGGTGACGAAGTCAGCCGGGAGTTCGCCTCCAACAACTTCTACAATTTCAAGATCGATTCCGGCAGCGGGAGCAACTTCTTGCTGAGTGTCATCCTTCCCAACCTGATCCTGTTCGTGCTCATGGCGCTGATCCTCCTGTGGATTTTCAGGCAGACGCAGAGCGGCAACAATCAGGCGTTGTCCTTCGGGCGGAGCAGGGCGCGCCTGCTCGCCGGTGACAAGCCGGCCATCACCTTCAATGATGTCGCCGGCGTCGACGAGGCAAAGCAGGAGTTGGGTGAGATCGTCGAGTTCCTCAAGTACCCGGACAAGTTCGCCGCCGTCGGAGCGCGCATCCCCAAAGGGGTGCTGCTGGTCGGCCCGCCCGGGACGGGCAAGACTCTCCTCAGCAAGGCCGTCGCCGGCGAAGCCGGTGTGCCCTTCTTCAGCATCAGCGGCTCTGAGTTCGTGGAGATGTTCGTCGGCGTCGGCGCGAGCCGCGTGCGCGATCTCTTCGATCAGGCGAAGAAGAACTCACCGTGCATCGTGTTCGTCGACGAGATCGATGCGGTCGGCCGCCAGCGCGGAGCCGGACTCGGCGGCGGTCACGACGAGCGCGAGCAGACCCTCAATCAGCTCCTGGTGGAGATGGACGGCTTCGAAACGGCGACTCATGTCATCGTCATTGCGGCGACCAACCGTCCGGACGTCCTCGATCCCGCGCTGCTGCGTCCCGGCCGTTTCGACCGCCACGTCATGCTCGACCGGCCCGACATTCGCGGGCGGCGCGCAATCCTCGAGGTACATGCGCGCAACAAGCCGCTGGATTCATCGGTCGACCTCGAGGTCCTGGGCAAGCAGACCCCGGGGTTCAGCGGTGCTGACCTCTCCAATCTGATCAACGAGGCAGCGATCCTCGCCGCCCGCGCCAATCGCAAGGTCATCACGATGCACGACCTCGAGGAGTCGATCGCACGCGTGATCGCCGGCCCGGAGCGGCGCAGCCGGATGATCAGCGAGAAGGAGAAGCGCACCATCGCGTTTCACGAGATGGGCCACGCGCTGGTCGGCAAGACACTCGAGCACACGGATCCCGTCCACAAGATCACGATCGTCAGCCGCGGCATGGCGCTCGGCTGGACCATGAGCCTGCCGACGGAGGACCGTTACCTCGTGAGCAAGGCCGAGCTGATCGATCAGCTGGCGCAGATGCTCGGCGGCCGGTGCTCCGAAGAGCTGATATTCGGCGAGCACAACATCACGACCGGCGCGTCGGACGACATTCGCAAGGCTACGCAGCTCGCACGCAAGATGGTCACCGAGTGGGGCATGAGCGACAAGCTCGGCCCGCTCACGTTCGGTGAACGCCAGGAGATGGTGTTCCTCGGGCGTGACTTCGGTGAGCAGCGGAACTACTCCGAGGACGTCGCCGGCGAGATCGACCAGGAGGTGCATCAGCTGGTCGCCGATGCGTTCCTCCGCGCCAAGCAGGTGCTCCGCGAACGGCAGCACGTGCTCGAAGCGCTGGCCGAGCGCCTCGTCGAGGTGGAGACGATGGACGCTCCGGAGATGGATCGGATCATCGCCGCGGTGGAAGCCAAGGCGGCCGCCGCAGCGGCCGGTGCCGAGGCCGCCGCCGAAGCAGCCGGAGCGTGACCAGCTCGTCCTAAACAGGGGGCCGGGGTGACGGGGGTGCAGGACCATCGCGCAGGCCCGACCGGTCCGTCGGGCCGAGCGCGAGCGGCGAGCGACGGCGACTGCCGTCGCCGACCGCGTGTCCAGCACCCCCGTCATGCCGGCCCTCTCCATTGGATCCAATGAGCCCGCTCGGACTGGTCGCAGCGGCGGCGGCCAGCGGCATCGCCGCTGCCGGCGGGCCCGCGATCCTTGGGGTCGTCGTGCTCGTCGAGGCAGGCGTGCCGATTCCGCTGCCGGGTGACATCGTCGTGCTCGTGCTCGGCGCCCGAGTGGCCACCGGCGGGTTCCCAGTGTGGGCGGCGGTTATCGGCTGCGAGCTCGCGGCCGTCATCGGGACCGGGGCGCTGCTGCTGGCTGCGCACGGCCCGGGGCGCGTCCTGGTCCGCCGGTTCGGGGCCCGGGTCGGGCTCACCGAGCCTCGCCTGAACCGCGTCGGTGCCTTGCTGCGCCGGCGCGGGGCCGCTGCTGTCATCACCGGGCGAGCGACACCTGGGCTTCGCACCGCCACCGTGATCGCCGCCGGCACCTCCGGGCTACGGCTGCGGTGGCTGTTCCCTCTTTTGCTTGCGGGAAGCACCATCTTCGTGCAGAGCCACCTGGTTCTCGGGATCGTCCTGGGTCCTGCGGCGGAGTACGCGCTCGCCCACTGGACCGTGCCGGTGGCCATTGGCGTCGCCGCGCTGCTTGCCGGCGGGCTCGGCGTATGGGCTGTCCGCCGCGGTCGCCGCTCGGCGGTGGAGGACTGGAGCGGCGGGGCGTGCCCGCTGTGTCTCGCTGTGGGCGCGTTGGGGCAGCACGTCGAGCAGCAGGCTGGGTAGTTGATCGACGAGGGGTTGGGAGGGTGGTCGCCTTGGTTGCCGCTGCGCGGACACCCTGACTGGTGTCCGCTGCCGCTCCCCTCGGCCGCGGGGGCAGCCGCGGCCTCCTACGCCCTCGGCAACCCCCGACCCAACCCTCCTTGGAAGTCGCTCCCGCATGCCGAGCGCCGAGGGACGCGCGTACACTTCGAGCAGGCTGACCCGCAACGGGCCAGGTGGAAAAGCGCTTGGATCCAGGAGTGACCGAGACGTGAAGGACACCGCCGCGCGCGTGGGTGCGCCTACGCTCGGCGTGGTGGGGGCGGGACGCGCCGGCACTGCGCTCTCCCTAGCCGCGACGCGTGCCGGCTATCGCGTGGTTGCGGTGTCGAGCCGAGATCCAGCCGGCGCGGGCAGGCTTGCGGCATCGGTCGGTGCAGGCTTGAGATCGACTCCGCTCGCGGTGGTGCGGTCTGCGGATCTGACCTTCCTTACCGTGCCCGACGGCGTCATCAGTGTCGTCGCCGCGGAGATCGCAGCCCGCGGCCCGGCGCTGCGAGAACACTCCGTGGTGCACTGCGCGGCCAGCCTCGGGCCCGAGGCGCTCGGCGCGTTGCGCCGGATTGGCGCCGACGTCGGCGTCCTGCATCCCCTGCAGGCGCTTGCCGGCGCGGGTAGCGCTGATCTGCTCCGTGGCTCGTATTTCCGCGTCGAGGCGGACGGGCACCTGGAGGCCGATCTGTTGCAGCTGGTCGATGCGCTCGGCGGCCAGCGCATCGTCGTGCCCGAGAGCGGCCGAGCCGTGTACCACGCCGCCGCCGTGCTCGTCGCCAGCGGCTCGGTGGCGCTGCTGGACCGTGCGGTCGCGCTCTTCGAGGCGGCGGGGGTCGCGCGCGACGTGGCACGGCCGGCGCTCACCGCGCTGCTGCATGGCACGGCTGCCAACGCGAGGGCCGGTGACGCTGCTGCAGCGCTGACCGGCCCCGCCGTGCGCGGCGACGCCGCCACGATCGCCGCTCACCTGCGGGCGCTGGCGCCGTATCCCGATGCCCGCGACCTGTACGTGATGCTCGCCGTCGAAACGGCCCGCCTGGCCGGCCGCGACGTCGCCGAACTGGGCCTCGCCGTCGCGCCGATGCCCCAGGTGGCGTGATCGTGGGCGTCACCATCAACGACCTCGCCACGGCGAAGCGCGAGGGGCGGCGATTCGCCATGCTCACCGCCTACGACTGGCCGACCGCACGGCTGCTCACCGAGGCCGGGATTCCCGTGATCCTCGTCGGCGACTCGCTCGCCGACAACGTCCTTGGCTACGCGAACACGCTTCCCGTGTCGATGGCCGAGATGCTTCACCATGCTCGCGCCGTCGCCCGCGGGGCGCCCGACGCGCTCCTCGTGGGTGACATGCCGTTCGGGACGTACCAATCCGGATGTGACGCGGCAGTCGCCGCGGCGGTGGACTTCCTGAAAGCGGGAATGCACGCGGTCAAGGTGGAGGGCGGCTGGGTCCTCGATCTCGTCGCCCGCCTCACCCAGCGGGGCATTCCGGTGATGTGCCACCTGGGCCTCACGCCGCAGTCGGTCAATGCATTTGGCGGCATGCGCGTCCAGGGCAGGACGGAAGACTCCCGGGAGCAGATCGTCAGCGACGCCATCGCCCTGGAGCGCGCCGGCGCCTTCGCCATCGTGCTCGAGGGGATGCCGCGCGATCTGGCGGCCCGCATCACCGCCATGTTGACCATCCCGACGATCGGCATCGGCGCTGGACCCGACTGCGACGCGCAGGTGCTCGTCCTGCACGACCTCCTCGGCATCACCCCGCACACCCGCGGCTCGCTACCGAAGTTCGCCCGCACATTTGCCGACGTCGGTGACCAGGTTGTCGGCGCCGCCCGGGCATTCGCTGCAGCGGTAGGCGAGGGAACCTTTCCCGACGATGCCCACTCGTTCCACTGACCGGCTGGTCCGTCTCGCGACGCCCGACCAACTGCGCCGCTGGTCGCTGCGGTGTCACGCCGCCGGGATGAGCGTCGGATTGGTGCCGACCATGGGCGCGCTCCACGAGGGACATCTCAGTCTTGTACGCCGAGCGCGTGCAGAGTGCGATCGCGTTGTGGTCAGTATCTTCGTCAACCCGACTCAGTTCGGCCCGACTGAGGACTACGCTACGTATCCGCGCACCCTGGACGCCGATTTGAGTGCGCTGGAGCAGCTGGGCGTCGATGCCGCCTTCTCGCCGTCAGCCGAGGCGATGTATCCGCCCGGCGGCATCACGTCTGTGCACATCCAGGGCACGCTCGGCGGCAGTCTGGAGGCCGTGAGCCGGCCGGGGCACCTCGACGGCGTCGCCCTGGTGGTCACCAAGCTGTTCGTCGCGGCCCGGCCCGACCGCGCGTATTTCGGCGCCAAAGATGCGCAGCAGTGCGCGATGGTCACCCGCCTGGCGGCGGACCTCGACACGGGTGTGGCGGTTATCGAATGCCCGACCGTTCGTGACTCGGACGGCGTCGCGCTGTCCAGTCGCAACGCGTATCTCGATGCCGGCCAGCGCGCTCGTGCCGGCGCCATCCCGGCCGGTTTGGCGGCCGCGGCATGCCGGTTCGGAGCGGGACAGCGGGCCGCGTTGGAGCTGCTTTCGCCGGTGCGCGCAGCGCTCGAGACCGCTGGTCTCGACATCGACTACGTCGCGCTGGTCGAGCCTGATGGCTTCACGGATGTTGAAATCGCAGGCCCAGGATGCAAAATCCTGGTGGCTGCTACCATAGGAAGCACTCGGCTGATCGATACATTGCGCCTGGGGGTCGACGAGGCGCCTCTCGTCTGCGGCGCGCCACAACAAGAATGCAACGGGTCCTCATGAGATCGGAGATCCACCGTGCCACCGTGACACGGGCGGCTCTCGATTACGAAGGACTGCGCAGTTTGGGCGTACTCCACTGAACATCGCGGCCGAGTTCACCACCGCGCGAAATGCGTTCGACGTCATCATCATCGGGAGCGGCATCGCTGGACTGTGTGCAGCGCTCACCGCCGCGCCGCGTGCGCGCGTGGCCCTGCTCACCAAGGGTGAGCTGGACGACGGTTGCAGCCGTTGGGCACAGGGAGGCATCGCGGCCGCCATAGCCAGCGACGACAGCGTGCAACGCCACTACGACGACACCATGGCAGCCGGTCGCGGGCTGAGCAATCCGGAAGCAGTGCGCGTGCTCGTCGAGGAAGGTCCCGAGCGCATTCGTCAGCTGGCCGAATGGGGTGTGGTGTTCGACACACAGGATGGCGAGCTATCGTTGGGTCGCGAGGCCGCGCATTCACGAGCGCGCATCGTCCACGCGCGCGGTGACGGCACTGGACTCGAGATCGAGAGTGTGCTGATACGCCGTGTGCGCACCTCTGGTGTGCGCGTGCTCGAGCATGCCCAGGTGACGCGCTTGAGTGTCGACAATGCGGGCCGCTGCGTGGGCGTGGAGATGATCGACGCCGACAACGGTGTGGTGCATCACTTGGCCGCTCGGGCGGTCGTGCTCGCCAGTGGCGGGGCAGCGCGGTTGTGGCGGAACTCGACGAATCCGCCGTCGGCGACCGGTGACGGGCTCGCGCTCGCGTATGAGTCCGGCGCAGAGCTCGCAGGCATGGAGTTCATGCAGTTCCATCCCACTGCGCTCACCCTCGACCGTGCACCGCACTTTCTGATCAGCGAAGCGGTGCGTGGAGAGGGGGCGGTGATTCGGAATCAGGAAGGAAGACGGTTCGTCCTCGAGAAGCATGTGGACGGTGAGCTCGGCGGCAGGGACGTCGTCGCCCGGGCCATTTGGGATGAGCTCCGCTCCAGCGGCGCGTCGCACGTGTTCCTGGACTGCAGGCCGATCGGTGCGCGCGCCACGGTCCGGTTCCCGGGCGTCCATCGCACGTGCCTCGAGTACGGCATCGACATCACGCGAGACCTGATTCCGATCGCACCGGCAGCTCACTACACCATCGGCGGTGTGCGCACGGATTTGCGCGCGGCGACGAGCGTTCACGGCCTCTACGCCTGCGGCGAAGCGGCGTCGAGCGGGGTGCACGGCGCCAACCGTCTGGCGAGCAACAGCCTGCTCGAATCTGTGGTGTTCGGGCGCCGCGCCGCCGAGTCCGCGCTCACCGACATCGGTGAGGCTCCTCCGCCGCCGGTAGGCGGAGACGGTGGTCGCGCGGCATCGCCGTCGATCGACCCCCGGCCACGGTGGCAGGCCCTCGAGGATGCGCTCTGGGAGGGTGCCGGCGTCGTGCGCGACGCGGACGGGCTCCACCAGGCAGCGTCGGTGTGCGACGGCATCGCCGCGGACTGCGACGGCGACTCGTCACTGCAAGCGACACGTCTGCGCGCGGCGGCAACCGCCGCGTCACTCGTCTGCGCTGCCGCGCTCGCGCGCGAGGAGAGCCGCGGATGTCACCTGCGTATGGATTTTCCGGACTGCACCGGCCAATGGCATGGCTCGCTCGTCATGCACAAGGATGAAGGAGCACACCTTGACCACGACGTTTGAGCCGATCACCGATGCGCTCGCCCCTGACACGATCGATACCATCATCGCTGCTGCGCTCGCGGAGGACATCGGTCCCGGTGACGTGACCACCGACGCCGTCATCCCCGCGGACACGACGTGTCGGGGCAAGATCGTCTGCAAGCAGGATGGTGTCATCGCGGGACTCAGCATCACGCAGCGTGTCTTCCAGCTGATCGACGAGCGCATCCAGTTCGACGCGAAGGTCAAGGATGGTGAGAAGGTCCAGGAGGACCAGATCGTCGCCCGGCTGCACGGTCCGGCTCGGGGCATCCTCAAGGGCGAGCGCGTCGGTCTGAACTTCCTCCAACATCTCAGTGGCATCGCGTCCACGACCGCGCGATTCGTCAAAGCGGTGGAGGGCACGAAAACCAAGATCCTCGACACCAGGAAGACGACTCCCGGGCTGCGCGGGTTCGAGAAGTACGCGACTCGCATGGGCGGTGCCGTCAACCACCGCATGGGCCTCTGGGACTCGGTGCTGGTCAAGGACACGCACCTCGCGCTGGTCGGCGGGATCAGCCCGGCGCTGCGTGCGGCGCGCAAGGCCTATCCCGACGAAGCGGACCTCATCGTCGAGGTGAGCAACCTGCAGGAGCTGGAGCAGGCGCTCGCCGACAAGGCCCCCCGCGTCCTGCTCGACAACTTCTCCTGCGGCCAGGTGCGCGAGGCGATGCAGATCATCCGCGGCCGCGCGGTGGTCGAGGTGAGCGGCGGCGTCCAGGTGACCAACGCGCGTGCCTACGCGCTCGCCGGCGCCGACTACATCAGCGTCGGAGCCCTCACGCATTCCGCCAGCGCGCTCGACTTCTCGATGAAGGTCACGCGCTACTGAGCTCTAGGACTCCAGAGCGGCGACGAGCTCTTCCTGGATCCAGCCGAGGGCGATGAGGATGCCGAATTCGGGCCGCGCACGGGTGGCGGCGTCGGTCTGCTCCTCCCAGCCGTCGGCGTCGATGCCGAGGATCTCGCCCGCGGCGGCGCGCAGGTGGTTGAAGGCCCGCAGCCAGCACAGCGCCTGAGCTTCGGTGAGGGGCAGGGTGTCTTCGCCGCTGGAGAGCCCGCTACGCACCACGTCGATGTCGGCCTCCCGGCCGTGCTCGACCTCGGGGCGCACCCAGCGGTCGTACTCGGCCTGCAGCGTGGGGTCGTCGTAGGCTCGACGGCCCGCGGACAGGGTTCCGGCGACGCGCGGCGTGAGCTGGTCGAGGATGCTTGCGAGTGCTTCGCGCTCTCGCGAGTCGAGCTTCATCTGGATGCGACCCCGTCGCCGGAGCACCTGTGCCACGGTGAGGTCAGGGGCGCGCGAGCGTGGCTTGCAGACCGAACGCGTGGAGGCGGGCCACCGAGACCTCGGCCTGCTCGCGCGGTTGCGTCGCCACCACCGCGCGGCCCTCGTTGTGGACCTGGAGCATCAGCCGGGTCGCGGTCTCGTGGTCGTAGCCGAAGAGCCGGCGAAACACGAGGACGACATAGGACATCAGGGTGATGGGGTCGTTCCAGACGAGCACGTTCCAGCCGAACTCGCGGCTGACTCGCTCTCGCCGGGCCGGGTCCTTGACCGGGGCGGGGGCGGTGGTGGTCGCCATCACCTACAGCGTAATCCAGCGACAGGCGAGAGGGGGAGGGCCGGCTTTCGCCCGGCGGTCCCGTCTGCGGCTACGCCGCGCTGGAGAAGTCGAGGACTCCGGACCAGGCCGAGGGGCGCACCGGCGCCGGCGACGGCTCGGACGCGGTCTCGGCCGCGATCGGCCCCTCGAGCAGCGCCTGCAGCGGCAGCTCGCAGTTGTGGCAGATGATCCAGATGGGTCCCGGCTCGCTGACGCGCCGCTCGAGGCGGTGCCGCTCGCCGCAGTCCTCGCAAGTGATGGTGACCCGCATTGCGACGGCAGCGTCCCACGGCTGTGCGACGCGCCCTCTGATCGCACTGTCGCGCCGCCGCCAACGCGTTGCAACGATTCGACGACTGACAGCGGTGGTACACTCGCCACGATCGCAGTGGCAATGGAGCAAACGCGCCCCAGTGAGGCCCCAGGTGCGATCGCGTTCACGGGTGGCAGGCCCGTATCACGGCGGCGTGGACCGCCGGCCGCGCTTCGCGCGAGGACCAAACGGCACAAAGGAGACATTTGACCCCGACAGCCATCCAGGAGCCCGAGACCCTCACGATGGAGGACCTCCTCAAGGAGGATCAAAACTCGATTCGGGCACTGGCCCATGGCGACATCGTCGATGGCGTGGTGGTCCGCGTGGATCCCGACGAGGTGCTGGTTGACATCGGCGCGAAGAGCGAAGGTGTCATCTCGAACCGTGAGCTGTCGGCGCGCGGCGAGCAGCAGGTCTCGCTCAACCCCGGCGATCAGGTCAAGGTCTACATCATCCAGCCGGAGGACGAGAAAGGGAATGTCGTCCTCAGCCTGCGCAAGGCCCGTGCCGAGGGCATCTGGCAGGCGGTGGCGCAGAAGGAGTCAGAGGGCGAGATCCTCGACGCCGAGGTGCGTGAACAGAACAAGGGTGGGCTGATCGTCAACATCATGGGCTTGCGCGGGTTTCTGCCCAGCAGCCAGGTGGCACGACAGTTCTCAGGCAACTTGATGGAGCTGGTCGGGACGAAGATTCCGGTCAAGATCCTCGAGGTCAACCGGAAGCGCAATCGTCTCATCGTGTCGCAGCGTGCGGCGCAGGATGAGGACCGGGCCCGTCAGCGCGAAGAGCTCTTCGAGAAGTTGAAGATGGGCGACGTGGTCACGGGCAAGGTGAGCGGTGTGACGTCGTATGGCGCCTTCGTCAACCTCGGGGGCGCGGACGGGCTGATCCACATCAGCGAGCTCTCCTGGGACCGCATCAACAACGTGAGCGACGTGCTCAACGTCGGTGATGAGGTGCGCGTCAAGGTGATCAAGCTCGACGCCGAGCTGTCGCGCATCAGCCTGTCACTGCGCCAGATGTCGGATGACCCATGGGAGACGATCGAGCAGCGTTTCGCCCCCGGCAAGGCGGTGAGTGGGGTCGTCACCAAGACGAAGAAGTACGGCGCGTTCCTGCAGATCGCCGACGGCGTGGAGGGGCTGCTGCACATCAGCGAGCTCTCGTGGGATCACGTCGACCGCACGGAAGACGTGCTCAAGGTCGGCGACGAGGTCGACGTCATGGTGCTCAGCGCCGACAAGGTGCGCCGGCGCATCAGCCTGTCGCTGCGCCAGCTCCATGGGGGCGGGCCGACGGGTGAGGGCGGCGTGTACGAGCCGCCTTCGTACGATTTTCCTGAAGACGACGAGGACGAGGAGGAGTCGCCGGCCCCGGCCGCGAGTGGAGCGACGGAGCCGGTGCAGCAAGTTGAGGATGCGAGCCCGAACGGCATGGTGACCTCCGACGCTGAGTCAGAAACGGCTGCACCCGAGACCGAGCCGGCGCCGGTGGTGGCGCCCGAGGAAGAGCCGGGCAGCTGAGCCCTCTAGCACATCCGCGGAGGGATGTGGCCGTTGCGTCCGGGGTACCGGGCCGTATTTGGAAAGTTGCTTAGCTCGTGCGCGGCCCGGGCATAATGGTCACGTTCCCAGCTGCCCGGGACTGACCCCTTCCATCTTCGGGGGGGCCGGCGGGGCGGAGGCCACCGTTGTACCCCTTCGAGCGATTCACCGAACGAGCGAAGAAAGTCCTCACGCTTGCCCAGGAAGAGGCGGAGCGCTCGCACCATTCGTACATCGGCACCGAGCACCTGCTGCTGGGGCTGCTGCGCGAGGGTGAGGGACTCGCCGCCAAGGTTCTGAACAACCTCGGTGTCGAGATCAACAAGGTGCGCAGCACCATCGAGTCCGTGCTCGGCCGCAACGAGCGGATCATCATCCAGCAGATCATCCCGACGTCGCGCGTCAAGAAGGTCATCGAGATCTCCTTCGAAGAGGCGCGCCGGATGGGCAACAACTACGTCGGCACGGAGCACCTCCTGCTCGGGCTGCTCATCGAGGGTGAGGGCATCGCCGCGCACGTGCTCGAAGACCTCGGCGCCAACCTGGAGAAGGTGCGCGGCGAGATCGAGCGCCTGCTGCACGAGTCCGGTCTCGAGGAGGAGACGAAGGAGGCGCAGAAGAAGCCCTCCAAGACGCCGCTGCTCGACCAGTTCTGCCGCGACCTCACCGAGCTCGCGCTGAAGAACCAGCTGGATCCTGTCATCGGTCGCGCCATGGAGATCGAGCGCGTGGTGCAGATCCTCAGCCGGCGCACGAAGAACAATCCGGCGCTCATCGGCGAGCCCGGCGTGGGCAAGACCGCGATCGCCGAGGGCCTGGCGCAGCAGATCGTGCTGGGCAACATCCCCGAGTCGCTGATGGGCAAGCGTGTGCTCACGCTGGACATGGGCGCGCTCGTCGCCGGCACCAAGTACCGCGGTGAGTTCGAGGAGCGTCTCAAGAAGATCCTGGACGAGATCCGTCAGTCGCGCGAGGTCGTGCTCTTCATCGACGAGCTCCACACTCTGGTGGGCGCCGGCGCCGCCGAGGGAGCCATCGACGCCGCCAACATCCTCAAGCCCGCGCTCGCACGCGGCGAGATCCAGTGCATCGGCGCGACGACGTTGAACGAGTATCGCAAGTACATCGAGAAGGACGCGGCGCTCGAGCGGCGGTTCCAGCCGGTGTTCGTCGACGAGCCGAGCCTGGCCGAGACCATCGACATCCTGCACGGCATCCGCTCGCTGTACGAGAAGCACCATCGGGTGAACATCACCGATGACGCCTTGCGAGCTGCAGCGGAGCTCTCGGTGCGCTACGTCAGCGACCGGTCGCTGCCCGACAAGGCTATCGACCTCATCGATGAATCCAGCGCGCGGGTGCGCATGAAGCTGACCACCACCCCTGAGGACCTGCGAGAGATGCAGCGCGAGATCCGTGATCTGCGCATGCAGAAGGAAGAGGCGATCGCGGCGCAGGACTACGAGACGGCTGCCAATTTCCGCGACAAGGAGAAGAAGCTCCAGGACAAGTACGTCTCCCAGGAGATGAAGTGGCGTGACGAGCTCGGGCAGACCGTGCCCGAGGTGACCGAGGAGCACATCGCGGAGATCATCTCGTCGTGGACCGGCGTGCCCGTATCGCGCCTGGTCGAAGAGGAGACGTCGCGCCTGCTGCACATGGAGGACGAGATCCACAAGCGGCTGGTCGGTCAGGACGAAGCGGTCAAGGTCGTGTCGCAGGCGGTCCGCCGCGCGCGCGCAGGACTGAAAGACTCGAAGCGGCCCATCGGCTCGTTCATGTTCCTGGGCCCCACCGGCGTGGGCAAGACGGAGCTGGCGCGCTCGCTGGCTGCGTTCCTGTTCGACAAGGAGGACGCGATCATCCGCCTGGACATGAGCGAGTTCATGGAGCGGCACTCCACCGCGCGCCTGGTCGGCTCGCCTCCGGGCTACGTCGGGTATGACGAGGGTGGTCAGCTCACCGAGGCAGTGCGCCGGCGCCCGTACTCCGTCGTGCTGTTCGACGAAATCGAGAAGGCGCATCCCGAGGTCTTCAACATGCTGTTGCAGATCCTCGAAGACGGGCGTCTGAGCGACGCCAAGGGCAAGGCGGTCAACTTCTCCAACACCATCGTCATCATGACCAGCAACCTCGGTGTGTCCAACCTGAAGCTGAACATGTCGCTGGGGTTCCAGCCGGCGGTTCCGGATGAGCGTTCGACTTCGGCCGAGTACTCCAAGATGCGCGACACGATCATGGACGACCTGAAGAAGCAGTTCCGTCCAGAGTTCCTCAACCGGGTCGACGCCGTGGTCGTGTTCCAGCGGCTGACACACGAGCAGATGCGCACGATCGTCGACCTCATGCTGGCCAAGGTGGCGGAGCATCTCGCCGCGCAAGAGCTCGTCTTCACCGTCGCCGATGAGGCGAAGGAGAAGATCGTCGAGGAGGGCTTCGACAAGATCTATGGCGCGCGCCCACTGCGCCGCGTGATTCAGCGTGTCATCGAGGATCCGTTGAGCGAGGAGCTGCTTCGCCTCAAGCACGGTCCGGGCGACCAAGTGCTGGTCGAGCTCGCCGACGGCGAGGTGAAGATGCGGCTGGTCCCGAAACCGGGACGTCGCGAGAAGAAGGAGAAGGCCGAGGCCGCCGCCGGCGCGGCCACGGGGAGCGCGGCGCCCGCCGAGTAACCGTCCGGGGGGCTCAAGCGGCTTGTTGTCCGCCCCGCGGACTTGGGTACGCTAGAGGGTCAATGCCCAACGATCAGATCGCCATCCATGGCGCGCGCGAGCACAACCTCAAGAACATCGACCTCACCCTGCCGCGCGACCGCCTGATCGTCATCACCGGTCTGTCGGGCAGTGGTAAGTCATCGCTGGCGTTCGACACCATCTATGCCGAAGGTCAGCGACGCTACGTGGAGTCGCTGAGTGCGTATGCGCGGCAATTCCTGGGTCAGATGGAGAAGCCGGATGTGGATCACATCGACGGCCTCAGCCCGGCGATATCGATCGACCAGAAGGGATCCAGCAAGAACCCGCGCTCGACCGTCGGCACCGTCACCGAGATCTACGACTACCTGCGTCTGCTCTACGCGCGCATCGGTCACCCGCATTGTCCGAAGTGCGGTCGAGAGATCGGACGGCAGTCCATCGAGCAGATCGCCGACCAGGTGCTGGCACTGCCGGAGGGGACGCGCCTGCTGGTCACCGCGCCCATGGTGCAGGGCCGCAAGGGCGAGCATCGCGACGTTTTCGACGAGGCGCGGCGGAAGGGATTCGTGCGCGCCCGTGTGGACGGCGCGGTGCTTGATCTGTCGGAGTCGATCGTCCTCGACAAGAACTTCAAGCACGACATCGAGATCGTGGTCGACCGGGTCGTGATCGAGCCCGACCTTCGCTCGCGGCTGAACGACTCGCTCGAGCAGACCGCGAAGCTCAGCGACGGGCTGATCCTACTCGTTCCCGCAGACCAGAACGCCGGGGTCGAGGAGATGCTCTTCTCACAGGAGTACGCGTGCGTCTACGACGGGATCTCGATGGAAGAGCCCGCGCCGCGCAACTTCTCGTTCAACAACCCGCACGGTGCGTGCGCGGTCTGCACCGGCCTCGGCATGCGCATGGAGGTCGACCCGGACGCCGTGGTGCCGGACCCGACGCTCAGCATCAACGAGGGAGCGCTCTCGGGGTGGACGCGCGGGCCATCACAGCACTGGCTCATGGAGGTGCTCGATACCGTCTGCCGGAAGTTTCGCGTTCCCCTCAACGTGCCATGGGAGGAGCTGACCGCGAAGGAGCAGCGCCTCGTCCTGTATGGGCTGCCGAAAGACGAGACGGTGCGCATGCGGTACGTGACCCACAGTGGCCACACCCGGAGCTTCGACGCCGGCTACGAGGGTGTGATCAACAACCTGCAGCGCCGGTATCGCGAGACCGACTCGGACTGGGTCAAGCAGGACATCGAGCGACTGATGATGCAGAAGCCGTGCCCCGCTTGCGACGGCAAGCGGCTGAAGCCCGAGTACCTGGCCGTGACCATCGACGGCATGAGCATTGCCGACTTCTGCGCCAACAGCATCGTGGCAGCCCTCCAGCGCCTGGAGACCCTTCACCTGAGCGAGCGCGAGCACGTGATCGCCAGGCAGGTCCTCAAGGAGATCGGAGAGCGCCTCGGGTTTCTCAACGACGTGGGGCTCAGCTACCTGACGATCGACCGCGCCGCGACCTCGCTCAGTGGAGGTGAAGCCCAACGCATTCGCCTCGCCACCCAGATCGGCAGCAAGCTCATGGGTGTGCTCTACATTCTCGACGAACCGTCGATCGGACTGCATCAGCGCGACAATCACAAGCTCATCCGCACGCTCACGCGTCTGCGCGACATCGGCAACACGCTCATCGTGGTCGAGCACGACGAGGAGACGATCCGCTCCGCGGACTATGTCGTCGACGTCGGGCCGGGCGCAGGTGAGCATGGAGGCCACGTGGTTGCGGCGGGCACGCTCGATGAGGTGCTCGCCGAGCCGCGGAGCATCACCGCGCAGTACCTGCGTGGTGAACGAAGCATCGGCATCCCCATGATCCGCCGTCCGGGGTCAGGCGATGCCCTCGTCGTGCGGGCGGCGCAGGCGAACAACCTCAAGAGCATCGACGTCGCGTTTCCCTTGGGCACGTTCATCTGCGTAGCGGGCGTCAGCGGCAGCGGCAAGAGCACGCTGGTCAACGACATCCTGTATCGGAAGCTCGCGCAGCACCTGTACCGCGCCAAGGTGCGTCCGGGAAAGCACGCTCGGATCGACGGCCTCAAGCACATCGACAAGGTGATCGACGTCGACCAGTCGCCCATCGGGCGGACGCCTCGAAGCAACCCTGCCACCTACGTCGGAGTCTTCACCGACATTCGCGATCTCTACGCGAAGCTGCCCGAGGCGCGGGTCCGAGGCTACCGGCCCGGACGGTTCTCCTTCAATGTCGTCGGAGGGCGGTGTGAAGCATGCTCGGGCGACGGGATGATCAAGATCGAGATGCACTTCCTGCCCGACATCTACGTGCTCTGCGACGTGTGCAAGGGAAAGCGCTACAACCGCGAGGCGCTCGAGGTGAAGTTCCGGAGCAAGAGCATCGCCGACGTACTCGACATGACCGTCGACGAGGCGGCGAAGCTGTTCGAGAATCAGCCGCGCATCCTGCGCCGGCTGCGCACGCTGCAGGACGTCGGTCTTGGCTACATCAGGCTGGGCCAGCCGGCGACGCAGCTGAGCGGTGGCGAGGCGCAGCGCGTCAAGCTCAGCACCGAGCTGAGCCGGCGCGACACCGGCAGCACGCTGTACATCCTCGACGAGCCGACCACCGGGTTGCACTTCGCCGACGTGGAGAAGCTGCTCAGCGTGCTGCACCGGCTCGTCGACTCCGGCAACACGGTGATCGTCATCGAGCACAACCTGGATGTGCTGAAGACCGCCGACTACGTCATCGACCTCGGTCCCGGCGGAGGTGACGCCGGCGGTGAGGTGGTGGCGGCGGGGACCCCGGCGGACGTCGCCGCCGATCCGCGGAGCGCCACAGGTGAGTATCTGGCGCGCATGCTTCGCGGAGCTCCCAGCGCCGCCGTGGCGACCGTCTCCGATCGCGCGGCCCGCCCGGCGCGTACCCGACCTCGCGGGCGCGTTGCCGTCTCCGCATAGGTCGCGCCGAAGACCGCGTTAAGAGGTGATCAACGTCTCGCTTGGAGGACTCATCAGGCGGCGCATGTGTGTCAGGATGGGCGGACGCAAGCCACAGAGAGGACACGCGATGAACACGATGCTGACCATCGCGGAGCTGCTTGCGGGTGAGGCGCTCGTCTCGCCCGGGGGGCCCGTCGATCGAGTGACAGCGGCCGCCGACGACTACGCGCTGGTGGCCGACAAGGGCGTGGTGCACGCGGCAGGCACGGACAGTCCGCCGGCAGAGCCGGACGCCGCCGGCCGGCCGCTGGTCGAGAGGGTGCTGCTGCCCCTCTGAGGACGCTCGTACGCTCCGTTTCGAGCGCTTGGGGGGATTCCCCTCCGCGCGAAGGTGCGCTAGGGTGACCCCATGATCTCGCCGGAAGGGGACGAACGGCGGCAGCGGCTGCGCCGTCTGGACGACTGCCTCAATCTGCTCGAGCAGGCCCACGAGCTCGACTTGACCGTGGTGACGGACCGCATGGCCGACGCCGTCGGCGAGAGGGTGCCGACCATCCACGCGGGCATGCTGATCGCCGACGCCATCGAAGAGGTGCTGCGGCACCAGGAGCCGTACATGGTCCAGCTCCGGCCCGAGGTCACACGCCGCATCCGCCGCCGCCGCGACCCGTTCGACGTCCGGCTTCTCCTGCAGCGGCGCTGATCAGGACGCTGCCGGAGACCGACACAGCCGTCGCTACACTCCTCGGGTGAGCGCCTTCGGCTTCGACCCGGAAGAGATCTTCCGGCGGCGCCCACGGCCACGCGTGGTGCGGCAGGGGGGAGGACACGGGCGGCGGCGCTGGATCATCGCGGGGATCGTCGTCGGCATCGTCCTGCTGGTGCTCCTCGCGCGCTGGCTGCTCGGGCTGCGCGCCGACTACCTCTTCTACAAGAGCCTGGGGCACACGAACGTCTTCTGGACCCCGTTCGTCGCGGAGATCGTCCTCTTCCTCATCGGCCTCGCGATCACCGGTGGGCTCGTGGGTCTCAGCGTGGTGGGATGGCGGCTCGCGGCTCGGAATCTGGATCCGCGGGCGGCGCGCATCGTCACGTGGGTGGGCGCCGGTATCGCGCTGCTGGCCGGCATCATCGGAGGAGCCGCGCTCGCCGGATCGTGGCAGCAGGTGCTCGTCTGGCTCCACGCACCTGCGTTCGGCGCGACCGATCCGGTGTTCCACTCCGATTACTCGTTCTTCGTCTTCACGCTGCCGGTGATCGACGCATTTGTCGCGCTGGTGTGGGCCGGCGTGATCCTCGGACTGCTGGGGGCGCTGGCGGTGGGGTTCGTCGCGTTCGTCATCGAGAACGCTCCGGACGAGGTGCCGATCCCGCTGAGCCCGCCGCCGGGGAAGACAGCGCGCGACGCGCTCCACGTCGCCATCCGGCATGCGGGCATCAGCGTGGTCGGGATCTTCCTGCTCGCGGTGGCCGGCGCGCACTTCGGCGTGTACCACCTCGCCACATCGACCCACTCGCCGAACAGCTTCGTCGGTCTCGACGCCACCCAGCGCAACGTGATCCGCCCGGTGCTGGGCGGGTTGCAGGTGGTCGCCCTGCTGCTCGCTGCGGCCGTCGTGGTCGTGCTCGTGCGCCGGTGGCGTACCCCGGGGGTTGGCACCGCGATTACCCTCGGCGGGGTTCTCTTCGGCTGGCTGATCGTCGCCGGCCTGGCCCAGGGCATCCCGGCGGCGATCTATCAGGGCACGAGCGTCGGACCGAACGAGCAGTCGGCGCAGATGACCCCCATCAACGACTTCCTGACCACCAGCCGGTACGCGTGGGACCTGCAGGACACGGGATCGAGCGCAACGGTGGAGAACCGCTCGTTCGGGGCGCCGCATCCCCCGACGCTGCAGGACCTGGCGGCGGACCAGGGCACCCTGCGCAACGTCCGCATCCAGGATTACCGTCAACTGCCGGACACGTTCGCGCAGATCGACCGCAGCCGCAGCTACCAGACGTACCCGACGATCACCGTCGACCGGTACGCCGACCCCGCGACCGGCGGCCAGACCGAGGTGATGCTCGGCCCACGGGAGATCGCCGAGGGCGACATCCCCAACCCGTCGTTCGTCAACAGCGCGCTCAACTTCACGCACGGATACGGCGTGACCGCGGTGTCGGTGAACCAGGTGGCGCTCGAGGGGAAGCCCCAGGTCCTCGTCGGCCACCAGCCGATGGCACAGGTCGCGCCGACGGCTCCCCCCGATCTGTACTTCGACGGCAACGCAAGCGCCGACCCAGGCATCTATTGCGGGCTCAGCACGACGCAGCCGGTGGTGTCCGGCACGCAGCAGCGAGAGTTCAACTACCCCGCGGGCAGCGCGGACAACACGACGCAGGCCGGTCCCGGCCAGGCTGGCATTCCGGTCAACAACCCGATCGACAAGCTCGCGGTGTCCATCGCCGACTTCGGCGGCTTCGATCTCTTCCTCAACAACTCGGTCACGCAGAACAGTCGCGCCCTGGTGCATCGCGCGGTCGCGGATCGGATCAACGCGCTGGCGCCGTGGCTCACGGTGGACGGCGATCCGTACGTCGTGGTCGACCCCAAGTCGGGGCACCTGATGTGGATCGCGGATGCGTATGTGAAGACGGGGCTGCTCCCTGAGTCGCGTCAGCTGACCAACGACGGCACGTCGTACATGCGCAACGCGGTCAAGGCGGTGGTCGACGCCAGGACGTGCGCCACGACCCTCTACGCGGTCGACCTCAACGAGCCGATCACCGCCGCCTGGAACGCGATCTATCCGGGACTGCTGCAGCCACTTGCCCAGATGCCGGCATACCTGCGCTCGCACCTGCGCTACCCCGAAGACCTGTTCCAGGCGCAGGCGCAGACGTTCTCGCTAGTGCATGTGAAAGACCCGATCGTCTTCTACAACGGGAGCGACCGGTATCAGGTGGCCCAGGAACAGCTCAATGGGCAGCAGCAGAACACGCAGGCGTACTACGTGGAGGCGACGCTTCCCGGCTCCCAGACGCCGTCGTTCGTGCTGCTGCAAACCTTCTCACCTGGTGCAAGCGGCAGCGGCACGGCAGCCAACAACATGACCGCGTGGCTTGCCGCGGAGTGCGACTACACCACGACGAATCACCCGCACCTCGTGGCGGTCCGTCCCTCTCGCAGCAGGGCTCAACGGTCGTCTTCGGGAACGTCATCATCCTGCCGTTCAACAACGACTCCTTCCTCTATGTGCGGCCGTTCTACGTGCTCGCCTCGACCACCAGCGGGACCAGCTTCCCCGTGCTGCAGTACGTCATCGTCGGTACGCAGAATGCGGTTGCGCTGGGTGGCTCATTCACCTCGGCACTGCAGACCCTGTACAGCACGACCCAGCCGATCCCAGGTCTCGCTCCCGGCGTGCCCACCGGACCTCTGCCTTCTCCGTCGCCGTCGGCGAGCCCATCGCCCACTCCATCGGGCTCGCTGTCCCAGCAGGTGCTCGCCGCGCTGAACCAGCTGGTCAGCGACGAGAACGCTGCACAGGCTGCGCTGAAGGCCGGCAACTTCACCGCGTTCGGAGCCGCTGAGGACAAGGTGAAGGCCGACATCGCAAAGGTGCAGTCGTTGCTCGGTCAGTCATCCACCAGCTCGCCGACTCCATCGCCGTCGCCCTCCTAGTACGCTGACCGCGGATGGACGAGATCGCGCCCGGGATCCGGCAGCTGGACACGCGGCTGGGCGGCATGGATGGCATGACCGCGGGATTCCTCGTCGACGGCGATGAGCCCGCGCTGGTGGAGACCGGTTCGCAGAGCAGCACCGCAACCGTTCGCGACGCGCTCGCTGCTGCCGGAGTCGGTCCTGACGAGCTCCGCTGGATCATCGTCACGCACATTCATCTCGATCATGCCGGCGCTGTCGGGGACCTGGCACGCGAGTTTCCCAAGGCGACCGTCGTGGTGCATGAGAAAGGTGCGCGCCATCTCGTCGACCCGTCGCGTTTGATTGACAGCGCGGCTCGTGTATATGGGCCGCTGCTCGACGGACTGTACGGGCGCATGGACGCGGTACCCGCGGACCGGCTCGCGGCTGCGGGCGATGGATTTCGCGTCGACGTGGGCGGCAGCCGCACGCTGCGCATGATCGACTCGCCCGGCCATGCGAAACATCATCATGCGGTGCTCGACGAGATGACCGGCACGTTGTTCGTCGGAGACGCGGTCGGCGTCAAGCTGCCTGACATCGGTGTGCTGCGCCCGGCAACCCCGCCGCCGGACTTCGACCTCGAGCAGGCGACGGCGAGCCTGCGCCGCTTCCGCGAGCTGAAGCCCGAGCGCGTCGTGTTGACGCATTTCGGCCCGGTGGACCGTGCAGACGACACGCTCGCCGAGGCGGAGGAGGTACTGCACCGCTGGGTCGCTGTGGCCGAGCGCACCATGGCGGAGCACGCGGACGCCGGAGTCGATGCCGTGGCCGCGGCGCTCGCGAATGCCTTCGCCACCGCACCCGCGGCGCTTCCGGATGACGTGCTCAAGAAGTTCGAGGTGCTCAACGGCGTGCACAGCAACGCGACAGGGATCGTGCGGTATCTGAATCGCCGGGCAGCGGTCGTCCCCGAGTGACGGCGCACGCGCCGCGCCGGCCGCCACTTCTTGCCGTGGTGGCGCTCAGCACGTGCGTGGGGCTGATCGGTGGCGCGCTCGCCGCCTGGGCCATCTACGCGCGATTCGGCCCGGTCGAGCGCGTCATCACGCAGCCGATCACCGTGTCTGGCGGCTCGTCCGGGAGCGGCCCCACCGTAATCCAGCTGGCGCAGCAGGTGGGCGCATCCGTGGTGGAGATATCGACGAGACCGGTGACCGCGCAGACGTTGATCGCCGGCGACACCGGCATCGTCGACGGCTTCGTGGCGAGCGGGGACGGCCTGATCGTGACGAGCATCCACGCGATCCGCGGCGCTACGGCGCTGCGCGTGACCACTGAAGACGGACACGCGTTCGCCGCGACGATCGTGCGCGCAGATCCGGCGCACGGCATTGCGATTCTGCGAGCCGTCGGTGCGCAGAACCTGACGGCGCTGGCATTTGCGGGCACGACAGCCACCGTGGGCGACCTGGCGATCGCGGTGGCCCACGCACCGCCGGGCGCGCTGACCCTCAGCACCGGGACCGTCAGCAGCACGGGGCGGACGCTCAGCCTTCCAGACGGCGAGCCGCAGCTGAGCAATGTGCTCTCGGTAGACGCGACGGCGGATCCCCGGAAGGACGGCGCGCCCCTGGTGAGCGGCGCCGGCGTCGTCATCGGGGTGGTGGTCGATGCCGGCGGAGCGGTACCCGGATTGGCGGCGCTGTCCGGTCGCGATGCCGCGGCACTGGTGCAGCTCGCCTCGGGCGGCGCGACGTCGGGCTCCGCCACGCTCGGCGCGGCGGCGTTGATCCTTGATCGTGCTACGGGGGCGGCGGCGATGCTGCCGCAGGGTGGGTTGATCCTGTCGGTGGACGCGGGTGGTCCGGCGTCGGTCGCCGGGCTCGTGCAGGGCGATGTCGTCACCGCCGTGAACGGCGTCGCCGTGGACGCCGGCCATCCCTTCGACGCCGTGGCGCTCGGCCTCGCGGTGGATCAGCAGGTGACACTCACCGTCGTCAGAGGCGGCGTGACGAAGACGATCGCGCTGACCGTCGGCTCGACGAGCCCGAGCGCGCAGTCGTAGGATGCGGCGGCCATGGAGCTGACGTACCACGGCCTGTCGTGCGTACGGCTACGCGGCCGCGAGATGACCGTGGTGGTCGACCCGCCGCAAGCGCAGCTTCCGGGACTCGCTCGCTCGGCCGCGAGCCTCGTGGTGCGTACCGAGGGCGTCACAGATCCTGAGAAGCTCCGCCCGCGCGACGGGCATGTTCAGGAGGTGAGCGGTCCCGGCGAGTTCGAGGTGCGCGGCGTCAGCGTGTTCGGCATGCCCGTCGGGGATGTCACCGTGATGCGCGTAGAAGTGGACGACGTGCGCGTCGTGTCCACCGGGCGGCTGGGGCGCCT
>VBGJ01000153.1 GCA_005880445.1 Chloroflexota bacterium | reverse complement strand
GCATTCGGTACGCAAACGACGCGTACTGCCGGATCACCGGATACGGCCTCGAGGAGCTTCAGGCCTTCGACTCGTACCTGGCGGTGCTGACGCCAGAAGCACGGCTACGCACGGACCAGACAACGCTGAGCATCGATGAAGCCGGCAGTAGCTCCGCGTTTGGTGAAGCGGCGGTCCTGACCAAAGACGGTCAAGAGGTTCCCGTCGATTGGGCCTCGTCGCGTGTCAGGTTTGGTCGCGCTGAGCTGTCCATCGGAGTGGTTCGCGACGCGACCGAGCGCAAGCGAACGCTGAGCCTGGTCGAAGCGGCTCGCGACGCCGCGCAGGCGGCAAGCCTCGCCAAGGGCGAGTACCTGTCACGGCTCAGCCACGAGCTGCGAACCCCGCTCACGGTGATCATGGGGTACTCGGATTTGCTGAGCGCGGGTGAGCTGCCCACTCAGGAGCGCTCGCACATCGACGCGATCATGCGGTCGGCTGAGCACCTGCTGTCGCTGGTCAACGACGTCCTCGACATCGCCCGCATCGAGGCAGGGCAGGAAACACTGGTGTTGACGCCGATCGACGCAGTGCTGCTCTGCAAAGAAGCGGTGAACATGATGGCGTCGGTGGCGCACAGGAGCGGCGTGTCGCTGACGTGCGACGTCGACGGTGTGCAATGCATGGTCAAGGGGGATAGAAAGCGGCTCCTGCAGGTACTGCTCAACCTCATCTCGAACGGGGTGAAGTACGGTGGACAATCGGTCGAGGTGTCGGTGCGCCAGGCAGACGCCGGCACAGCGCGCATCTTCGTGTCCGACACCGGCCGAGGCCTGTCAAAGGCTGAGCAGGTTCTTCTCTTTCAACCGTTCCAGCGGCTGGGCGCCGAGCGCCGAGGTAGCGAGGGGACGGGACTCGGACTTGCACTCTCCAAAGCGCTGGTCGAGGGAATGGGAGGCAGCATCGGCCTGACCAGCGGTCGCAGCGGTACGACCTTCTGGATAACGCTTGCGGCGGACACGCCGGTATCCGCTGACGGCACCGGGCGGCCGGTGGCGGAGCAGCAGGCGCGGCGAACCAGCTCCAACGGCGCACGTCGCGGTCTGAGCGTGCTGCACATCGAGGACAACCCGATGATGACCGAGTTTGTCGAGAGCCTGTGCCGCGCGCGGGAAGGCGTGCATCTTCAGAATGCGATGCTCGGCAGGATGGGAGTAGAGCTCGCCCAAGCGAGCAAGCCGGATGTGATCTTCCTCGACGTGCACCTGCCCGACATCGACGGAACAGAGGTGCTCCGTCTGCTCAAGGCAGACCCTCTGACGCGCGGCATACCTGTCGTCATCCTGAGCGCCGATGCAACCAGCGCGAGAGTGGCGCAGCTCATCAAGCTGGGCGCTTCCAAGTACCTGACGAAACCGATACGAGCGCAAGCCTTTTTCGACGCCCTCGACGAGGTGGGCGCTCGCGGTGGCGAGCGAGATCTGACCGCACCGACGCCCGCATAGCCGTTGCGCGCGTTGCCGCTGGTTGGAGTCGTCGTCGTTGCGGGCGCGCTCGGCCTCGTCGTATCGCTCGTGCAGCGACCGATGCCGGCGCCCTTCGCGCCGGTGAGCGTGACGCCGGAGCCGCTGCCGACTCCGCCAGTCAGCCCGACACCAGTTCCCCACGGACCTGTGTCGGCGTTCGGTTTCAGCGTCGCTGACGATCGCGCGTCCCATCGGGTCGTGCTTTTCGGCGGCGTGGACAGCTACGACGACACATGGCTCTGGGACGGGAGTCGATGGTCGCACGCGGTGCCGTCCATCAGTCCGCCGGGACGTTTTCATGCGGCGGCGGCGTACGACCCGTCGACCGAGCTGGTGATGCTCTTCGGCGGTCGCGAGGAGTCGGGCGCACTCCTCAACGACACATGGGCATGGAACGGGACCGGGTGGCGCGAGCTCGACTCCGGCCGCCACGGTCCGTCGGCAATCGAGGGCGCATTGATGGCCTGGGACGAGGCGGCGCGCTCGCTCGTTCTGGTGACACCGGGTACCACCGGCACCGGTGGCGAAACGTGGACCTGGAACGGGAGCACCTGGTTGCGACGGACAGGCGGCGACCTTCCTACGACGCCGATCGCCGGTGAGATGGCGTTCGATCCGGTGTCTCGTGCACTGCTGTTCGTGAGTCCGCTGACACCGCCAAGCGGTGTGGGCATCAGTGCATGGCGCTGGGATGGAAGCAGCTGGCACCGGTGGCCCGCTGTCCCTCCCATCGCCACGACCGGCCTGACGCTGGATCCGTCGAGCGGACGCCTGCTGCTGTGCGCCGAACCGACCAACGCAGGCCCTGCACGCCTGTGGAGTTGGAGCGGTGCCGTGTGGACCCCGGTGCCCCACTCGGAGCTGTCAGTGGAGCTCGACACCGAGGTCTCCGATGCAGACCACGGTCAACTGCTCATGTTCGGCTTCGTCGCTCCCTCGACCCAGCTCGGACCGCAGCCGGTGCACGTCTGGGGGTGGAACGGCCGCGCTTGGCGGCAGCTCGACTCGTAGGCTCGGTCAGTCGGCCTGCTCTGTCGGGCGAACCAGCAATTCGTTTATGGCGACCTGAGACGGCCGCGTGACGACGAACACGATGACGTCAGCGATGTCCGCCGAAGCCAGTCGCTCGATCGAGCCGAAGCGACGCTGCAACGCCGCCAGCACGTCAGGGTCCGTGTTGTGGGAGGCGAGCTCGGTGTCGACCGCGCCGGGCTCGATCAGACTCACGCGCACATGGCGTGACGCCACCTCCTGGCGCAGTGCCTCGCTGAATGCGTTCACCGCCCATTTCGTCGCGTTGTACGCGCCGCTGCCGGCGCGAGCCACGCGGCCCGCGACGCTGCTGACATTGACGATGTCAGCGATGTGGCGCGGCTCGTTCTGTGCTGCCTGGAGGAGATGCGGGAGGGCTGCGTGACACAAGGTCATGAGAGCCGCGACATTGAGATCGAGCATCTGGCGCCAGCGCAACGTGTCAGCACCTTCGATCCGCCCCAGCAGCATCAGGCCGGCGTTGTTCACCACGATGTCCAAGCGTCCGGCTTCCTCCATCGTGCGCTGGACGACCTCGTGCGCGGCGGCCTGGTCCGTAATGTCCGCGTCAAGGACGAGGGCGGTGCCGCCCTCGTCGCGGATGCGTGCGGCGAGGCCGTCGAGCCGATCCCTTCGCCGAGCGACGAGGGCGACGGACGCGCCGGCCGCCGCCAGCGCGGCCGCAGCAGCTTCGCCAATGCCGCTCGACGCGCCCGTCACGAGGGCCACGGTGCCGGTCAGGCTCTGTTCCATGGACGCTGCAGGGTCGCACACCTGAGAAGATCGAGGGCAGCCGCCACGCAGGCAGTCGTGGTGTCTGATGATCGTATAGATGGAGGACTGCGAGCGACATGTTGTTCGGCAAGGAGCACGTCGACCGCTACGTCGCGACCAACGGCGAGGAGGGGCACAACTGGGTGCGCGGAGCACCCGTCCTCATCCTCACCACCACCGGGCGTAGATCCGGTGAGACACGAAGCACGCCTCTGATCTATGGCCGGTCGGGCGACGACTATCTCGTGGTGGGATCCAAGGGGGGAGCGCCCACACCTCCCGCGTGGTATCTCAATCTCCAGGCCAATCCCGACGTCTCGGTGCAGGTCAAGGCCGACCGTTTCGCCGCGCGAGCACGCACTGCCTCGAAGCAGGAGAAGCCGGAGCTGTGGAAGATCATGACGTCGATCTGGCCCGACTACGACGAATACCAGACGAAGACCGAGCGTGAGATTCCGGTGATCATTCTGGAGCGGGCGTGACCGTTGCCGAAGCGCACGCGGAAGCGCTCGACTTCATCAGGCACAACCACCGAGCGGTGCTGGCCACGCGGCGTCGCGACGGCAGCCCGCAGTTGTCGCCGGTGTTGGTAGTGGTCGATGCCGACTCGCGCGTCGTCATCAGCACGCGCGAAACGGCGATGAAGACGTTGAACCTGCGCCGCGATCCGCATGCCAGTGTGTGCGTCCTCAGCGACCGTTTCTTCGGCGAGTGGCACACGGTCGACGGCCCGGTGGAGATCGTCAGCCTTCCTGAGGCCATGGAGCCGCTCGTCGACTACTACCGCCGCGCGGTCGGCGAGCACCCTGACTGGGACGACTACCGCGCGGCTATGGAGCGCGAGCGCCGTGTGCTGCTGCGGCTGGCCATCGAGCGCAGCGGCCCCACGACCCAGGGATAGCCTTCAGCCCGCGATGCGACGGAGTCGCGGCACCACCTCGCGCGAGTACTGCCCGAGGAATCGCATCTGATCCGTGCCGGGCGCGTGGAATATCAAGTGCGTGAACCCGAGCTCGAGATAGGGACGGATTTTCTCCACGTGCTCCTCCGGGTCCGACGAGACGATCCAGCGGCCGGCTGCCTTGGCGGCGGGCACCGCGTCTGCCAACTGTTGCAACTCCAACGGGTCGTCGATGCCGGTCTCCTCCTCGGGGGTGAGTGCCAGCGCTGCCCAGTTTCGTGTGTCGTCGAACGCTCGCCGTTCGTCACTATCGAATGACACCTTCATCTCTATGGTCAGATCGAGCATCGCTGGATCACGGCCGCCGCGTTGCGCTGCATCGCGCGCGGCTGGAATCAGCGTCTCCGCATACAGTTGCATCCCCTTGCCGCTCGTACAGATCAATCCGTCCGCGACGCGCCCCGCCAGGCGGGCAGCGGATGGCCCCGATGCCGCCACGTACAGCGGCATTGGCGTTGCCGGACGGTCGTAGATCGTTGCGTTGCGCGTCCGGTAGAACGTGCCGTCAAAGGTGACCCGCTCCTCCAGCCACAACCGCTGGATCAACTCGATCGCTTCTTTCAAGCGTGCGTAGCGTTCCTTGCTGTCCGGCCATGTGGCAGCCAGCGGCAGCTCATTCAACGCTTCGCCTGTTCCCACGCCCAGCCAGACTCGACCAGGGTACAGACACCCCAGGGTCCCCATCGCTTGGGCGACGATGGCGGGATGGTATCGAAGGGTCGGTGTGACAACACTCGTGCCGAGCGCAATCCGGCGCGTGCGCTGGCCGGCAGCTCCCAGCACCGCGAACGAAAAGGGCGAGTGACCGCCCGTGTGGCGCCATGGTTGAAAGTGGTCGCTGACGGCAGCGGTGTCGAAGCCGTGCTCCTCCGCCGCGACCGCCAGCTCCACGAGCTCGCTTGGACCGAACTGCTCGCCGGAGAGCTTGTATCCGAGCCGCAGCTCAGGATGCGCCATCTGCCACCCAGCCTTCAACGATGCGCGCGATGTCAGTCGCGAGCCGGCGCTCATCTTCAGCATCTGCCATGACGGTGTCGCATACGATCGGTTGCATTCCGAGCGCCGTGATAGCTCCCTGTAACGCGGTGTCGACCGGATCGATCACGAACGTCCCCGCAACGCTTGCGTAGTGCTTCGCCACGCCGGCCGTGGTGGGTTCCTCGCCGAGATCGCGAAGCATCTCCACTGTTGGGCCTTTCAACGAGCGTCCGCCGACAATGGGGGAGACGACGATGACACGACGGCGGTCGAGATGTGGGGCCAGCAACGTGAGGATGGGGTCGATGCTGAGCACGGGGTTCGAGGGGCCGATGACCACCGCGTCGGCGTCGTGCACCGCCTGCACAACCTCCGGCGCCGGCTGCGCCGCTTCGATGCCCTCATAGCGAAGCGATCGAACCGGCGGCGCGCACTTCTGCTCCACGAACCACCGCTGCATGGCCAGGTCTCCGTCGTCGGTCAGCACGCGCGTGCGGACCGGTTCGTCACTCATGGGAAGGACGGCGGCGTCGATGGCGAGCCGGTGGGCGATGTCAGCAACTGCCTCGGTGAGTCGCATGCCACTGTGCACGAGCCGGCTGCGGAGCAGGTGCAACCCGATGTCCATGTCGCCGAGCGCGAACCACGTCGGCTCGCCGAGCCGGTGCAGCATGGAGAGCGCGTGGAAGGTGTCGTCGGTGACACCGAACCCCGAGCGCTCGTTGAACATGCCCGCGAGTCGATACAGGATCGCATCGACGTCCGGGCTCACCAGGAGACCCCAGAATTCGTCGTCGTCTGCCGTGTTCGCGATGACGGTCAGCTCACCCGGCGAGAGCAGCCCCGCGAAGCCGGCAGCGAGCTTGGCGCCGCCGGTGCCACCAGCGAGCAGCGCGAGTCTCATCGAAAGAGGTCGAGCTCGCGCCGTCGGATGAGGTCCCGTCCGCTGCCCGAGCGACTCGCAGACGTGTCGAGGCCGCGAACGATCACCACCGGCACCCGCCGCGTCTTTCCCATCACGAGCCTGGCTGCGGCTGCGATCTCGTCCGCGATCGCCACCAGTGTGGCCCGAAGCGGGGCCCCAAAGTCGTCGTTGTGGCCGCGATGATCGATGAGTGCCGGCACACCTGCGACACCGAGCGCCACGTTGATCAGGCCCAAACGCCACGGGCGTCCGAACGTATCGCTGATGATGACCGCGACCTCGGTGCCTGCCATCGCGGCGATGGTCTCCTGCATCTGGCGAGCGCTGCGGTCGCAGTCGAGCGGCAGCAGCGACACCACGTCATCGCCCCCGAGGTTGGAGCGGTCAATTCCCGCGTTCGCGCAGATGAAGCCTTGGCGTGTCTCCACGATGAGCACGCGCTCCTGGCGCACGATGCGCACGCTTTCGTCGAGCACCACCTGCACCATCCGTGGGTCAGCCGGAAGACTCGCCGCCAATCGATGCGCGCGTCGTGACACCGCGACCGTCGTAAGGTCGCGCAGGCGTCCCTCAGCCTTCGACACGACCTTCTGCGCGACGACCAGCACGTCTCCTTGCTGCAGCCGGGGCGCGCTGCTCGCCACCAGAGCACCAAGATCGTCACCTGGGCGCACCTCGGGCATGCCCTCGACGGCCTCCAACGCGATGGTCACGCCGTCTCCCGCAGCTGCTCCCACATCACCACGTCAGACGGCTCATCGATGTCGAGAGCGAGCCGCCGATCGTCATGAACGATGAACGCGCGTCCTCGCCGCCGCGCCTCGGCGGCGAAGCGCCACAGCGACTGGTCGCCAAATTGAAGCTCGAAATCGCTCAGCGGCCGGAGGTACAGCGCGTTGGTCCCGTGACGTCCCAGCGCGGCCGCGGCGACGGCGAGCGGTCCGGCAACCGCCGCAGCATGCGCAAGGAGCTCGTCCAGGGCCGCCGCGTCCACCAATGGAAGATCGGAGCTGAGGATGAGCGCGGCATCGCCGCCACGCGATGCCGTTGCCGCGAGACCGAGGGCCGCGGCCGCGTTCTGACCGCCGGGCGACCCCTCGACGATGACTTTCGCACCGCACGCGGTGGCGGTCTCCGCCGCTTCGATCGAGCCGCAGACCGCGAGTGCCGGGGCGACCTGCATCGCGGAATCGAGCGCCCGCCGAGCATTCGCCACGGCCAGCGTCCGGCGTGCCTCCGGCGCGAGCACCGATGCGAGACGGGTCTTGGCGGCGCCGAAGTCCTTGATGAGAACGACGATCCAGGTTGACGACGACACCGCAACCCCTTAGGCGACTTCGTCGGTCGGCACCATCAGTGCCTGTCGTCGGGGAGCGCGGATCACGTCTCGCCGCTTGACCACATTCAGAGCGGTGACGGCGGCCACCAGCAGGATCGCACCGGCGATCTGCATACGCTGCAGCGGAGCACCCAGGCCGACCGGCGCGGGCAAGGAGAACACAAGAAACAGTGTGCACGGATATGCGAGCTCGGCCACGGTGGCCAGCGACGCGGGTGTCCTCGACAGCGCGCGGTAGTACAGGAGCATGGCCAGCAGGCCGGGGATGAGCGCGATGCCGAGGAAGCTCGGGATCTGACCCAGCGAGAAGCCCGAGAAGCCTGCAGGTCCGTGGCTGACAAGGTTGAGGATGAAAAGAGCGGGAAGCGCGAGCCCGAATCGCATGGCACCCGTGGTGACGAAGGAAACATCCGATAGGGCATAGCGCCCGAACACCGTCCCGCACGCCCACAGAAAGACCGCACCAAGAACGAACAACGCCGCGATGAGCTGGCCGTGCTGAATCGAGGCGAAGGGGACCAGCGGATTCACCGGAAAGACGATCAGGTAGACGCCGGCGAGGGCGAGAGCTGCCAGAGCCCAGAAGTAGGGTTTGCGGCGCTCGCCCAGGACGAGTCGTGCCAGTGCCACGCCAAACAGCGGCTGGAGTAGATACAGGAGGTACACCTCGTTCTCCACGTTGAGGTCGGGCGCAGCACCGGCCGGAAACGCGTAGCTCAGCGAATGGGTGAACAGCACCGTCGCAAAGGCCTGTGCGCCCAACGCCACCGCGCCGAGCGCCAGCCAGTCGCGCAGCGAGAGCCGGGCCGCCTCACGCCACACACGCGGTATCGCCGGCAGAAAACACAGCGTGATCAGTGCATCCTCGACGAGGACGATCTGGCTCGCCGAGAGCTGATGTGCGAGCGCAGGCCGGAAGTACGGGTCGCTGGCCCACAGCGCAGCTGCCAGCGCGACGAAGAGCACCGCGCCACGATCGAAGATTTGATGCACGACCTTCGGAGAATATCTCGGAGCCGTCAGCGAGCCGGAGGACGCGACGTCAGGATGCGGATGCGCTCAGCGATGAATGCGCGCTCAGCCGGCGGCGGTTCGAGCTCGAGCGCGCGCTGGTAGGCGACGACCGCCTCGTCATCCCGTTGCAGCCTGGCGAGCAGGTCGGCGCGGGCAATGTGGAGCTGGGCCCATCGCTCCATCTGCGCGTTGCCTGCCAGGGTGTGGAGGATCACCAGCCCCGCCTCGGGGCCCTCGGCCATGGCTACCGCGACAGCGCGGTTCGCCTCGACCACCGGTGTGGGTTCGAACCGGACGAGCTCTCCATAGAGCGACGCGATGCGCCGCCAGTCGGTTGCCTCGGCGTGCGGCGACGTCGAATGACAGGCGGCGATCGCGGCCTGGATTTGATACGTCCCAGGCCGCCGTCGACGCGCCGCCGCATCGACGAGAGCGACGCCCTCGTCGATGCCGTCGCGGTTCCAGCGCGTCCGGTCCTGGTCGGCGAGCAGGATCAGCTCCCCGCGCTCGTCGAGCCGCGAGGGGCGGCGCGCGTCGACCAGGAGCAGCAGCGCGAGCAGCCCGGCCACCTCCGGCTCATCGGGCAGCAGCTCGAGCAGCACTCTGGCCAGACGGATCGCCTCATCGCAGAGGTCAGCGCGGACCAGGAGCGTGCCGGTTGAAGCGCGATGGCCCTCCGTGAAGATCAGATAGATCACCCGAAGCACGTCACCGAGGCGCTTCGGCAGCGCGTCCGCCGGCGGCACACGAAACGGGATGCCCGCTTCGCGGATCTTGCGCTTCGCTCGTACCAGACGCTGGGCCATGGTGGCCTCGGACACCAGGAACACCGCTGCGATCTCTGCGGTGGTCAGGCCGCCGACGGCCCGGAGTGTCAGCGGCACCCTGACCCCGAAATCGAGTGCCGGGTGGCAGCACATGAAGATCAGGCTGAGCTCATCGTCGCGACTGACGGTCGCGTCCGGTGGCTCGCGGCCATCGACATCCCTCACCGCCGCGGCCTCGAGCTCCGTCCGCCGTGATTCCCGGCGCAGACGGTCGAGAGCTTTGTGTCGCGCCGTGCCCACCAGCCACGCTCGCGGGTTCGCCGGCACTCCGGTCCCGGCCCACTGATCCAGCGCCGCCGCGCACGCATCCTGGACCGCGTCCTCGGCGACATCGAGGTCGCCGACGAGGCGCGAGACGCTGGCAACGGCCGCCCACCAGTGGGCGCGAAATATCGCATCGAGGTCGACCGTCAGCGCGGCGCCACCTTCAGCAGCGGCCTGATCTCGACCGCGCCGTCGCGCACTCCGGGCAGAGTGCTCGCCCACGTGATGACCTCGTCGAGGTCGGCGCAGTCGAGCAACACATAGCCACCGACGTGCTCCTTGATCTCCGCGAAGGGACCGTCCGTGAGCACCGCTTCGCCGTGCTGCAGCCGCAGCGTGGTCGCCGTGTCGGCGGGTTGCAGGCGGCCGCTGTCGATGAACACGCCGGCATCGGTCGCGGCCCGTTGGAACTTGAGGAACTCCGAGACCACCTCCGGCGTGATGGCGAACTCCTCTGCGGGATACACGAGACACAGGTACTTCATGACGTTCTCCGGTGCTGACCAGTATGGCTCCGCACTTGTAGTCGAACGGGGATCGCCAGATTCGACAGGGCCCGCGTCGCGGTCACCTGTCGATCCCGCGCCTCGTCGTTCGACTACGGGGTGACGGTACAGAACCACCGCATCAGGAGAACCTCGATGGCCACCACCGCAGTCGCCGAACCGATCGTCGCCGCACCGCCCAGAGCGCCGATGCGCGCTCAGGAGCAGCCCGACCCGCGACGCTGGATTGCGCTTGCCGTGATGACGCTTGGCGCATTCATGGTGCTGGTCGACACGACGATCGTCAACGTCGCCATCCCGTCGATACGCAACAACCTGAACGCGACGTATGCCGACACCCAGTGGGTGGTCGCCGGCTATCAGCTCGCGTACGCCATCCTGCTGGTGACCGGTGGCCGCCTCGGTGACATCTTCGGCCGCCGCCGGCTCTTCATGATCGGCGTCGTCGGATTCACGGTGACGTCGGTGCTGAGCGGGCTCGCTCAGACACCCACGATGCTCATCGCGTCGCGGCTGGGGCAGGGACTCACGGCGGCGATGCTGTTCCCGCAGGGTCTCTCGATGATCACCGCGGTTTTTCCCGCAGCCGAGCGGGCCAAGGCTTTCGGAGTCTTTGCAGCGTCTGCGGGAATCGCGATCGTGTTCGGTCGTCTTGCGGGAGGGTTGATCGTCGGCAATGCCGTGGGCGGAGGCGCGTGGCGATTCATCTTCCTGGTCAACGTGCCGATCGGTCTGCTCGCGCTCGCCGCGGCGGCTCGCTTCGTGCCAGAAACGCGTGCGACCGGCGCCCGCGGTCTCGACCTACGCGGAGTGGCGCTCATCAGCGCCGGGCTCTTCGCGCTGATCTTTCCCCTGCTCGAGGGACGCGACGCCGAATGGGCGCCGTGGACGTATGCGTCGATGATCGTCGGAGCGCTGCTACTCGTCGTCTTCATGCGGTATCAGGCACGTCGCACCCGTGCGGGACGCACCACCGTGGTGCAGCCGGCGATGTTCCGCGACAGGGCGTTCAGTGTTGGGGCGCTGCTCGCCTTCCTGGTGTTCGTCGGTGTGCCGTCGTCGCTGTTCACCTTGAACCTTGTGTTTCAGGCGGGTCTCGGCTTCACCGCGCTGCACGCGGGGCTCACCACCCTCGGCTTTTCCGCCGGGGTCTTCGTCGGCGCCATCATGGGTGTGCGCCTCGAGGCGAAGATCGGTGGACGCGGCGTCGTCGCGCTCGGCGCGCTGCTGAGCGCAGCCGGCAGCGTTGCAACAGTCGTGGTGCTTCACATTGCCGGCGGATCCGTGTCCACGTGGCAGTTCTTCGTTCCATTGCTGGCGATGGGCTTGGGATTCGGCAACGTGGCCCCGCGACTCTTCGAGGTCATCCTCGCTCGCGTGCGCTCGGCCGACGCGGGCTCGGGCACCGGCGTCCTGACGACGATTCAGCAGGTTGGTGGTGCGCTCGGCGTCACCGTGGTCGGAGTCGTGCTGTTCAGCCTGCTGGGCTCGAACGCCCGAACGACGATCACCGAGTCCACACCGCAGATCCGCGCAGCGGCGGTCGCTGAGTTCCACGTTCCGCAGGCGCAGCTGCCGGGATTCACACAGACCTTCGAGAACTGCTTCGTCGCGCGCATCGAGGCGAAGGATCCCGGCGCGCCGGTACCCGGATGCCCCACACCCACTTCTGCGCTCCTGCACGCGCCGTTGGGCCGAGTGGCGAGTGGAGCGCTGGCAACCACCTTTGTCCGGTCCGAGCAAACCGCTCTGCTCGTCAACGCCGGCGTGTTCACCCTCGCCTTCGTCCTCGTGCTGGCGCTGCCGCGGGGTGCGAGACACCACCACGCCGGATCGGGCGCTACAGAAGAGGGACGGCCTCCCGGTCGGTGACGACGAGCTCGATGGATCGAGCGATGGCGTCGTAGAACGAGCGCCGCTGCTCCGCATCGACCTGCTCCGGGACGCTCACACCCCGCCGCCGGCGCTCGATCCATGGCGGCACGCCCTGACCGATGAGCTCCGTGTCGACGTGAGCCATCACGACGGCGTCGTCGTCTTCGTCGACTTCGATGGCGACGCGCTTGAGCATCCCGCTGTGGTCGACGAGCTTCCATGCTCGCTGCCACCGGCGCGTGGCTCTGTCGCGTGGCGGAAGGGGGCGCACGGGATCAGCGACCAGGACCGCCCCGCCGGCCGGCGCGACCTCGTGCAGCACGGCGCGCACCCGGGCGTCGACCTCCGCGGCGACCGACGCGACCAGCGCGGCGGCGCGATTGTCCACATCGGGCAAGCCAACCGCTCCGGCGTCCGCGCCCATCGCTGCGACGACGGAGGCGTGCCGCCTGCAGTACGGCTTGCCGGCTACCGCCACCCAGTGCTGCGAGCACCACGTGGTTCGACAGGCCCTCGTCCGCTTGTCGACGTAGTCGCAGCGGACGCCGGTGGCGTCACACGCCTCTGCTTGGCATCGCTCGCCGCCGATCACATTCCATCCCTCGTGCAGCCATTCCGTCATGGCCCACACCCAGCTGTTCCACACAGGCACGCCCCCCTCGCCGCCCGTTCGACCGACTGAGGCTATGGTGGCGGGCCGGCTGGAGATCGTCAAGTATCGCGTCTAACGGGTCGATGCCCGCGATCTGTTCGAACGCTGTGCCGGAACGAACTGATTGACACACTGCACCCGCCCAGGCTTTACTGCAGGTGGCGCGGCGAGAGGGGCGGGTCGCCGGGTGCCGCCCGTGAGGCAGGGTCGCCCTGGAGGCTCATCATGGCCACGCACGAAGACGCTGTGCTGATGGTGCAGTTGTTCCGCTGGTCGACGGAGATTGGCGGCATGGAGGCAGCCGACGCGGTGCTCGCCGACGGCTTCGACCCGGAGATCGCGACGGCGCGCGACCCGGCGGTCAACAAGCTGCTCATCTTCGGCGAGTCGATCGCCACGCTGGTGAAGCACGGCTTGCTCGATCGTGACCTCGTCAACGACACGTGGGCGATGGGCCTCATCTGGTCACGACTTGCACCTGCGGTGCGCCGCGAGCGCCAGCGGATGAACGAGCCCAGGCTCTACGAGAACCTCGAGGCCCTGGTGACGATGGTGACTGCTGCGGTATAGCCGGCTACGCGACGCGCTCAGGCAGCAGCCGATCCACCGTCAGCGCCGCGATGTCGCGCTCCGTCGTGCCGTGCGTGGCAATATCGGCCGCAACGTCACCCAGCACCGGCGCGAATTTGAAGCTGTGGCCGGTGCAGCCCCCTGCCATGGTGACGCGGGGCCGGGCCGGCAGCGGGCCGACCAGCAGGTGTTCGTCGGGCGTGTTGGTGTACATGCACACGATGTGGCGCACCGCCGGCACGCGCACGCCGCGAAGCATCGTGGTCGCGTATTCCTCGAGTGGCACAACGTCTCGCTCGACGACGGTTCGGTCGAGGTCATCGGGATCGGCATCCGCGCCCTCGTGGTGCACGGCGATCTTGATGGTCTGGCCGTCGATGGCGGGGACCCCGTATCGCAAGCGACCATCGGCGAGCTCCCGCACGAAGACAGGGAACCGCTCGGGACTGAATGCGCGCGGATCATCGACCGTGAACCACGCCGTGGTCTGACGCTCGACGCGCAGGTACGGCGCGAGCTCCGGAAGCAGCGTGCCTGTCCACGCGCCGGCGGCGACGATGGCGTGTCTCGCGCGAATCGCGCTGCCGTCCTCGAGCCGCACGCATGTGGAATCGTCATCTGACTCGATGACGGTGGCTCGCGTGTGCGTGCGTGTCGTCGCGCCGAGCGAACGCGCCCGCGCGAGCGCGGTGCTGATGCATGCCTCCGGTCGAAGCACGCCTGCCATCGGCTCGAAGAGCACGTGGTCGCCATCGACCAGCACATGCTGCGGCCAGCGCAGCGATGCTGCCCGGACGTCGAGCAGCTCGTGCTCCAGCGCATGATCACGTGCGCTGGCCAGCGTTCCGCTGATGAGCACGCCGTCGCGGGGGCCGACCATCAGCGCTCCCGTTTGAGTCAGCAGCTCGACGTCACCGCTTGCTTCCAGCTCGCGCCACAGGCGCCAGGCTTCGCGCAGCAGCGGGACGTACGACGTCCCTTCTGCATAGGCGGTGCGGAAGAGACGCGATTCGCCATGCGATGAACCGCGGTCGTGCGGCGGATCGAATCGATCGACGCCGATCGCGGCGACGCCGCGCTCGGCGAGCCGCCACAGAGCCATCGATCCCATCGCACCAAGGCCGACGACGACGACGTCAGCGTCTCTCCGCATGTCCACTATGGTGCACCTGGCGCGGGAAGGCAGAGCGTATCGCCGAGCCTCCCGATGGAGTCAGGCGAGGCTGAGAGCGACCTCTGTTCCCGCCACTACTGTCCGAAGCTGTCGGGTGGCGCGATTGAGAACGAACTGTTTCCGCGGACTCTCGCCTTTGGCAAGCACCGATCGATCCTCAACCACACCCTCCAGGCGAACCTGGCTGCCTGTGGTGGACGCCCGGGTGATGCGGACCACGCGCGCGGTGCCTGGCAGTCCAATATCACCTTGATTGCCGGGGTGGCCTGCCACCAGCCTTGTGGCGACCACACCAGTGCCCGCTTTGAGATCGACGCTACCCTCCACGACGGCGGTCGCATATGCGGGCCACGGTTGTCCCGGCAACCCGGTCTCGGCGTGGAAGGAAAGATTCCCCGGAGGCGCTCCCGCGAGCATCGACAGGCCGGGGACAGCGGAAGCCGCGGTGGCCGCGGCTGCAGCGGAGCCGGCCCCCACGATACCCAGGAACTTCCGGCGATTGATCGATTGCATCTCTCAGCCTCCTCCGTGTCAGTGCGGGTTGCCCAGGTACGGGAACGTGCTCAGGTAGTCAGTGTGTGCATCGACGAAATCTTTCTTTATGAAGCCGTTGGTGACAAGACTGAGCTCAGCGTCGATGACGTCGTCTGTCAGCTTGCGCCCGTTGAGAAAGCCTGCGGAACTCGAGTAGTCGTACGTCAGGATGTCAGGCAGCAGGATGTTGGCGATTCCAGTGGCTTGCGCTGTCGTGTATGCGGGTGATGAGATCGCCTTGAGGGTGTTGATGAAGTTCTGCAAAAATGTCATGCTCGTGCTGGTTACCGTGGAGGCCTGCTTATCGGGCGGTGTCACGTTGAACAGGTCTTTGTCCGTTCCGTGGTTGAATACCGTGTTGATTGCCGGGCGCCCCATCTGGTCATCGTGAACCAGATGAGCAGGCTCGCCGTTCTTGCGAGTCAGTGTTCTCGCCCAGTACCCGATCTTCGAGTTCTCCCCGAGTCCCCTCTTGTTGGGAACCTCGAGCACGATACCGAAGACGTTCTTGTCGATAAAAAAGTCGCTTCCCGGGTTGTGGAAGTTGAGTGGCGGAGGCCCGAGAAAGGCGAGGAGGTCGAAGAAAAAGGGATCGCTCCGGAATCCGGCGAAGAACCGGTAGGCGTCGTCGCTGTCTCCCGTGACCATGGCGTTCTGACCGAACGAGACCGGCGCGTGCTCGAAGATCGTCTCGTGGTTTTCGTTGTCGTGTTCAGTGTCGTCACCTGGCTCGCGCGTAGTGCGCACCACCTTGGCAAACTGCTTGCCGGCGTTCTTTCTGGAGAACGTGACCCGATAGCCGATGTCCGCGCGTGCATCGCCGTTGGTATCGATGAGCATGTCGTACTTGGCGCCGTGCTGAAACTCGTCGGCTAAGCTTGGCGCCAACGGGTTCACGTTGAGGATGAGAATCGACTTGTCGGAGTCACCGGGCTTCTGGAAGATGTAGATGTCGGTGATGTCGGCTTTTGGATCCCCGTTCGGCGAAGTCAACTTGGTCGACGAATCAAGATGGTCTGCCATGCTTGCCCTCCAAAGCGATGCGGAGCCGAGCGGGTCGTCGCGTCGCGGCCGCCCAGCGGGCGGATCCGCGATCTAGATACGGGCTGCGGGCCGCGACGGATCACCCGGGCGTGAGCGCCGGCCGCACGAAGCTGCGACCATCGATGGTCATGCGCCCCAGGAGTCGGCCGCCGATCGAGGTGAGCGCACCGGCAGCGCAGGTGCAGGCGCGCTTTGATACGTCGCGGCACGAGCTCAGCGACGCCACCGCACGCAGGCTTCGCGATGCATGCGCGTCGGTCGCCACCGATCCGGTGGCCCTCGTCGAGGCGTCACGCGATTGGTGGCCCATCGGTCTGCGGTGGGCGCGCGCGGGGATGGTCCCGGCGCTCCCGCATGCGGTGGTGCGTCCTTCGTCGGCCGCCGAGGTCGCCGATGTCCTGCGCATCTGTAACGACGATCTGGTCCCGGTCACCGCCGCCGGTGGCCGGAGCGGCGTGTGCGGCGGTGCCGTCCCCGTCCGCGGCGGCATAGCACTCGACGTCCGTGCACTGAGCGGAATCGTCAGCGTTGACGATGCGTCGTGCCTCGTCGAGGTGCGCGCCGGCACCGTGGGCATCGATCTCGAGGAGACGCTGCGTGGCGAACACGCACTGACGGTGGGGCACTGGCCGCAGTCCATCGAGCTGTCGACGGTGGGTGGATGGATCGCGTGCCGCGCCGCGGGGCAGTACTCGACGCGGTACGGGAAGATCGAAGACATCGTCGCGGGAGTGGAGGTGGTGCTCGCCGGCGGCCGCGTCGTGCGGACCGGCAGCTTGGCGGGCGCCGGGCCTCGCGCTGCCACCGGTCCGGATCTCACCCAGCTGTTCGTGGGCAGCGAGGGGACGCTCGGTGTGCTCACATCTGCGCTGTTGCGGGTGCACCCGCAACCTCGGATCGACCGCCGCGACGCTTGGACGTTTCGCACGTTCGATGACGGACTGAATGCAGTGCGACGGACGCTCCGCCGTGGCGCCACGCCTGCGGTGGTGAGGCTGTATGACGCAGAGGAGTCCCGTCGCAACTTCAACCACGATGCCGGCAACCTCCTCGTCGCGCTCGACGAGGGAGACGACCGGATCGTCGACGCAGCGATGACCGTGCTGACGGAGGAGTGTGAGGCGGGGGAGCGGCTCGACCGACGGTTCGTCGACCACTGGTATGAAACGCGCAACGACGTGTCGGCGCTCGCCAACGTCGTCAACATGGGCGTCGTAGTCGACACCATCGAGGTGGCCGCGCCGTGGCGCACGTTGTTGTCGGTCTACGAGGAGGCGACGGACCGCCTCCGCGCGATCGAAGGCACGATCGTGGCGAGCGCGCATCAGTCCCACGCGTACATCGACGGCGCGTGCCTGTATTTCACGTTTGCGGGGATGGGGCCCGATCCGACGGACGACGCCTGGGCCGAGGCGTACTACCGCAGCGCCTGGGATGCGGTGATGCGCGCAACGCGGAACCACGGCGGATCCATCAGTCATCACCACGGGATTGGCCTGGTGCGGGGCGCGTATGTCGCTGAAGCACTGGGAGAGGGTTACGCGGTGCTCCGTTCGCTCAAGACTGCCCTGGATCCGAACGGCATCCTCAATCCGGGAAAGCTCGGTCTGGGGGGCGCCGAGTCCGGCTGGTGAGCGCGCGAGGCGGTCACCGCGGTGTGAGCACGACCTTGCCCACGCTGGCGCCGGACTCCAACCGTCGATGGGCGTCGGCCGCTCGCTCGAAGGGAAACGTCGAATCGACGACCGGGCGCACCACGCCGGATTCGACAAGGCTGCGAAGCGGTGCAACGAGGCGCTCCAGCGAACCCGCCTGTTCCCACCAGTGGAAGAGGTTGAGGCCGAACACCCCCTTGTTCTCGTTCATCATCCCGTGCGCCTTCCACCACGGCATGGTGGAGAAGGGGAAGGTCGCCACCATGCGCAGCGCCGCCGGCAGATTGCGGCGATCACCCGTGCGCACCTGCGAGGCGCCGAACGCGATGACGCGGCCGCCAGGCCGGAGGATGCGCCAGTCGCGACGCAGGGTTGCAGGCCCGAGGGCGTCGAGGATGATGTCCACACCCTCGCCGCCGGTTAACCGTCGTACCTCGGCGGCGACGTCCTGCGAGTAGTGGTCGATGGTCTCGTCGGCTCCCTCCTGCCGCACGCGAGTGTGCTTGGACGCCGACGCGCTGCCGATGACAAACGCACCGAAGTGGTGCGCCAGCTGTGTCGCCGCGATGCCCACGCCGCCGCCGGCTGAGTGGATGAGTACGCGATCGCCCTGGCGAACGCCTCCCATGATGACGAGCGCTGCGTAAGCGGTCGCGTAGTTGAGGGGGATAGCAGCAGCGTCGGCCATCGACATCGACTCCGGGATGGGCACCGTGTGCGCAATTTCGGCGACCGCGAGCTCGGCGAAGCCACCAAACTTCGTCCCGGCCGCGACGCGGGCGCCCGGGGATACGGCATCGACACCCGGACCAACCGAATCCACTGTACCGGCGACTTCGTAGCCGAGCACACTCGGTACCTTGGGAGCGTCGGGATACATCCCGATTCGTGCCATCAGGTCGGCGAAGTTCAGCCCAGCAGCCTCCACCTTGATGCGCACCTCGCCCGGGCCTGGCTGAGGGTCGGGACGCTCCTCGACTCGCAGCACGTCGTGCGTGCCATGGCGAGGGAGAACCACGGCGCGCACGTCAGACCTCTGACGCGAGCTGAAGAAAGCCCAGGCACACGTTCGTGCCGAGCGTGCTTGCGAGCAGCATGAATCGCTTCGACGGCCTCTGCGTGACCGCCGCCCAGGCGAGGATCGCCATATCGGCGGCGTCAACCGCAGCGTTCACCTGGTATACCCTGCGCCGCTCGTGTTTCGGCTGGTCGCGGGTGGCGAGCACCCACGCGCCCAACACGACGTTGCGGACCCCGAACGCACGCCCAAGAAACGCCAGCGTGCCGGACGCTTCCGCCTCGGTCAGCCCGGCAATTCGTCGGGCGAGCGGCCGGGGCATGAACATGCTGGCACCCACGGCGATGCGGGCCGCGCCGATACGGGTGGCGCGGTCGCGTGTGTCGCGCGAGCCTACGAAGATCAAGGACCTTGGCATCGGCGAAGGATAACGGGCCGCGGCGTCTCGCCGTCACGCACGTTCGGCCACTGCGAACGAGAACGCACGGTGGTATAGGAACCCTCCGTCCCGCGAAAACTTCACCGCTCCTGTCAAGCGTCGTTCGAACCGCTCACGTGCGGCAGGCCCAAGCACCGATATGACGGCATGCGGCCAGGGTCCGGTCAGCCGCATCAGCTCGATGAATCCGCGGGCGTCATCGGTGTGGTTGCCGATCAGGAGTTGCGTGGTGCGCACGTTCGAGAATGCGGCCTCCTCCAGGAGGCCGCGCAGCACCGACGGCTCACCGATCACCGCGTGGTTGTCACGCCTGCGCGGAATCCGAAAGACGGCGGCGAGCTCAGCGAGCTCCGCGAAGAACACTTCGTCTGCTGCGGTCATCAGGCTTCGCTGCTCGGCCGATACAACGACCCGACCGCCGGGCCGCAGCACGCGCCACGCCTCCTGGATCACGACTTCGGGATCCTGCGTTTGCGCGAGGACGTTGCCGAGGATGACGATGTCCACGGCATCGTCCCGCAGCACAAGGCACTCCGCCGAGCCGTGCACGAATGAGATGCCGCTACCTGCGACACGCCGCCGTTCCGCGACGGCCAGCATGGCCTGTGAGATGTCGACGCCGAGCGCCCAGCCGCCTGAGGAATGATCGACGGCGAGCGCGTGCGTCACGAGTCCTGTCCCGCATCCGACGTCGATGACTCCCTCGTCCGGCTGCACCGCCGCCAGCTCGACGATCCTCGCCGCGGCGCGACGATTGACGCCATCCGCCCAGTCGTCGTACAGCTCCGCCGTCTGCTCGTAGAAGTTAAGCAGCAGGTCGGTGAATGGATCGGCAGCAGTCTGCATGCCAGTTCCGTAGGATACGTGCCTCACGCGCCGTCTCCCACAACCCACGGAGGTCACGAAGCCGATGGAAAACGTCACCGAGATCGAAGAAGTGACCCACCCGCGGGGACGCTCGCGCAACGGCGCCAGCACGCCGAACACAGTCGTCATCGGCCCTCGAGATGATCTCAAAGGAACGCTCTCGGTGGAAGGCGACGTTCGCATCGAAGGGACGGTCGAGGGTGAAGTCAGGGCGACCGGTGACATCGAGATCGATGCGTCGGCGACGGTGCGCGCGCGCCTCGAAGGGCGCGGCGTCGCGGTTCGCGGAAACGTGACCGGCGATGTGGTGGCGTGGAAGCGGCTGAGCGTGCACGGGAGCGGCGCATTGACCGGTGATGTGCGCACTCCACGGCTTCGTGTCGATGACGGCACCGTGATCAACGGCGCGATCAGCATGCGTCCCGAGGACGCGACCACGGACGGGGCGGCCGCGACCTAAGCGGCTACGCTGAGGCGGCCTCCGATCGAATCGGAGGCACAGTTGCCATGAGGCAGGCTCGGGCGAGCCGCCCGATCCGCGGGGTGACCTCTTCCGGCGCCTCGAGCATCGCCATGTGTCCCACGCCTGGAAGCTCCGCATAGTCCACGAGTTTGGGGAGCGTCGCGGCGAGCGCCTCTGAGTGCCAGATCGGAAGCAGAAGGTCGAGCTCGCCGCCGATCACGAGTGTCGGGACGGTCAGGCGCTGCACCGACGGTGTCAGATCGAGCGGGATGAACGTCCGGCCAAAGCCGGCCCGAACCACCGGCTTCGTGCTTGTGAACATCTCATGGGCGAAGGCGACCGAGCCGGCGCCCGCGTGTGGGTTGAAGGCCAAACGTCGCGTCAGGTGGAAGCCGACGGGATCCAACCGTGCTGGCCAGCCCAATTGCGAGAGAAACGTGGCCTTGACCATCGCGTCGCGCAGCGGCGCCGGCGTGAGCCGACCCATGAACTCGACCCGGCTGACCAGCTCGCTCATGCCGGTGTTGATCAGTGCCGCGCCGGCGAGGCGGCGCTGCACCTCACTGGGATGGCGGCCCGCCCAGGCCACGATGGTCATGCCACCCATCGAGTGGCCGGCGACAAGACATTGCGTGTCGTGCGGCACGCACGCGTCGAGCACAGCCTGCAGGTCATCGGACAGCGCCTCGTCGGTGTACGCCTCGCCTCGTGGCGCGTCGCTCTCGCCGTGGCCTCTCTGGTCATACGCCACGATGCGAAAATCCCTCGACAAGTCGCGGATCTGGTGGTGCCAGAGGCGAATCGTCTCCAGCCAGCCATGGATGAACACGATCGTGGGCGCGCCGTCGCTCCCGAACACCTCGACGTGCAGTCGCGTGCCGTCCGCCGACGTGGCCTCCAGCGAGCGGCCCTCCAGCCGCTGGTTCAGCTCGTGCCACGCAGGATCGCGATCGCGCATACGAACGAGGCGACGTCGCTCGATCTCGAACGCCGCGCCGCCCACGGCGGCCACCACGGCGAGCTTGCCCAGGGTGCCGCGCTTCATGGCGGGACCAGTCTAGGGCTGGCGTCCACGGTCGGTTCCGTGCACAGTTGGCCGAGAAGGTGGTAAACCGGAAGCCAGATTCACAGAGGGGTGCGGTGCCATGAGCGCGACGGTGACGGAGAGGCTGGCCTCCGAGGCAGCGTCTGCCGAGAACCCGTGGGAGAACGCGCAGCGCCAATTCGACGATGCCGCCGAGTTGCTCGGGCTGGACCCCGGGTTGCGTCGTGTGCTGCGGCAGCCGAAGCGCGAGCTCGGCGTCAACTTTCCCGTAAAGCTGGACGACGGCCGGATCGAGGTCTTCACCGGCTATCGCGTGCAGCACAGCATGGCCTGCGGGCCGACCAAGGGCGGTATCCGTTTCCATCCGGCGGTGACGCTCGACGAGGTGCGCGCGCTCGCCATGTGGATGACATGGAAGTGCGCCCTCGCAGGTCTGCCGTACGGCGGTGCAAAGGGCGGAGTCATCGTCGATCCGAAAACGCTGAGCAAGGGCGAGCTCGAACGCCTGACCCGCCGGTATGCCACCGAGATCATGGTGGTCATCGGGCCGGAAAGCGACATCCCGGCGCCCGACGTCAACACCACTCCCGAGATGATGGCGTGGATCATGGACACGTTCTCGATGGCGAAGGGGTACTCCGTCCCGGCTGTGGTGACGGGCAAGCCACTCACCATCGGCGGCAGCAAGGGACGCTCGAGCGCAACGGGGCGCGGCGTTGCCGTGGTGACGGCCCTGGCCTGCGAGCGGCTGGGAATGTCGCTGGTGGGAACTACGGTTGCGGTGCAGGGATTCGGCAACGCCGGGCAGTGGGCTGCGCCGCGGCAATTCAGCACAAACAGCGCACGGGTGCGGTCCGCGGACTTGCCGGAACATCGCCGGTGAGCAACGCGGAGCTGCTCGAGCTCCCCGTCGACGTTCTGATCCCGGCTGCACTCGAGAATCAGCTCATGCCCGACAACGCGGGCCGCGTGCGCGCCAAGCTGGTCGTCGAGGCAGCGAATGGACCGACCACGCCCGAAGCGGACATGGTTCTCGAACGCCGGGGTGTGACGGTGATTCCCGACATCCTGGCCAATGCCGGCGGCGTGATCGCCTCGTACTTCGAATGGGTGCAGGACCTGCAGTCGTTTTTCTGGGAAGAGGGAGAGATCAACAAGCGGCTGCAGGACGTAATGACCCAAGCCTTCGGCGAAACGTGGGCGATGGCGGACGAGT
>VBGJ01000168.1 GCA_005880445.1 Chloroflexota bacterium | reverse complement strand
CTACCGACGTCGCCACGACGACAACGGATCAGGGGATCACCGTTCCCTTCATCGTGCGTGTCGAAACCGGCTACCAAGATCGCGACCAGTATGCAATCGCCGTTCTCTTCCAGCCCGGTCGGGCTTGGGGCGCCCTAACACCGCAGCGACAGTTCAACCACAAGCTGCTGATCACGCACGGAGCAAGTTGCGACCTGAGCTACCAGACGGCCAGTGCCCCCAGCGTGACCAGCTACAACCCCGCAGATCTCCTCGGCCTCGGATCGGTCAATACCGGGGCGGACAGTGGGATGTACGCGCTTGGAGCGGGCTTCGCCGTCATGTCCACGGCACTGGACAACAACGGACACGACTGCGACGTCGTCATCCAGGCCGAATCGCTGCTCATGGCCAAAGAGCACCTGATCGACAACTACGGGACACTGCGATACACCATCGGTACTGGTTGCTCTGGTGGCTCGCTCGCACAGCAGTGGATCGCCAATGCGTACCCCGGGATTTACCAGGGCATTCTGCCGACGTGCTCGTTCCCGGACACGTGGTCCAGCGCTACGCAGGTCATGGATTACCACCTGCTGCGCGCGTACTTCGAGAATCCGTCGCACTGGGGCCAGGGCATCGTGTGGTCACCGTCCCAGTTCGCAGCGGTGGAAGGCAATCTCCTTCCCGTCGACGCCATCGTCAGTGACATCGGGTTCTTCAACGCCATCGTGCCAACGCACGCCTGTCCCGGCGTCTCCGCACAGCAGCGTTACCAGCCCCAGACGAACCCCGCCGGCGTGCGCTGCTCGATCGCCGAGCTAGCGGTCAACGTGTTCGGGCAACGTCCAAGCACCGTGTGGACGGCGAACGAGCAATTGCTGGGGCACGGCTTCGCCGGTGTCCCAGTGGACAATGTGGGCGTCCAGTACGGGCTCAGTGCGCTCCAGAGCGCGCAGATCACTCCGGGACAGTTCGTCGACCTGAACGCGGCCATCGGTGGACTCGACATCGACATCAACCCGACGCAGAGCCGCATCAGCGCTGACCAGCCAGCACTTGCCAACGCGTACCGCAGCGGGATGATCAACGAGACCACCAATCTCAATCAGACCGCGATCATCGACTGCCGGGGACCCGACCCGGGAGCTGCCCACGACTCATACCGCGCGTTCGCCATCCGCGCCCGGCTTGATCGCGAGCACGGTACGCACGCTAACCAGCTCATCTGGGAGGGACCCGCGCCGATCATCGGCGACAGTGCGTGCAACCTGAACAGCTTGCTCGCCATGGATCGGTGGATGTCGGCCGTCGCGCGGGACACGCGCAGCACGTCGCTGCCGGCCAAGGTCATCCGCGACAAGCCCACCGATCTCACCGACGAGTGCTGGGACGGCAACGGGACCAAGGTCGGCAATGGCCTGTGCCCGCCCGGAGTGGTTCCGGTGTACGGCACACCGAGGACGGTCGCAGGCGACGCGATCACCACCGACGCCAACAAGTGTCAGTTGAAGCCACTCGATCGCTCCGCGTACCTGCTGCCGTTCACCGATGCGCAGTGGGCCCAACTGCAGGCCATATTCCCGCAAGGTGTCTGCGACTACTCGACGCCTGCGGTGGACCAACAGCCGACCCTCCCGTGGCTGACGTACCAGAGCGCAACCGGAGCAGTGATCTATGGGGGCGCCCCTCTCGGCCCGCCGCCGGTGTCGCATCCGTTCTGACGGAGGCCGCCGTCAAGCTGATTCCCGGGGTGCTTGGCGGACGCTGGTCCTGCCGATCTCGTCAGCGGTAGCAGTATGAGTCGGAGGACGCGTCGCCGCCCTGCAGGCGAATTTGGTGCACCCGTCTGCCCTTGAACTCCTCGCCGTGTGGGAAGAAATTCTCGTCAATGCTCAGACCGCCGCTCGGGTATGCGTCCACTTTTGCCATCCAGGCGCCAACGCCGTCGGGGTAGAACTGGTCGTCCCACGAACCATAGAGCGAGTTGGTGAAGTAGACCCGCCGCCCGTCGCGGCTGACCTCGACCATCTGCGGGCCCCCGGACAACGGTAGGTCCGGCGCCGCCGGATGCGCGGTGCGGTTGACGATGCCACCCAGCCGCACCGATCCCACCTCCTTGGGGTGGGCGGAATCGGTGACGTCGAACTGCTTCATCTCGCCGGTACCCCAACAGTCGACATAGAGGAACCGGTCGTCGACGGACAGGTCGATGTCGGAGATGAGCGGCGGGACGGCGCCGAACGGCTTGAGCGCGGGCGGCAGCCGGTCCGGGTCGGCGGGCTCAGCCGGAATGGTGATGACCTTCTCCGCCATCCACTGATCGCCGTCGCGGAACCAGCGCCATACCGAGCCAGACAGATCCTCGGTGGAGATCACAACCCCGACGAAGCCCCAGGTCGCCTCCGGGTCGTGCGAGGGGCGGAGTTCCAGCGCCATCTGGTGCTGGGCACCGAGGTCGACGCGCTGCACATGCTTGCCGGTGGCGAGGTCCCAGAAATGGATCGCGTGTCCGTACTTCTGGCCAAGCAGCAGCTCCGGCACGATTCCGTTCTCGATCATCGACGGACTGCCCCACTCGCTGGAGATCAGCACGTTCTGATTGAGGTGCCACCAGGCGTCGTAATGAAAGTGCTGGGGCCCGCGGTCGGTCTCCCAGGCGCGCAGGACGTCGAACGTCTCGTGGTCGAGCAGCGCGATCCCGCCAGGCCCATCGTCGTTGCCCGCCGGACCGCCTAGGCAGGTCATGAACACTCCGTCGGGCCCACAGTGCAGCGTGTGCGGACGCGAGTAGCCGGCTTTTGCAGACAGCTCGTCGGCGTCGATCGTTTTGACCAGGGTCGGTGTGCGCGGGTCTGGACTCGTGTCGAACACGTGGATGTTCGACGAGCGCAGGCCCGGGACGAGCAGGTAACGACGTGCCAGCCCGTCCATGTTATGGCCCTCGTGCTTGAGTGCACTGCTGCACGCGTTCCAGCCGAAGTGGTGCAACTCGTTACCCTGGGACGGGACATCAGTCCAGCCGACGACTCGGCCGTAGCTCCCGGACGCGGGATCCACGTCGACCACAGTCATCGCATCGCTCTCCTTGGCGGCCCGGTCGAAGGCCACCACATATGCAAGCTTCTCGGGCGGAGCGGCAGCGGCGTCGGCCGCCGTACGGTAGAAGGTCGGATCGATTGCCGACTCACTCACAAACAGACCTCCTGGCAGAGCTGCACCAGCCACTGCCCGCTCGCACGAAAAACCGTCGGCACAGAGTCCGGCGGGAAGCGGGCCAAGTATGCGCCGGCGACTAGCCGGCGGTGAGCCATCCAACGGGGCCGGCGTTAGGCCATAGGCCTGATCCCTGGTCGCAGCCTGCTCGAGCACTCCGTCGAGACGTCGCGGAACGAGCGGAGCTTCGATCTCGAGAACTCGCGTGATCGTTAGGATCGGCGGACGCGGGGCGTGCTCGGACTCCAGCGCAATCCTTCGCGGAGAGTCGTCGCAAGTGTCCTAACGTGACACCACACGACACCGCCAGCGCAACACGACATAGGTGCCGGCCAAGAACACCGCGATGAATGTCGCCAGCCACGCCCAATAGCCCATGGTGGGCAACAGCCCGGCATCGCCATACGAGGCGAGCAGCGGCGGTCCCAGCGGTGATCCCCCGTGGGCGAAGATGTCCCGCGCTCCCATGTCATGGCCAACGGCCTCGAACGCCCAGCGCGCCGGCTGAATCACGCTGATCAACACGCCCACCGTCCCCATCAGATGGACGGGCAGGACGGCTCCCGAGAAGAGCACTGCGGGAAAACAGAGCATCGGCAGTGCCAGTGTCGCTTGCACCGGATTGCCCACCGCCGTCGATGCCAGCAGGCCCAGACAGAGCGCTGCTGCCGACAGCAGCGACAGCGTTACCCAGAGCTCTGTATAGATCGTCATGCTGTCGGGTGGCAGCCTGTTGAAGAGTCGCATCACGCCGAGCATGGCTACGTTGACGACCACCAGAAACGGCAGCAACACCGCCACCTTCGCCATGAGGTAGGCGCCGAGCTTCAGCCCCACCATGTGCTCGCGCGAGACGATGGCGCGTTCCGTGCAGATCTGCAGCAGGCCGTACGTCAGACCGAAGAAGAAGCTGGCGAAAACCACCCAATAGCCGATCTGTATCATCGCTGTGGGGCTGGGATGCGCGAGATCGAATGCGCCGGGCTGGAAGAGCAGCGCGTACATTGCGGTGACCGCGATCGGGGAGCCGACGAGGATCGCCAGGGTCAGCCGATTGCGCAGCATGGTTTCTGCGGTTCGCTGAGTCGACACCAGCCACTGACGCACCCAGCCCGCGCCGGGTCGCGGCTGCGGCAGCGAGCCGACCGCCGACGTGACATCGCCGCCGTCGTCCAACGATGCCCGCTGCTCTGCGAATCGACGCGACCATTCCTCCGGTGATGTCGCCTCGTTGAGGCGCAGATAGATCTCGCTGAAGTGCATCACCCCGAAGTACCGCAGGGCGGCGTCGGGGGTGCCCTCGAATGCGAGTTGACCGCCGCGGGCAAGGAACACCACACGATCGCACAGGAAGAGATCGGGCGGCGAGTGGGTTGTCAAGACCACCGTTGCCCCTTCCTCCTTGGCGAGCTTCCGGAGCACTTGCATCAGCTCCGCACCGGTGGCGGGGTCGAGTCCTGACGTGGGTTCGTCGAGGAAGAACACGCGAGGTTTGGTGAGCAGCTCGACCGCGATGCTCGCCCTCTTGCGCTGACCGCCGCTCAACGCACCGACGCGCACTCGCGCCCGGTGCTGCATATCGAGTGCGCGCATCGCATCGTCAATGGCCGCATCGATCTCCACCGCACCCGTTGACGCCGCGAGTCGCAGCCGCGCTGAATACCGGAGCGTCGAACGCAGCGGCAGCTCGGCATGGATGATGTCGTCCTGGGGGACGTATCCCAGGGCGGTGCGGAAGGCGTCGAGGTGCGAGTAGACGTCGACCGAGTCGAACTGCACCGTGCCGCTGTCCGCGGGTCGAACCCCACCGAGCGCCTCGAGCAGTGTCGTCTTGCCCGTGCCGCTGCCCCCGGCGATACCCACCACCTCGCCGGGCTCGATGCCCAGCGACACGTCGCCGAGGATGGTCGCTGTCCCAACGCGGCGCGTCAGTCCCCGCGCGTCGATGCGTACACCCGCTTTCGGCTGCACCGCAGGTGCCGCTTCCGCCGCCGCTCTTTCCTGCTGGAGACCCGCACGCCCTGCCCGCATCACTGCTGGCCGACGACCGGAACCAGAGAAGCGCAGCGTGCGCGAATCCTCTTGAGGTACGGCGAGAAGTCGTTCTCGGGAAACACGCGCAGTGCTAACACGTGGCCGGAGTTGAACGGCAGCGCGAAAACGCCCCAGCCCCGGACGTACTCGTAGCCTAGCCATGGCGGTTCACCGCGCCGTGCCGGCATGTCGCGCAACCTCGATGCCAGGTCAGCCACGCTGTTTCCTTCTCGATTCCTCGTTTGCCGTCGAAGCCCGTCTCGGAGCGCCACCTCCGCGGTCGCGGTGGCGTTTAGTAGCTGAACGTCGTGGCGCCGTCGCCGATCCACTCCCACAGCTGCACGGTGCCGCCGAGCTCGGCACTCGGGACGAGCGTCGTGGGGTCGAGCTGCTTGGTGTTGAAACATATGGGGCACACGAGCAGGCGGCCGTCCGCTGCCGCGTAGCGGCCCATGAGGTCAGGGATGCTCGGACAACCGTCGCAGGCCGTGCCCACCGCAACGCCGGCGACTGCCAACCGGACCGCTTCCTTGGTGAGGAACATCAGGGTGGGCCGACCGTTCTCGGCCGCACCGACGGCTACGAGCAGGGCGACGGTGACCCGCTCGGCGTCCTCGAGCCCGGTCGTGAGGCTGATGGCGGCCTTGTTGGCCATCGCTCAGGCCTCCGTGGTCATGAGGTCGAGCGCGGCGACGCGATCACCAGTCGCCGACAACATGCGCCCAGTGCAGAGGATCCGCAGGTTCGTGATCCTGCCTTTGGCCTCGTCGTAGTAGGCGGTCTGTTCGGAGACGTAATCTCCATCTGGGTTGCGCAGCCGAAAACGATAGACAACTCGGTTGCGGCCGACGACTCGATCGGTCGAGATGGCGAGGATCTCGTAGATCTCGTCACTCGGTCCGAACCACTGTTGGAAGACGTCCTCGATGAGGTCCTTCCTCGTTGTTGCCTCCCACGGTCTCCCCGGTGTCAGCGCGCGAAAGTCGATCTCCGGATCGACCGCGTTCTCCACGCGGGTCCAGTCTTTGGCGAGTAGAGCTTGGACAAAACGCTCTCCGACCGCAACATCAGGCGACCGCATGGATGACCACCTCTTGCTGAGCTGCATGACTGGTCCAAAGCCTGATGCACCTCATCGCACCCGTTGTACGGCGCAACGGCGCCCACCGCATCGGGTCTTCGCCCTATTTCGCGGACCTCAGTCGGACGCTTCGCCCACGGCGATCAATCCGTGCCGCATCGCGAACAGCGCGGCGGCGCCACCTCGATCTCGCGGGCAGTGAGGCCGCCGGCGTGGCCTGGCTGACGGCGCACTCGATGCCCGGCAGCGTCCAACACCGCCCGGGCCGCGTCACCGTCCAGCCGACCGTCGGTCACCTCCGCTGCGAGCACCTGCGCGGCCGCGTCTCGCGCCCAGGCGGCGCGGTGGGGTCGCGGCTCGAGCAGCGCGTGGTACACGTCGGCGGCCGCGATCACTCGGGCGGTCATCGGAAGGCTCTCGGCCGTGATTCCCGACGGGTAGCCGGAGCCGTCCATCCGCTCGTGATGCATCGCTGCGAGCCGCCCGATCGCCGCCAGCGCCGGGGGCTTGGAGAACGTTCGCGCCGTGAGGTAGGGGTGGGTGTGGATCCGCTCTCGTTCCGCCTCGGTCAGCCGCCCGGCCTTGTCCAAGATCCCGGCTGGCACGCCGATGGCGCCGACGTCGTGCACGAGCGCAGCCCGACGGACGAGCACGACGTCGCCGCCTGGCAGCCCGACAGAGGCGGCGGCCGCTGCGGCAAGCAGCGCGACTCCGCGGGAATGCCCGAGCGTGAACGGCGACTTCACATCTGCGTAGTCGGCGAATGCCTCCAACGCCTGATCGAGCTCCTCACCGCTGAGCTCACGCTCCAGCGCGTGGTGCCCGCCGATGAGCGTGTCCCAGCCGTCGAGCTCATCGGTGAAGGCGAGCAGCTCGCCGGCATGCGCGCAGAAGCGGTCGACGAGTTCGGGATCGAATTCCGTGCCGCGCCGGGAGCGGAGCATCTCGACCGCAGCATCCACCCCGCCGATCCGATGCAAAGCCTCCACGTCGTTGGCCACATGGACGATCCGCATGATCCGAGCGATCTGGTAGCCCGCCAACCTGGCGGGAGAGCCCTTGCCATCCCAGCGCTCGAACGCCTGCTGCAGCGGGTCGCGCACCTCGGGACCGAGTCCGAGTCGCAACGACAAGTCGCCCGAGGCCTCACAGTGACTGGCCATCGATTGCGCGACCTCCTTTGACCCGCCGGCGAGGAAGCGACCGATCATCGTGAACCGCCGGATCGGGGAGCTTCCACTGGCGACGTGGCCGATCATGAAGCGCATCATCGGCAGACCGGTCAGGTCGACCAGGTAACTGTCGGCCCGCACAGCCATGTCATCGTCGAACCACTTCCCCATCTCGTGCGCGTCGGCCACGCAACCAACCCACGCGAGAAGCGACACGTAGAAGATCGCGGACCGCTCGTCGTCGGATAAGCCCTCGAGCTCTCCTACCCGCATCGCGATGAGCGTCTGGCGAATGATGTGCTGTTGCGGTTGACCCAGCCCAAGATCCGTCGCGAGTGACAGCGCCGCTACCAACTCAGCCAGCCGAACCCCGTCTCCCGCGCCGGTCACCGCCCCAGGATGACGACTCGCGGTGACGTTGTGGGACGCAGGGTCGGGGCTCATCAGCTGACCTATGGGGCGGAGTGGCCGAGTGATTGCCACACGCTATGACAGCTCCCTGAGCCGACCCCTTGCGGGCAGCGAAGGCGTGAGTCCCACGTCCTCCTGCATCAGATCCTGTTGCAGGGTGATGGCAGCCAGAGCTCCACTCGCCGCCGCGAGGATGACTTGGCTGACAGGATGCTGGCCGCGACGTCGGGCGGCGTCGCCTGCTGCATAGACGCCAGGCACTGAGGTACGGCCGCCCTCATCTATCTCGATCCGTCCAGCATCGGTCGTGAGACAGCCGAGCTTCTGCGTGAGGGCCGGATCGATTCGGGTCGGACCGTGGAAAAATAGAGCGCGGCGGGACAGCGATGCGCCGTCCACGAAAACGACCCGTTCCAGCTGTCCGTCCTCGCCCTCGAGGCGAACGATCTTTCGTTCCTCGAGACTGACGCCCTGCGTGGCGAGCAGC
>VBGJ01000023.1 GCA_005880445.1 Chloroflexota bacterium | reverse complement strand
GATGAAATGGCGTGTCCCTCGTCCGGCGCCGGCCACCCACTCCGCAAACCCGGCGAGCCTGGCGTCGTTGTGGACGGCGACCGGGCAGCCAAGGCGTCCCGCCAGCTCCTGCGCCGCTGGAACCTCGTGCCATCCCGCGAGATTTGGCGTCGCGTGCACCACACCGGTCGTAGCGTCGAGAGGACCCGGGATGCCGATGGCCAGACCGTCGATCGTGGCGCCGCCCGCAGCATGCGTCGCACACGCCGCCACCGCGTCGAGGACGGCCGCCGGGCCGTCTCGCGCCGGCGTGTCTCGAACCACGGGCACAGCGTGCGTCGTCGGGCCGGTTGCGACTGCGGCACGGAGATGGGTGCCACCGAGGTCGACCCCGACAAGAGTCCTGTTCATGTCTACACCGTCGCGTTGTGCCAGTGTCCCGGCGACGCGATGCGATCGGCTTCCGGCGGCCCCCAGCTGCCCGCCGGATAGAGGTGCACGGGGGGAGGTGACATGAGCACGCGCTCGACCGCGGCCCATCCGCTTTCCACCTCGTCTTCGCGGATGAAGAGCGTGTGATCGCCGTCGAGCGCATCGTGCAAGAGACGCTCGTACGCCTCCGGCGGCGACGTCTTGAACGATGTTCCGTAGCTGAAGGTCATCTCCACCTGCTGCGTCGTCACGTCCGGCCCCGGTTGCTTCGCCACGAACTTGAGCGCGATTCCCTCATTGGGCTGAATGTGCACCACCATACGATTGCTGTCCATCTGGTGTACGCCGACGTCGCGAAACAGATGCACCGGCACGTCGCGGAAGGTGATGACGATGCGCGTGTCCCGCGTGGGCAGGCGTTTCCCGGTGCGCAGCAGGAACGGAATGCCGGACCACCGCCATGAGTCGAGGTGCATTCGCAGCGCCGCAAACGTCTCAGTAGTGGAGTTGGCCGCGACTCCCGGTTCCTCGAGATATCCGACGACCCTCTCGTCCTCGACCATACCAGCGGCGTACTGTCCTCGGACCATGTCGTGAGGATCGATGGGATGGATCGACTCCAGCACCTTGACCTTCTCGTTGCGTATCGCCTCGGCCTCGAACGAGATCGGTGGTTCCATTGCGGTGACGGCCAGCACCTGAAACATGTGGTTCTGCACGATGTCCCGGATGGCGCCGATCTCCTCGTACAGCACGCCGCGACCGTCGACCCCGAGCGATTCTGCGACTGTGATCTCCACGCGTGCAATGGCATCGCGGTTCCAGATGCGCTCCGAGACCGAGTTGCCGAAGCGAAACACGAGTAGGTTCTGCACGGTCTCCTTGCCGAGATAGTGGTCGATGCGGTAGACCCGGTCCTCCGGAATGACGGCATGGAGCGTCTGGTTGAGCGCCCTCGCCGAGCTCAGATCGTGACCAAATGGCTTCTCGATGATGATCGACGTCCCCTGCGCCAACCCAGCCGCACCCAAGGCGTCGATCAGCGCCTTGAACGCCGACGGAGGCACGGCGAGATATGCGATGCGCCGGTCGCAGCCGAGGTGTGCACGCAGCGGTGCCAGGTCGCCGTCCGCGATCGGGACGAAGTGCAACCGCTGCGCGAAGGCATCGAAAGCCGCCGTATCGATTCCCGTTCGCGAGAACTTGGTGACACCGTCGCGCGCGTGCTCACGAAAACGCTGATCGTTCCACGTGAACGGGGCGGTGCCGACGATGTTCCCTTTCGTGGGCAGCAGATGCTCGACGCTCAGGTTGTACAACGCCGGCAGAAGCTTGCGATGTGCGAGGTCTCCGGTGGCGCCGACGACCACGATGTCCTGATCGGGAGGCGGGCTCAGCGCCGACACATCGTCCTATGGTCGCTGTATCGCTATTTGCCGCTGAAGTGACGCCATGCCGCGGCTGTGAGCTTGACCACTGCGGCAGCCACCGCGCAAGCGAAGCTCAACAGGAACACGGGCCCCTCCGCGCCAGGCGTTGCGAATGTGTACACGGCGAGGATGGCGGCGACGAAGAATCCGACTACCGCCACAACCAGCAGGGCCACCGCGGCGCGCGTCGCAGCATCCAGCTGCGGTTTGCCGCGTTCACGCTCGGCCACGCTGGGTGCGAGCGGCTGTGCGGGGAAGAAGTGTCGCACGGCTGTCGCACCGATGCGAAACAGCATCAGCCCGGCGAACCCGCATGCAGCGATGATCGCCAGCGGCGCCTCGATGCTCGGCGTGCTGAACGAGTAGACAGCGAGTATGCCCATGGCAAACAGCAGTGCCGCCATTGCCGAGAGTCCGCCCACGACGAGCCAGGTGACGGTGTCCCAATCCGGCAGCACGATGGTCGGCAGCTGCAGCTGGAACGGCGGCCGTGTGACGCCGGCGGTCGCGACAAGCTGCTGCATGTATGCGGGTTGTGCACTCAGCCCGGAGACGCGCGCTTGCATCCCGTACCACACGGTCTCGGGCGCAACCGACGACGCTTCGGCGATCAGCCCCGGCTGCGGGCCTGGAAGGAGACGCCGCTCCTCCGTGCGCCCGTCTGGGTACGTGAGACGAAGCACCCCGCACACCTCGCAGTGCCACGCCAGGATGGGCAATCCACCGATGACCGGTCCGTAATACATGGTCGTCCGGCGCTTACCCTCAGGGCCGATCGCCCCCTCGTATGGTGCGAACTCATGGGCCATGACGCCGGTGACCGGAGCTGGATGCGTGCAGTCCTCTGGCGACGGCGGCACGGTCGAGGGTGCGTCAGCCACGGCCACGACCCGGGATTGTAGGGCGCGGTGCTCGTGGCGCTGCGGTCAGCCCCACCCGTGCACGGTGCGGCAGGCGCGGGCGACGAAGCCGGCCGTGCGTGCCGCGCCGGCGAGCGCGGTCGCATGCGCAGGGTCGCGCGCCATCGCGAAAAACCCACCACCGCTGCCGGTCATGTGCCATCTGACGTCGGGCAGCGCAGACCGCAGACGTCCTGCGCCATCCGCCAGCTCAGTGTTGATGCGGAAGGCTGCGGGCTCGAGCGCGCTGCCCATGAGGATGTCGTCCGGGGGCAATTCCGCGGCCAGCATTGCGGTCAAGCGCTCCATCCGCCCGGTGTCTCTACATTCTTCGGGAAGCACCGCGGCATACACATCGCGCGTGAAGCTGGGCGCGACGAACACGACCGCGCAGTACAGCGTGCGCATCGCCATCCGGCTGATGTGCTCGCCACGACCGGTCGCGCGCACAGTGTGAGTCTCGAGCAGAGCCGGCACGTCGCTTCCCAGCTTCCGTGCCGCGGCGAGAAGATCCACGCCGTCGACATCAACCCCGTGACGCGCGAGCAGCTGCGCCCCCGCGCGTAGCGTCGCCGCCGCATCCGCCGAACCACCGCCGAGCCCTGCGGCGACTGGAATGCGTTTGTCCAGCCACACGCGGATGCGCATCGGGCGCTCGGGCACCGCGCCCGTGATGAGCGCGGCGGCTCTCGCCGCGAGGTTGTCGTTCGGTGCCGGCGCGTGCACCGCGTCGTCGCGTCGGCGTGATGTGGATTCGGTGATCGCGAGCGCCGGCGAACCATCGACGCCAGCGTCATCGACGAACTCGACGCCCACCAGGTCGTGCCAGTCGATCGGGACGATCAGTGTGTCGATGTCGTGCCAGCCATCCGCGCGCCGAGCCACCACCTCGAGGGCGAGATTGAGCTTTGCGTACGCGGGAATCACCAGCACGGTCGGTGATATACTCCGCGCCTCGTGCGCCTCGCCGGGCTTGCCGGCGTGCGCGCCGCATCACTTCTAATCAGAGAGATCTCCTGTGGCCAACACCCGCTCCGCGCGCAAACGTATCCGGTCCAACGAGAGAAAACGCGTCCACAATCGCGCGGTTCGCGCAGCCGTCCGTACGAAGGTCAGCAAGGCGCGCCGCGCGCTGCTCACGCCGGGTGAAGAGCCGGACGCAGAACAGGCGTTGCGCGATGCGGTCAGCGCGCTCGACCGCGCTGCCGAGAAGGGTGTCGTGCACCGGAACAACGCGCGTCGACGTGCGTCCCGCCTGGCATCCATAGCGGCAACACTGCAGCGTGCTACGGAAGGGGCCGGCGGTGATGCCGCGGCCGCCCGGTCGGCGGCTGCCGGCGGCGCGAAGGGACGCAGCGGCAAGCCGGCGGCAAAGCAGGCGGCCAAGTCTCGTGCCAAGCCGGGTGCGAAGCCCGCGGGTAGCGCCACGACAAGGGCCACGGGCAAGGCGCCGGCGAAGGCGTCGGGAAGAGCCACCCGGCGCAAGCCCTAGGGCTTCGCACCCGAACCGGCTCGCACCTGGTCCGCGGCGCGCATGCCGACGATGCGGAGTGCGTCGATATCCGCCACCTCGCCGGCCTTGACGCGCCGGTCGACGTCGTGGAGAGCACGAAGCCACGTGGCGATGACGGGCGGGCTCACCAATCGCGCCTGACGGGCGAGCCGCTCGGCGCGCCACTCCGGCATACGCAGCTCGGAGGCGAGCCCGGCGGCGGAGCCGCGCACGTGGATGTATGCCTGCGCCAGGATCAGGTCGCGCACTTGCCCGGCCAGAATCGCGAGCAGGTACTGGCTCGATCGCCCTTCCGCCAGGAGCTGGTCGAGTGTCGCCGCACCACGTCCCGGGTTACCGCTGAGCAGCTGCTCCAGCACGTTCCACATCTCCGGCGGCTCGTCACCGGCAACGGCCGCCACAACATCGTTGAGCGAGAGCGCCCGGCCCGCGGCGAACGCCGCCAGCTTGTCCAGCTCCGAGCTGATCGCACCGAGGTCGTTGCCCACCATTTGCACGATGTGATCCGCGGCGCCAGGACCGAGACGCAGTTTGCGCCGCTGGACTTCTCTGTCGATCCAGGTGCGCAGCTCGCGCCGCTTGGGCACAGCGAAGTACGCGATGGTGCCGCCGAGAGCTCGCACCGCGGCGAGGACGGGATTCTTCGGCGCAACCTGCGCATGCGCAACCAAGCACACAGATGTCGTCGGGGCGCGTTCCGCCAGCAGGCGCGCGAGCATTTCCGGCGGATCGGCGCCACGTTTGCCCGTGCCGGCGAGTTGCGGCGGGTCGCGAATCAGAATGGAGCGCTCAGGGTCGAGCAGCGGCACTTCGCCGAGACTGCGCCGCAGCTCATCGAGGCGTTGCGGAGAGTCGAAGACCTCGACGTCCAGCTGCTTGGATCGCCGCGCCGCGCGCCACGCACGCACGGCGTCGTCGACCAGAAACCGCTCCTCCCCGTGCACAAGGAGCAGCGACGCGGCAGTGGCGGTTGGCATCGCGCTCGATCATCCCACGGGTGATCAGGCGTCCTCGATCAGCCCGCGGCGGCTTCCGCTGAAGCGCAGATCGCCGTCGACAGCGGTGCGCGTGACCGTGTAGCCGTCCGGGGCCGCCGCCGTGTGGTCACCCTGTGCGGTCGGCACCGCAACCAAACGCGGCCGGGCGACGGCGACCAGTGCGGTCGACAGCGCGCCGCCCGGCTCGGTGACGAGGAGGTCGTTGCGAAGGCCGCCGCCGTACATCGCGCAGAGCTGCTCCTGGTCGGCGCTCCCGGCGTCGCCGAGCACCAGGAGGCGCCCGCTTCGATCGATGACGCTCACGGCGCACATGCTCCTGCCGGTGGCCTCGGACAGGAAGCCGAGGCACCGCCAGATCGCCCCGCCCCACTCCCAGGAGCGGCCCGCCGGATCCACCATCGCGGCCCCCGCCGTCTGCAGCGCGGCGACGACGTTCGCGCCTCCCGGGTTCATGTCTGGAGGGGCGACGACC
>VBGJ01000022.1 GCA_005880445.1 Chloroflexota bacterium | reverse complement strand
AGCCCTCCTTGACGGCGTCAGCGCGCCGCAGCGGCCGTCGCCACGGCGTCGGTCAGCGTTTCCAGTCCGGCGCTCAGATCACCCGCGATGTGCACGCGGATCACGCGCCTGCCATGGTCGCGGAGGGATTGCAGATCACCTGCCGCCTGAGCGCGTTTCAGCACAGAGAAGCTGAAACGCCGGCCCGGGATGGGGACGTCGTGTGCGTCATCAGCCGTGATCTGAATGTAGACACCCGTGTTCGGGCCACCCTTGTGCAGCTGCCCTGTGCTGTGCAGGAAACGCGGACCGAATCCAAGCGTCGTCGCCACTCGACGGCCGTCGCGGATCGCGACACGCAGCCGCTGCAGCGCGGTCTCGTTGTCTGCGTCGGGCGTGACATACGCCATGAGCGCGACGTAGTCGCCGGTGCGCGCCGTCTCGAGGTGCGCGCGAACCGCGTCGGCGGCCGAACCCGAGCCACCGCCGTAAACGCGGATGACGCCGGTGGTCGCCGTCGGCGGCTCGTCCGGCAGCGCGCCATCCTTCTCGTATCGGGCCAGCACGGCGCCCGTGTTGTCCTTCGACTCCTGCACGTTGGGTTCGTCGAACGGGTCGATGCGCAAGGACGCTCCGGCCACCGCGGTCGCGAACTCCCAGCGGAAGAACTCGGCGCCGAGGTCGAACAGGTCGGCCATCTCCAATGTCACGACGGGATGTCCCGCCCTTCGGAGAGCACCGACGGCGCCATCGAACGCGGCGTCGTCGCCGATGCGGAGGGCCACGAACAGGCGGTCGTCGCCGTACACGGTGGGATCACCAAGTGGCTCGGAGCCGATGGGGATGATGCCCTTGCCCTCCTTGCCTGTGCTCTCGGCGATGAGCTGCTCGGCCCAGAGCGAGAACTCGGCAATACGGTCGGGCGCGAGGATGGTCACCTTGTCGCGCCCGGCAGCGTGGAGCAGTCCCATCGTCGTGCCCAGTGCCAGGCCGCAGTTGAGGTCGGCGGGCGTGCCAGGGGAGCACGAACGGCGCATGTCGCGTGCGCGGTCGAGCAGGGCCTCGACGTCGATGCCCGCGACAGCGGCGGGTACCAGCCCGAAGAAGCTCAGGGCCGAGTAGCGGCCGCCGATGTCCGCTGGATTCTCGAACACATTCCGGAATTGGCGCTCACGCGCTGTGGCCGCTAGCGACGTGCCAGGATCGGTGACAGCGATGAAGTGATCGCCGGGCTGCGCGACACCCGCCGCGCGCATCACCTCCCAGAAGTGGGCGAGGTGCGACAGCGTCTCCAGCGTCTTGCCGGACTTGCTCGCGACGATGAACCCGGCACGCGCTGGGTCGATTGCGGCCGTGACACGCGAGATCGCGACCGGGTCGGTGGTGTCCAGCACGTGCAGCACGGGCTGCCCTGCGGCGCTGCCGAACGAGGCGCGAAGCACCTCCGGACAGAGGCTCGAACCGCCCATGCCGAGCAGAACGCAGTCCTGCCAGCCAGATTCCCGCACGTGGGCACCGAGTGCGAGCAGCTCGGCGACGCGCTCGCGCATGGCGCCGGTGACGTCGAGCCACCCGAGGCGGTTGCGGATGATCGCGGCGTGCGCGGCATCGCCGGGCTTCCACAGATCCGGGTCACGCCGCCAGACGCGCGCGGCGACGGTGTGCGCAGCATCCGATTTGATCGCGTCGAGCACGGTAGAAGTCGACGCGGCGAGGTCGAAGTGCTGCCGCGCGCTGAGTCCTCCGAAGAGATGGTCGACCTTGATGGCGACATCGCGGATCATCTCGTTGTACGAATCGGCGAACGACTTCACGCCGGCGTCGAGCAGGTCCTGGGTGACGCGCTCCATGTCGATGCCGGCGGCCGCCAGCTGCTCCATCACGCGGTGGGCGTCCGCATAGTCGGCGTTGACCGTGTCGCCGGCGACGATGCCGTGGTCGCGAAACGCCTCTATGGTCTGCGGGGGCATCGTGTCGACCGTATGAGGTCCGATGAGGGCCTCGGCGTACACGACGTCGCGGTAGTTGGGATTCTTCGCCGATGTGCTCGCCCAGAGTGGACGCTGCACGTGGGCGCCCGCGGAGCGCAGCCGCTGGAAGCGCTCGTCTCCGAAGCGCCGCTCGAACGTCTCGTATGCGAGCACCGCATTCGCGATGGCGGCCTTCCCGAGCAAGCTCTCGAGGGTGGGGTTCCCCGGATCCTGCGCGAGCTTCTCTTGCAGGAGCTTGTCGACCACAGTGTCGACGCGGCTGACGAAGAACGACGCGACCGAGTGCACGTCGATGGAGAGGCCACGTTCGTGCCGCTCTTCGAGCGCGGAGATGTACTGCTCGATGACGCGGTCGTACATCGTGAGCGCGAAGATGAGCGTGATGTTGATGTTGCGACCGGCGGCGACACTGGAGCGGATCGCGGGCAGTCCCTCGACGGTCGCGGGGATCTTGATCATCAGGTTGGGCCGGTCGACGCGCTCCCAGAGCGATGCAACCATCTCGATGGTCGCGTTCGTATCGTGAGCGACGTACGGCGCTACCTCGAGACTCACGAACCCGTCGCCGCCTTGCGTGCGCTCGAACACAGGCCAGAGCATGTCGGTGGCTCGCTGGATGTCACTGATGGCGAGCGCGAAAAAGATGTCGTTCGGGTCGTCGACACCGGAGCGCACCAGCTGACGAATCTGCTCGTCGTAGTCGGAGCCCTGGCCGATCGCCTTCTGGAAAATGGTCGGGTTGCTGGTCATGCCGGTGATGTGCTCGTCGCGGATGAGGCGCTCGAGCTCACCGCTTGTCACCAGGTCGCGGCTGATGTAGTCGAGCCAGACACTCTGGCCGTGCTCCGCGAGCTGCGCCAGCGGATCGGGCATCAGCGCACCCCCGTGGTGGTCAGCAGACGTCGCGCGGCCGCGGCCACGCTCGCCTGGTCGATGCCGGCTGCCGCCATCAGCTGCTCTGGGGTCCCCGACGACGGCAGGCCGCGCACAGCGAGGTGCTCGACACGGGGCGGCGCATCCTCGAGGGCGAGCGCCTCCATGACCGCGGCACCGAGCCCTCCTTCGGGGTAGTGGTCCTCGACCACCACGAAACGACCGCCGGTGTCGCTGGCGGCCCGGCGGAGCGTGTCCACGTCGATCGGCTTCACCGAGTAGCAGTCGATCACGCGCGCGTGCACACCGCCGGTGGCGAGCGTCTCCGCGGCCGCGAGGCAGGCGTGCACGGTGACACCGGCCGCGATGAGCGCGACCACGTCGCCGTCACTGCGCCGCACCACCTTGGAGCCGCCGACCGGGAATTCCTCGTTGTTGTCATAGAGGACGGGATATGCGCCGCGCGTCGTGCGGATGTAGGAGATGCGGGGGATCTCGCTCATCTCGCGCACGAGCTTCGCGGTGGACACCGCGTCACACGGGTACAGGACCGTGGATCCGTGCACGGCCCGGAGCGCGGCCAGGTCCTCGAGCGCCATCTGCGACGGCCCGTCGGCGCCGATCTCGGTGCCGGCGTGGGACCCGGCCAGGCGGATGCTCACCTCGGAGATGCCCGCCATGCGGATGAAGTCGTACGCGCGGCTGAAGAACGCGGCAAAGGTGGATGCGAACGTGACGTACCCGCGCACCGAGATGCCGGCGGCGGCGGCCACGAGCTGCTGCTCCGCGATGTACATTTCGAAGTAGCGCTCTGGGTAAGACTTCTTGAACTCGTCGGCGTGAGTGGAGTTGCTCACCTCTCCATCGAGCGCAACGACGTCCGGCCGCGCACCGAGGGCACGGAGGGAGTCGCCGTACGCTTTGCGCGTGGCGACCTTGTCACCGCGGTTGTACCGCGGCACGTCCACGCGTGCCGTCGGTGTGTGCCGGATCGCCGGCTCACCGTCCTCGGGCTGCCGCACCTCGATGCGCAGATCACGCACGCCGCCGAGTTCCGCGATGGCGCGCTCCGCCATGTCGGGCGGCAGCGCCTTGCCGTGCCAGTCCTCCTTGTTCTCGATCTCACTGAAGCCCTTGCCCTTGACGGTGCGGGCGATCACGACAGTGGGATGGTCGGTGCCGGCGCGCGCCTCCGCGAGCGCCTCATCGATCTGTCCGAGGTCGTGACCGTCGATCAGAACCGGCCGGCAACCGAATGCCTCAACGCGCTTGCGGTACACGTCGAGGTCCCACTCGTACTCGGTGGGGCCGCGCTGGCCCAGCCGGTTGATGTCGAAGATGGCACAAAGATTGCCGAGGCGGTAGAACGATGCTCGGTCCAGCGCCTCCCAGATCGAGCCCTCGGCGAGCTCACTGTCGCCGCACAACGCCCACACGTGAAACCCGAGCTTGTCGAGATGCCGCCCGGCGATGGCGACTCCGACAGCCACCGGCAGGCCCTGGCCCAGCGAGCCGGTCGCCACGTCGACCCAGGGGATCGCCGGCGTCGGATGTCCCTCGAGCCGCGACCCGAAGGTGCGGTACGTCATCAGCTCGTCGTCGGTGATCGCGCCGCACGCTTTGTAGAACGCGTAGAGGAGTGGAGACGCGTGCCCCTTGGAGAAGATCAGATGGTCGTTGGTGGGCTTGTCTGGGTTGGCGAAGTCGTAGCGCAGGTGCCGGGCCCCGAGGACGGCGATCAGATCCGCCGCCGACATGCTCGACGTCGGGTGGCCCGACCCGGCCTTCGTGCTGGCCCGGATGCCGTCGACGCGCATCTGCTGGGCCACCTCGCCGGCGAAGTCCAGCCCGGGGAGGACGCGCTTCTCGACTCCTGTGATCGCCATGCACCCATGCCTCCGTAATCTCTAGCTTGCCCGCTCTCCATGATGCGACCAGCGGGGCGGTGCTCGCCACGGTCGGATCGCCTGAAGGAGTGGCGCGCCCAGAGGGATTCGAACCCCCGCAAAACCTGGTTCCGTAGACCAGTGCTCTATCCGGACTGAGCTATGGGCGCGCGGGACGAACGCTGCCGGGTCCGCGCTTGGTGGCAGTTCGAGCAAACGATCTCACATTTTGCAGCTTCGGCGAGAAGCGCATCGAGACTGAACGTGGGGGCCGCGCTCACGTTGAAACGCTTCTCGCCGCGCACATGATCGAACTCCATAACCCAAGAGGGGTATTGGATGCCGCAGTCGGCGCAGGGAACGGCTTTCAACTCCTTGAGCAAGAGTCGCAGCCATGTGCGCTGTTTCTTGTTCGAACGCAGCGCTTTCGCGAGGTAGTAATCCCGGTTGGCCACGTAGTGCTCGCGCATGTAGGCGCGCTGGCACTCGTGACAAAACGTCTGGAGCCCATCTCGTCTGCTCGCGTTCGGCGTAAACGACGCACGGTCCAACCACTGACCGCAGCGCGAACAGCGTTTCATGCATCGACGCTAGCAAACAAGTGTTCGGAATGGAAGGGACAAACAACCGCACCCTGATAACGTCCGCCGGACATGCTCGGCGCCGGTCTCATCCTGTTTCTGGCGGCGCTCCAGGGAGCCACCGAGCTGTTCCCGGTCTCGTCGCTGGGTCACGCGGTCGTGGTGCCGCCGCTGCTCCACATCAACTTCAACGAGTCGGATCCGTCGTTCGTCCCGGTGCTGACGGTGCTGCACCTGGGGACGGCAGGCGCACTGCTGATTCTCTATTGGCGGGAGTGGGTCGCGATCGTGCGTGGGTTCGTGCGCGCGGCGCTGCGCGGGCGCATCACCGACCCCGATGAACGGCTCGCGATGATGCTCGTGGTCGGCACCATCCCCACCGCGGTCGTCGGGTTCTTCTTCCTCACGCCGCTGACGTCGTTGTTCGGCCATCCCCGAGCGTCAGCCGCGTTCCTCATCGTCAACGCCGGCATCCTCCTCGCAGCCGAAGGATTCCGGCGTCGCGACGAGCGGGCCCACGCGGTGCGTACACCGGGGGATGTCCGCCACGCTTCCGGTGATCCGTCGTATGCCGGTGTCGAGGGGCTCAGCCTTCGCGCGGCACTCGTCGTCGGCGCCTGCCAGATCGCGGCGCTCTTTCCGGGCATCTCGCGGTCCGGCGTCACGATGGCCGCGGGGCTGATGGCGGGGCTGCGGCACCAGGAGGCCGCCCGGTTCGCCTTCCTGCTGGCCACGCCGATCATCCTGGCGGCGGGTCTGGTCGAGGTGCCGCAACTCGGGCCGCGGGGCCCGGGTGCCGGGCTGGCAGTCGGGGCGGCGGCCCTCGCCGGCGTTGCCGCCTATCTCAGCGCGCGCTTCCTGCTCCGCTACCTCCGCTTCGGACGTCTCGACCCCTTCGCCTACTACTGCGCCGCGCTCGGCACGGCCGGGCTAATCTTGCTGCGATGAGAGCCAACCCACCGCTCGCTGTCGCCCTCGTGGTCCTCGCCGTCGTCTTCGCCGGCTTCTCGGTCTTCTACTTCACGACGAAGACCTCGCTCCTCGCTGGCGACGCCGCGATCCATTACAAGCACGCGATCGTGTTCGCCGTGCTCGCCGTACTGGCGCTGGTGGCGGCGAACTTCGCCCGGCGCGGCACCGCCTCCGACTGAAGCGGCGTAACCACCTCAGGCGCGGCGCGTTTGCCTCGCAGCACCCACCGCCAAGAGGGATGGAAATGGCGCGCATTCTCAAGGTCGCCCTAGCCACCGCCGGAACGGCAATCGCAGTCGCCGCGGCATTCTTTCTGCACCCGCGCGATGGAGCCCGCCGCCGCGCGGTCGCCGGCGCCGCCGTTCGGCGCGAATCGGACAGCGTGGCTGCTCTCGTGGGCACCGCCGTCGACCCTCGCTCCCACCGCACACGGACCCGCGACGACGCTGCCCTCGCCGGCCGCGCCAGGCTCGCGCTGGAGATGGGCGTCGGGACGGGCGCAGAGCACCTGAGCATCCGCGCCGAGCGCGGCGTGGTGCGCATCCGCGGCGAGGTGGACGACATCGCCGACATCGGTCGCTACGAAACGGTGGTACGCGCCGTCTCCGGTGTGCGCGACGTGGACAACCTGCTCCGCGTGCGGGTCACCGACGCGGTGCGTCCGCAGCCGCTGTTCGCGTAGACCGCTCGGAGCGCTAGGCTGCCGCGGCGATGCCGCTGGCACTCGGACCACCGCTCGAGCCCATGCTCGCCAAGGCTGCAGCCGACATCCCTCGCGGTGGAAGCTGGGTCCTATTGGCGCGGCTGCGCGACGCGCTGCCGGCGCGCATCGTCGTTGACGGTGAGCTGGTGATCGCGACACCTCACGGCCTCGACTTCGACGCTCTCCAAATGCGGCTGCATCCGGCGGCCTCTCGCGTGAAGATGCTCTCCGAGCAGACACCGGCGTCCGTCGTACTCTTCGATGTCCTGGCGATCGACGACACGGATCTCCGCAAGCAGCCGTTCGACGTGCGCCGGCGCCACCTTCTCGACGTGGTCCGCGTCGATCGCACGGTCGGCATCACGCCGCAGACCAGTTCCCCAGACGAGGCGGCACAGTGGTTTCAGCGCTACGAGGGCGCCGGACTCGACGGCGTCGTCGCCAAGGACCCGTCAGGCCTGTACCTGCACGGGGAGCGGCGGTGGGTGAAGGTGAAGCATCTCAGAACCGTCGACTGCGTCGTCGGCGGATTCCGTCCGCATGTCAAGGGCGTGGGCATCGGGTCGCTGCTGCTCGGGCTCTACGACGGCGCCGGTGTCCTGCACCATGTTGGCCACACGTCAGGGTTCAACGCCGCCGAGCGGCGCGAGATCTTCGAGCGCCTGCAGCCGCTCACCGGCGGCGAGAGCTTCGGGCACGGACGCACGCCGGGAGCGCCCAGCCGCTGGCGATCCGCCGCGGACGCCGGCTTTGTCCCAGTGACCCCGTCACTGGTTTGCGAGGTGTCTTTCGACCACCTGCAGGGTGAGCGTTTCCGTCACGCGGCTCGCTTCCTTCGCTGGCGTCCCGACAAGGACCCCGGCGGGTGCACCTTCGATCAGCTCTCGCCGCCGGAGGCGTTCTCGCTCGAGGAGATCATCGTCGCGCCGCACCGCTGAGCTCCGCGGCGACCGGTGCCGTGGTCTCGCCGCCGAGGCCACCGAGCTCCGCCGCGCGCTCCAGATGCTCATCGACGCTGCCGAGAAATCGCGACGACGCAGCCGCCCGCCGGAGAAACAGGTGAATCGGGTGTTCCCACGTGAAGCCGATGCCGCCGTGGATCTGCAGCGCGGAGGCGGTCGCGTGCCACGCGGCGTCGCCGGCAAGCGCCTTGGCGACCGACGCGGCAAATGCCAGCTGGTCCGGCTGATGATCTGCGGTCCACGCGGCGCTCAGCACGGCAGAACGGGCGCTCTCGACGGCGACGAGCATGTCGGCGCAGCGATGGGAAACCGCCTGGTACGCGCCAATCGGGCGCCCGAACTGCTGCCGCTGCTTGGCGTGCTCGAGCGCGAGGTCCAATGCGTGCTGCGCGACGCCGACGAGCTCGGCGGCCACGAGCACCTCGACCTGATCGAGGCCCCGCTGGACACCGCGAGTCATGGCCTCGCCGTCGACCTCGATGAGCTTGACGAGCCGTCGCGTCAGGTCCAGCGACGGCAGCGACTCCATGCGTTGCTTTGCAGGGTCGGCAACGACAGCGCGATCGCCGTTGGCGACGACGAAGACCGTCGCGGCGTCGGGGTCCAGGAGCATCGCGTCGCCCCGCGCATCCAGCACGCCGAACGCGGCTCGGCGCTCACCGGAGGCGACCCCGGGGAGCACGCGCGCCTGCTGTTGCTCCGTGCCCGCGGCTGCGACGAGCAGACCGGCGGCCGCATTCCCCAGAAACGCCGCCGGCGCCAGCGCGTAACCCAGCTCCTCGACCACCAGCGCGAGCTCGAGCACGCCGAGTCCCTGGCCACCGTGCGGCTCCGCGACGCCGAGCCCGGCCCACCCTGATTTAGCCAGCTCTGGCCACAACGCGTCTCCCGCGGCTCCGTCGGCCGCGCGCCGCGCCGCCTCGATCCCGTAGCGCGAGGCGCAGAGATCGTGGACCGCCTCCCGGATGGCCCGCTGCTCGTCGGTAAGGTCGAAACGCATCGCATGCTCCTTCGTTCAGCGCAACCGCGGCAACGCGAGCACGCGCTCAGCGAGGATGTTGCGCTGGATCTCGCTGGTGCCGCCCTCGATGGAGTTGGCGCGGGCGCGGAGCATCCGATGCGTCCACACGGAATCGATGGCAAGGGCG
>VBGJ01000021.1 GCA_005880445.1 Chloroflexota bacterium | reverse complement strand
GTGAGCTTGCCGCCGACCACGGTGATCACACCGCTGTCCCGGTCCTCGACGATGGCGTGCTTGCGGCTCAGGTCCGCGGTGCTCGCCGACTCTCCGGCCAGCAGCGGCCGGAATCCCGCGTAGCGGCCGATCACCGCGTCGGATCCAATCGGGTTCTCGAGGGCAAGCGACAGCACCGACAGCAGGAACCGCTCCTCGTCGGGAGTCACCTCGGGCTCGTCGACCAGCGCGCCGTCGTACGCATCGTCGGTGACGCCGACGATGATGCGTCCGTCGTCCGCGGGCGTCGCCCCCACCCACCGCGCCGACTCGCCGGGCACCGGCACCACGAGCGCCGCGCGCGGATTGCCCAACGCCTGCGCGCGCACGATCACATGCGCACCCTTGCTCCGCACCAGGCGCACGCCGGGCGCGAGCGCGTCGGCCCAGACACCGGAGGCGTTCACCACGTGACGGGTGGCGATGTCGAAGCTGCCACCACCGAGCGCGTCGCGCACGGTCACGCGCCCGCGGTCCACCGATTCCGCGTCGCAATACGTGAGGATCATCGCGCCGTGCGACGCGGCGGTTCGCGCCGCCGCGATGACGAGCCGAGCGTCGTCCTCGATCTGCCCGTCCCAGAACAGGATGGCGCCGCGCAGGTCGCGCAGCTGCAGGTCCGGCACGAGACGCAGCGCCTCATGGCGGCTGATGCGGCGCGGCCGGGGCAGCACGCTGCCGCGCGTGCCCGCTGCGACGCGCATGCCGTCGCCGACGCGGATCCCGGCTTCGGTGAACGCGCCGTGCCATGGGCCCATCACGCCGTCCAGCGGCGCGACGAACGGCAGCGCGCGCACCAGGTGCGGCGCCGTGCGCGTGAGCAGGATGTGGCGCTCTCGCGCGGACTCCCACGCCACCGCGACCTCACCCTGGCGCAGGTAGCGCAGCCCGCCGTGGGCCAGCTTGCTGCTCCACCGGCTCGTGCCGTTGGCGAGGTCTCTCCGCTCCACCAGCGCGACTCGGAGCCCACGCGACGCCGCATCCAGCGCCACACCGGCTCCCGTGATACCGCCACCAATGACCACAACATCGACGGACTCTCCACCGGCCAGTCGCTCCATCTCTGCCTTCCGTCGTGCGGCATTCAGCGAAGCCGATCGATGTTCGTTCACGCGCCCCCCCACCGCGGCGCAAGGCATGCATCGATCATGTGGCGCAGCTCGGCGATCACCGCGCTCGGATCGCTCTCGCGCTCGGTCACCCGGGTGGCGAGCACGACGCTGCCCACCACGAGCTGCAGGACATACGCCATCACGGCAGGGTCGACGTCGCGGATCGACCCGTCGGCGCGACCGTCGTCGAGATATCGCCGGAACTGCGCGATGGCGATGTGCTGGCTCTGGCCGAGGCGCTCGGTGATGTACGGCACCAGCAGGTCCGGATCAAGCTCGATCACGCGCCGCACGACCGGATCCGTCGCGATTCGTTCGACGGCGCGCGCCGCCGCCGCCACCAGTCGCGCCCGAGCGGTGGGCAGATGCGCGGTGGCGGCCTCCGCCTCACGGATGACGTCGTCGAACTCTCTGGTCAGCAGCGTGGACCACAGCGTCTTGGCATCGGGGAACATCCGGTACACGGTCATGCGGCTGGCCCCGGCCCGCCGTGCGACGTCGGCCACCGTGGTCCGCCGCACGCCCACGGTGGCGACGCACTCGCGGGCCGCGTCGAGCAGGGCGGTGTCGCTGTGGCGGCGTGACATCTGGCGTCAGAGTGTAACAAGCCGACAGCGTCCGCTATGCTCCGTTCCGGCATGACGTTGACCGCTGCGCCCGGCCTGCCGCTGGTGGTCGGGCTCCCGTTTCTCTGCATGTTCGTGATCGCGCTCGGGATCGTCGGCGTGTTCTGGGCGCTGGGGCGGATGAGCCGGCCCTGACCGCCCCGGGCGTCAGCCGCTGATCGCGATCAGCTCGACGTCGAAGATCAGCGTGGCGCTTGGCGGGATGACCGGCGGAACGCCCTGGGCGCCGTAGGCGAGGGACGGGGGCATGACCAGGCGCCGCTTGCCGCCGACCTGCATGGTGGCCACGCCCAGGTCGACGCCCGGGATCACCCTCCCGGCGGCGAAGGGGAACGGGAAGGGCTGCCGCCCGGGGGCGCGGGAGGTGTCGAACAGCGTCCCGTTCTGCAGCCACCCGGTGTACGCGACGGTCACCGTCTGCCCGCGCTGCGGCATCGGGCCGCAACCGACGTGGATGTCGCCGTACCGCAGGCCGGTCGACGTGGTGGTCAGCGCCACCGCCTGGCGGAAGACGTCGGCCTGTGACGCCGGCCCCGGCGTGTAGCAGGTCGGGCCCGGCGTCGCCAGCGAGCTGGACACGGTGACCAGGCTGCCGCAGGCTGCCGTGGCGAACAGCACGGGCACGCACCACAACAACTTGAGCACGGCGCTGAATCCTAACCGGCCACCGGTACAATCGGCGTCTGCAATCGATCTGGAGAACCATCGGACATGGCCAACACCATCAAGGAATCCAAGGGCGTCGCGTCGCAGAAGGACATGATCACGCGCCTGCGCTGTCCCATCTGCCACAACCTCATGCGCCAGAACGAGATCGGCGTGGAGATCGCGTTTCGTCATGCTCGCAAGCCCGGTGAGCCGCGCCGCGAGCGGATCATCAAGCACACGAAGAACTGTCGCGCTGCCTGAGCTCCCTCTGTTCCCGCTGCATGCAGTGCTCTTTCCGCACATGCCGATGGCGCTGCACATCTTCGAGGACCGCTACCGCGCGATGATGCGCGACTGCATCGATCAGCACACCACGTTCGGTGTGCTGGCGATTCGCGAGGGCGTCGAGGTGGGCGGCCCGGCGCTGCCGTATTCGGTCGGTACGCTGGCGCAGCTCCGCAATGTCGAGCCGCTCGCCGACGGCCGCTACAACCTGGTGGTCGTGGGCGCTTCCCGGTTTCGCGTCGATACGTTCGCGCACGACCGCCCATATCTCACCGGTTCCGTGCGTTATCTGGAGGATTCGCCGGCAGAGGCTGCAACCGCAGGTCAGCTCGAGAAGAGCGTCGCACGCGCGTTCCGCGAGTATGTGCAGCGTCTGCGGGAGTCCACCGGCGACCCGCCGATCGACATCGAGCTCCCCGACGAGCCGGAGCTGCTCTCCTACCTGGTCGCCGCCGCGCTGCAGGTGAGCCTCGCCGAGCGCCAGCGGCTGCTCGAGATCGATGCCGCCCAGGCCAGGCTCCGCGCGTGCCTCGACGTGCTGCGCCGCGAGATGGTCCTGCTGGACCACCTGCTCGGGCAGGCGCCCGCCCGAGTCAGCCCAGTTCCGCTGAACTGAGCACTCGTATGGCGCTGCTCGACCGCTTCTCGCTCGCGGATCGCACCGCCCTCGTCACTGGCGCCAGCCGCGGCATCGGGCTGGCGATCGCGACGGCACTCGCCGAAGCCGGCGCGGAGGTTGCGATCAACGGCCGCAACGCCGACGCGTGCGAAGAGACCGTTCGCGTGATCACCGGCGCCGGCGGGCGCGCCTATGCGGCACCCGGTCACGTGGGACGGCATGACGAATCCGCGGCGATCGTGCGCACGGTCATGGAGCGATCCGGACGTTTCGACATCCTGGTGAACAACGCGGCCACCAACCCGCAGTTCGGCCCGCTCCTCGACGCCGACGAGGCGGTGGTGCAGAAGGTGCTCGACACGAATGTGCTGGCGCCGCTGCGCATGATCCGCCTGGCGCGCGACGCGTGGATGCAGGAGCACGGCGGCAGCGTCATCAACATGGCGTCGGTCGCCGGCATCAGACCGGAGGCGATGGCAGGCGCTTACAACGCGAGCAAGGCGGCGCTCATCAATATCACGCGCACGCTGGCCCGGGAGCTGGCTGCCTTCGGCATCCGGGTCAACGCGATCGCGCCGGGCCTGGTGGAGACGAAGTTCGCCAAGGTGCTGATCGAGACGCAGGAGATCCACGACCACATCGTCGGCCAGACCGCCCTGGGCCGCCATGCGACGCCGGATGAGATCGCCGGCGCAGCCGTGTTCCTGGCGTCGGAAGCCGCGTCGTTCGTCACCGGCTCGGTCCTGGTCGTGGACGGCGGCTGGACCGTATGACGTATTCGATCGGTGGCGCCCCCGCGCCGAACCCACGGCGCGGTGCACAATGGATGTTGGCGGCGTATGGAAGGAGGATCCCCGGATGAACGACCATGGCACCGGTTTCATGTTGACGCGCCGAGCCGCGCTCAGTCCGGAGCGCACGGCGCTGATCTTCCGCGACGAGAGTTGGACGTACGCCGAGTTGAATCGCGTGACCAATCGCGTGGCGCACGGACTGCACTCGCTCGGCGTGAACCCAGGTGATCGCGTCGGCTTCCTCGGGCTCAACCATCCGCGCTTCCTCTTCACACTCTTCGGCGCGGCGAAGCTCGGCGCCATCTTCGTGCCGCTCAACTTCCGCCTGACCGGACCGGAGCTGGCCTTCATCATTCGCGACTCCGGCCTGCACACGCTGGTGTACGAGGAGAATTTCGCGTCGATCATCGACGCCATCCGGAAGGACCTGCCGGTGCGCCGGCTCATCTGCAGCACGGCACTCGATGGTTCACGGTCCTTCGATGACCTCATCCACGACCAGCGCGACACCGACCTCGACTTTCCGGTTCCCGAGGACTCCGTCGCCTGGATCATGTACACGTCGGGCACCACCGGCCAGCCGAAGGGGGCGATGCTGTCGCACGGCAACATCCTGTGGAACAACATCAACGCATCGCTCGCCTTCGACGGGCTGTCCGACGACCGCACGCTCGCCGTGGCGCCGCTCTTCCACATCGGCGGCCTCAACGTGACTCCGATTCCCTCGCTGTGGAAGGGCGCCACCGTCATCGTTGAGCAGATGTTCGAACCGGGCATGGTGCTCGAGCTCATCGAGAAGCACCGCATCACCACCATGTTCGGCGTCCCGGCGATGTTCATGTTCATGGCGCAGCATCCCGACTTCCCCACGCGCGACCTGAGCAGCATCCGCGTGCTCGCCTGCGGCGGCGCGCCGGTGCCGGAGGCGCTGATCAAGATCTACGGCGAGCGCGGCATTCCGTTCCTGCAGGGCTACGGGCTGACCGAGACGGCGCCGTTTGCCTCCTTCCTGCCGTCGGACAAGGCGGAGGCGAAGGTCGGATCTGCGGGCATCGCGCCGTTCTTCAGTGAGGTCAGGGTGGTCGACGAGAACGATCACGAGGTGCCGGACGGGCAGCGCGGCGAGATCGTCGTGCGCGGGCCGAATGTGATGAAGGGCTATTGGGGACGCCCGGATGCAACCGCCGAGATCCTCGTCGACGGCTGGTTCCACACCGGTGACATCGGCAAGCGCGACGCCGACGGGTACTTCTACATCCTCGACCGCAAGAAGGACATGATCATCAGCGGCGGCGAGAACGTGTACCCGGCCGAGGTGGAGGACGTGCTGTACCAGCATCCGCACGTCAAGGAGGTGGCGGTGATCGGCGTGCAGCATTCGCGGTGGGGGGAGACGGTGCGCGCGGTCGTCGTGGTCAAGGAGGGCGCGTCGCTCACCGAGCAGGACGTGATCGCCTTTGCAGAGGGAAAGCTGGCCCGCTTCAAGCAGCCGAAGTCCGTGATGTTCACCGACACGCTGCCGCGCAACCCCACCGGCAAGGTGATCAAGTTCGAGTTGCGCGAAAAGTTCGGGCAGCCTATGACCGAAACGGAGGAGGCTCAGCCCGCCGACCAGCGCGCCGCGCGCGGCGCGGGGACGCCTAGCTGAGGTCCAGCACCAGCCGGAACGGACCGGAGAGGTAGAGCGACGAGAGGTGCGCGCTCCGCGAGAGCGTGAACTCGTAGATGGTGCGGCCCGCGATCGGCGATGGATTGAGAAGGGTGACCGCGGTCACGACACCGCCCTTCGGTACGGTCTTGGGCGGCCCGCCCGCTGACGTTCCGGTGAACTCCACGTAGAGCGTCGTCGGGCTGCCGAAGCCGGCGACCACCTTGGGCGCGGTGGCGCCCGCGCCGGAGAGGTCGAAGACGACGCGGAAGTCGCGCGGGTGAAGGCCGTAGCGCAGCCGCTGGATGACGAAGCCGGTCCCGTTCGAGCCAAGTGTTTGCGTTCCGGTGAGCAGCAGCGGCGACGGGGTGGGCGCCGGAGTCGGCTGCGGCGTCGCATTCGGTGTCACTGCGGGTGTGGCGACGACGTTGGGCGGAACGTTGGCGATCGCGGTGGGGTTGGGAATGGCGCGCGCGGGGTTGCCCGGCAGCGGCACGCTGTGCTTGCCGACCAGCACGCCGATGACGAGCAGCACCACCACGGCGGCGCCGAAGGCTCCCAGCCGCGGATCGCTGAGCCTCGGCCATGACCGCAGCGCGGCGCGACCGTGCCGCAGCGCGCGTGTGTGCCGGCCGGGCACCTCGGGCTCTGGCTGCATCGTCATTGAGTGCGCCGCGGGCACCGGCGGCATGTCTT
>VBGJ01000020.1 GCA_005880445.1 Chloroflexota bacterium | reverse complement strand
CCTCGGGCTGCTGGAACAAGCAGTGGACCGCGTCGCCAAGCTCGAGGTCGATCAGGTGTCTGACGGGTGTCTCGGCGACGAGCTCGTGCGCCTGCGCCGTTCCATCGACCGGCTCGAGGCCGAGTTCAGCCGACGCCTGCAGCGCTTCGAGCGGCTCCGCGGTCACGTCGCAGGCGGCGCTGCGTCTCTCGTCGCCTGGCTCCGGGAGAACTGCCGGCTATCCCTTCGTGGCGCAGCTACGCGGGCCGGGGTAGCTCGTTCGCTCGCCTCCTTACCTGGGGCCGAGGAACTTTTCAACACCGGTGCCATTGGATTCCGCCACGCGGCCGTCCTGGCGCAGGCGGTGGCAGAGATCGGTGAGGAGCCGGTCGCCCAGGCAGGCGACATTCTCTTGGAAGCCGCACGACGCCTCGATCCCGACCGTCTGCGCCTGCTTACGAAGCACTTGCGGCACTGTGTGGATCCGGATGGCGCGCTGGATCAAACCCGCCGTGACTATGAGCGGCGGCGCCTTCACGTCAGCGCCATCCTCGATGGGATGTGCGTGGTCAATGGGCTGCTCGACGCGGAGGGCGGCGCACTGCTCCGCACTGCGCTGGAGGCGCTGATGCGGCCCCTCCCCGACGATCAGCGCAACGCAGCACAACGCCGTGCGGATGCCCTGGTGGAGCTGGCCCGGCGGCAACTACAGTCCGGTGATCTCCCTGCGATGGGCGGGGAAAGGCCGCATCTGATGATCACCTCCGAGCTGGGCACGCTCGCCGGTTTGCGTCCCGCGCCGGCTGCCGAGCTGCGCTGGCACGGCACGCTACCGGCGGAGTCGGTGCGCCGCATTGCGTGCGACGCGGCGGTGGTGGCTGCCGCCATCCCGGCTGTGACCGGCCCGCGGAGTGGACCGACGCGCATCACATACGGCACTGGGCCGATGGCGGCGACACAAGCCTTGACAACCTGGTGCTCCTGTGCCGGGTGCATCACCGTCACGTCCATGAGGGCAGCGGAGGCGCCCGAATCGCCCGGTTGGTGCCGGCTGAGGCGCGCGCTCCATGAGCTACGGGATGTGTCCGAGACGCCAGCACTTGAAGTGGTTTGCTGATACGATCGGCACGATTCGGACCGCTCAACAGCAGTCGCTCTAACACGTTTGGCAAGGAATCCATTCATGGCCCGGAGTGCCACGACACGCCGGAAACCCGCCGGTCGGCGTCGAGTTGCAGCCACAACTGGCCGAATCGCACGGCCGCGGCGCGTCAACCGCGCGCGAGCGCCTCTGCTCAGCGTTGACCTGAAGCGCGAGCTGAGCGGCGTCGGCGCCATCGGTCTTGCGCTGGTGGTTGCCGCGGTTCTCGCACTGCCCGGCGGTGGCACGGTCGCCGGACCGGTGCACAGCGCGCTGTTCGCGGCGCTCGGTGCTGGCGCATGGCTCGTGGTGGTTGGTCTGGCCGTGACGGGCGGCCGGCTCTGTCTGAGTCACGAGTGGCGCACGGGTGAGATAGCGGCAGCCGGCTGCGTGATCGCGGTGTTTGCGCTTCTCGGACTGGCCGGACTGACGGCACCGGAATCCGCTGGAACCGTCGGCCGCTGGCTCGGCCCGGGCATCGCCAACGGTCTGGGGCGCGCCGGCTCGGCGGCACTGCTGGTCGCGCTGGTGGCCGTGGGATTGGTGCTGGCCACCGACATCCGCACCGGTCCGATAGTGCGTGCCCTGGCCGAGCGCTACGCGGCCGCGCGCGAGGAGCGCCGGCGCACCCAGCGACCCGCCCGTCCACCGGAACCCGCGCCGAAGCCCGGCCACGTCGCAGAGCTCGCAGGCGTTCCGGTGCCGCTTCCGTTCGAAACATTCGGCCGCGCGGAGGGGCCGCCCCATGTGCTGTTCCCTGCACCGGTGCCACCGCCCTCTGTCGAACCGGCGCCCGCCGCCACACCAGATCCGCCCGTCGACGAATCTGGCTTCAGTCGCGAGTTCGAGGGCACGCCTGAGCCGGCGCAACCGCAGCAGCTGGGCCCGGTGCCCGAGGTCGGGCTCGCTCACGTCGCTCAGGCGCTGCCAGACGAGCCCGAGAAGTCGTGGATCGTCCCCACCAGCGACCTGCTCGACACCATCACCGGCAAGCGGGAGCGCCTCGTCGCCGAGGTGCGCATCACCGGAGACAAGATCGTCTCGACCCTGCAGTCGTTCGGCATCGAGACACGCATCATCGGCGCCAACAGCGGGCCGACCGTCACCCAATACGAGCTGCAGCCGGCGGTCGGCGTGCCGGTGCGCAAGATCCTCGGCTATCAGACCGATCTCGCGCTCGCGCTCGCTGCGCCGATCCGCATCCAGCCCTTCATCCCCGGAAAGTCGGCGATCGGCGTCGAGGTGCCCAACAAAGCGGCACAGCTCGTCAGCCTCAAGGAGATCGTCGGATCGCCGCAGTTCGGCGACGCGCGCAATCGTCTCAGCGTCGCGCTCGGCGCCGATGTCAGCGGCCATCCGGTGATCGGCGATCTGACACGCATGCCTCACATGCTGATCGCGGGTGCAACCGGAAGCGGCAAGTCGGTGTGCATCAACGCACTGCTCGGTGGTTTCCTGCTGCAGGCGACACCGGCCCAGCTCAAGCTCATCCTCATCGACCCGAAGCGTGTGGAGCTGTCGAACTTCGCCGATCTCCCACATCTTCTGGTCCCCGTCGTGGTCGAGCCGGAGTCGGCGGTCGCCGCATTGCGGTGGGCGGTGAAGGAGATGGAGGAGCGATACAAGCTCTTCGCGACCCACGGCGCGCGGAACATCGCGGTCTTCAACGAGCGCACGCCCGGGCTCGGCCTGTCCGCGCTTCCGTACATCGTGATCGTGATCGATGAGCTCGCCGATCTCATGATGGTGGCCGCGGGGGAGATCGAAGACCTCATCTGCCGTGTCGCGCAGCTCGCGCGCGCGGTCGGCATCCATCTGATCGTCGCCACGCAGCGGCCGTCGGCCGACATCATCACCGGCCTGATCAAGGCGAACATCCCAAGCCGCATCGCGTTCGCGGTGTCGAGCGGGGTCGATTCGCGGGTCATTCTCGACGAGATGGGTGCGGAAAAGCTCCTCGGTCGCGGCGACATGCTCTACCTGCCCATCGACGAAGGCAAGCCACGCCGCCTCCAGGGCGCATTCGTCAGCGACCGCGAGCTGGACACGCTCATCGGACATTGGAAGGCGCAGGGCATGCCCGACTATCAAGAGGAGATCTTCACCGTCGAAGCGACGGTCTCGTGGGCGCGCGACGCCGGCAAGCGCGACCCGCTGTTCGCCAAGGCAGCGCACACCGTCGCGGCCGAGGGACGCGCCGCCGCCTCGCTCCTGCAGCGCAAGTTGAGCGTCGGCTACACGCGGGCCGCGCGACTGATCGACCAGCTGGCGGAGCACCGCATCGTCGGTCCGTTCGAGGGGAGCAAGTCGCGCGAGGTGCTGATGGACGTGTTCCAGGTGGACGAGCTGCTGGCCGATCTCGGGGAGGAGTAGATAGGTATCCTGCCGAGGGATGGCGCAGGAATTCTCCTTCGACGTCGTCAGCGACTTCGACCGCCAGGAGCTGGTCAACGCCGTCGACCAGACGCGCCGCGAGATCACGACTCGGTACGACTTCAAGAACGTGCCCGTCGAGATCACGCTCGAGACGGCCGCGCTCACCATCCAAACCGCGTCGGAGAGTCAGCTCCGCTCGATACTCGACGTGCTCCAGAGCAAGGTGCATCGGCGCGGCATCGACATCAAGGTGCTCGATGCGCAGAAGCCGGAGCCTGCGGCGAAGGGCAACGTCCGCCAAGTCGTGAAGTTGCGCAAGGGGATCTCGGACGAGCTTGCCCGCGACCTCACGAAGCGGATCCGGCCCGCCCATCCCAAGGTACAGGTGCGCACCCAGGGAGACCAGCTTCGCATCGCCTCAACGAAAAAGGACGAGCTGCAGGCAGTGATGACACAGATCAAGGAGCTCGACCTGGCGGTGCCGCTTCAGTTCACCAACTACCGGTGATCCGCCACCTCACACTTCCCAACCAGCTCACGATCCTCCGCCTCCTGCTGGTACCGGTGATCGGCTACACGCTGACCGCGACGTGGGCGTTGCACGATCAGGTGAGCGTGGTCGTGTACTCTGCGGCGGCGGCGACCGACACCCTCGACGGCCGCATCGCCCGAAGTCGTCACCTCGTGAGCGAGCTGGGAAAGTTCCTCGACCCACTCGCAGACAAGGTGCTGGTGATCACGGTGTTGGCGATCCTCGTCGGAGAGAGCGTGGTGCCGTTCTGGGTGGTGGTCGTCATCTTCATGCGGGAGTTCGTGATCACGGGATTGCGCTTCGTCGCCGCGGGCCAGGGTGTGGTGGTGAGTGCGACCCCGTGGGGAAAGTCGAAAACGGTGACTCAGAACCTGATGATCGGGCTGCTCATCCTCGAGCAACCGTATCCGGCGCTCAAGCCCGCGGCACTCGCGTTCGTGGTCCTCGCCGTCGTGACCACCGTCGCCAGCGGCCTCGACTACCTCTGGCGGTACCGCCGCTTCGTCATCTGATGCGGCCAGAGCTGCGCCTCGCGACCATCTTTCCGGACGCCGCTCGCGCCGGCGCGGCGCTGCGGGCAGCCGGATTGACCGTCGCGGTCGGCGAGTCGTGCACCGGCGGCCTGGTGGGCGCGGCGCTGACGGCGATTCCGGACTCGTCCGACTACATGCGCGGCGGCGTGATCGCGTACTCGGACGCGCCGAAGTCGGAGCTGCTCGCGGTGTCGCCCGAACTGATTGCCGAGTTCGGGGCGGTCAGCGAGTCCGTGGCGCGAGCCATGGCCGAGGGAGTGCGGGCCCGCTGCCACTCCGACATCGGCGTCGCGGTCACCGGTGTCGCCGGCCCTGGCGGAGGAACCGCGGGCAAGCCCGTGGGGCTGGTCTTCGTGTGCGTCGCGGGCGGCTCGCGCACGTGGTGCGAGCGGCTCGAGGGTGACCACGGGCGCGAGGAGAACCGAGCACGCGCGGTCGAAGCCGCCTTGCGACTGTGCATCCTGGCGGCGGAGCACGCCGGCGAAGCCTGACCGCGCATCCCCCGTTGGAATGAATTCTTCCGAACGGAGCGGAAATGCATCCCCCAACGGGATGAAATTCCCAGCGCTGGCATGCGAAGGGCGGGTTAAGCCGTTATCCTACCGGGCGCCCGTAGCCCTTCTTGGCCGGGACTTCGTGCGGACCACGAGACGTCACAGGTGGATAAGGAGGCAGACGTTGCAAGTGTCCAGATTCAAGATCGCCGGAGTCCTGGTGGGGCTGGCGGGTCTCGTCACCGTGGCGGCATGCGGAAGCGGCACCACGGGCACATCGACGGGGCTGGCGAGCTCCCAGGTGCTCCACTTCCCAGTGCTGCAGGATCCCAAAACGTGGGACCCCGGGCGCATCGACGCCGAGGTCGACTCGGAGATCGTGCAGAACGTGTTCGACAACCTATGGCGCTTTGACAACAATCTGAACCTCGTTCCCGACATCGCCAGCCAGGTCCCCACGGTGGCCAATGGCGGCATCTCGGCAGACGGTCTGACCTACACCGTCCACCTCAACCAGAACGTCAAGTTCAACAACGGCGACGCGGTCACCTCGAAGGACGTGGTGTATTCGTGGAACCGCGCTGCCGCGCTGCGCGGACCCTACCGGAGCAGCCTGTCGGCGATCGCCGGGTACTCGGATGTGAACAAGACTGCGAAGGCAATCTGCGCCAAGGGGCTCGACGTCACCGCGTGCGACACCACCGTCGAGACGAAACTGGCGGCCAACGACCCGACGTTCATGATGAGCGGGCTCTCGGCCCCCGACCCGTACACCGTCGTGATCAAGACCTCCACCGGATGCGGGTGGTGCCTCGCGGCCTGGACGCTCCAGGCCAGCGTCGGCTCGATCGTCGACGAGAAGGTCGTCATGGGCGACCCCGTCAGCTGGTGGTCGAAGCCCGGCGGACCCGGGGTCACCGACGGCCAGGTCGGGACGGGTGCGTATTACCTCTCAGCGTATGTCCCCAAGCAGTCGATCACCTTCAAGATGGTCCCCAACTGGTGGGGTACCCCGAAGCCCACGCTGACCCAGATCAACATCGACATCAAGGATCCGTCGACCCAATCGACGAACGATGCGGCCTGGGAACAGGGGAGCTACGACCTGATCGGGTACGGCGGTAACTCCACCCAGCCGATCGCCGACACGCTGCGGTACCAGCAGAGCAGCCAGTTCAGCAGCCAGATCCTGCTGAAGCCCAAGGGACGCACCACGTGGGTCAGCCCGGACATCGGAAACCCGAGCAGCGGAGGCCCGTTCTTGGGTGAGAGCGCCGCCGCCATCGGCCTGCGCATGGCGTTCGACCTCGCCATCGACCGGAACGCCCTGGCTTCCACCGTGTGCCACAACGTGATCTGCGCCCCTGAGACCGGAGGACTGATCGCGAAGGGTCTGATCGGCTATCTCGGGGACAACACGGATCCGCTGGCCAAGTTCGACCCGACCATGGCAAAGAGCCTATTGCATCAGTACGACCCGACGGGCTCGAAGACCGCGAACCTCAAGTACTCGTACAACACCGGATCCCCGAACGACGGGGTTGCCACCTTCCTCCAGAGTCAGTGGTCGACCAACCTGGGCGTCAACGTGACCCTGGACCCGCACCCGGACGCGTCGGCGTTCATCGCCGACCGACTCCTGGGCAAGTACGTGATCAGCCGGGACGGGTGGCAGTTCGACTACAACAGCCCCCAGGACTGGTTCGACAACCTCTACGGCTCACTGGCCAGCGGGTCCAACACCAGCGGCTTCGCCGATCCCACGGGTGATCCCGGTCCCGACCAGGTGACCTACGACAGCACTCTGGCCAAGGCCGACGCCCTGCAGACGACGCAGGCCCTGCCGCTGTACAAGCAGCTTTCCCAGCTACTGATCAAGGACGTCGCGTACTGGCCGCTGTACCAGACCGTCACCCAGTTCTACATTCACTCCTATGTCAAGGGTGCCGGTTCGACCGCCCAGGCCGACAACTACTGGGACGGAATCTCCATCCTCTCCCATTGAGGAACTGAAGCAGTCAAGATTGAGGGCGCCCAGCACCGGCTGGGCGCCCTGTCTGTTTGATGAGGCGATGAACGCATGTTGACCAGAGGCACGGTGATCTACATCGTGCAGCGGGTAATTCTCATCGCCTTCACCGTGCTGGTCGTCTCCTTCGGCGTCTTCTACGCCGTGCACAGCCTGCCCGGGAACGCCTTCATCAGCGAAAAGCTGCACGGTGAGTCGCTGCAGGCGGTGCTGCACTCCTACGGCTTGGATCGCCCCATTCCGGTGCAGTACTGGGACTTCCTGCGCAATGCCCTCCACGGCGACTTCGGCCAATCCTTCGTGATCCAGGGCCAGCCGATCACCCCGCTGCTCGTGCGCGAGCTGAGCGTGAGCATGATGCTGGGTGGCGCCGCGCTGCTGATCACGATCGGGATGGGCATCCCCTTCGGCGTGGTGGCCGCGATGCGCCAGAACACCGCGTGGGACTACTCGCTGACCACGTTCGCGGTCATCGGGTACAGCGTCCCGAGCTTCGTCATCGCCACCTTGGGAATCCTCATCTTCGGCCTCTGGCTGCACGACCTGACCGGAGGGGCGTTCTATTACCCGATTTCATGGACCGGCACATATGGCAATCTGGCCGAACTCAGCGTGCCCGCAATCGCCCTTGGTCTGTACACCTCCGGCCAGGTCACGCGAATCACGCGTGCGGCCATGCTCGATGTAGTGCAGCAGGACTATGTCCGCACCGCTCGAGCCAAAGGGTTGAAGGCGCGGATCGTCACACTGCGGCATGTGCTGCGCAATGCCCTGGTTCCGGTCACCAGCATCCTGCGTCCCCTCATCGTGAGCATCATCGCCGGCAGCGTGGTCATCGAGAACCTGTTCGGCATCCCGGGCCTCGGCAAGGAATTCGTGCGGAGCATCACGGCCCACGACTACAACATCACCGTCGCTGTGTTCAGCGTCTACGCCGCGCTGATCGGGGTCGCGAACCTGGCTGTGGATCTCGTCTACACGGTCATTGATCCAAGGATCCGGTACTGATGGCGACCACCGTCGTCACGCCGACCGCTCCCATTGAGTACGCCGGCGGCACGCTCGCACGCGAGCAGGTCGGCCTGTGGCGCGATGGATGGCGGCGATTGCGGCGCAACAAGCTCGCCCTCGTGTCGGTCTTCTACCTCATCTTTCTCGTGCTGGTCGCGATCATCTCTTTCTTCTGGACGCCGTACAAACCGAACTCCTTCGGCGCGTGCCTCACGTACGCGACGCCGAGCGCGGCTCACCCATTCGGCTGCGACGAATACGGGCGCGATTCCCTGAGCCGCCTGATGGTCGGCACGCAAGTCTCGCTTGCCGTCGGAGTGGGCACCGCATTGATCGTCGTGATCGTCGGCGTGACCCTCGGGCTCGTCTCCGGCTACTTTCGGGGCTGGATAGACAGCGTGATCAGTCTCGTGATCAACATCTTCTACGGCATCCCGGCGTTGCTGGTCGCGCTGGTGCTCTACTTGCTGCTCGGCCCCGGCCTGTTCACCATCATGGTCGCCATCTCCGTGACCATCTGGATGGACATGGCCCGGCTCGTGCGCGGCCAGACGCTCAGCATTCGTGAACGCGAATTCATTGAAGCAGCGAGGGCGAGCGGTGCCCGCGCGGGCAAGATGCTGTTCGGTCACATCTTTCCCAACGCCCTGGGCCCGATCATCGTCCAGGGCACGTTCGTCATTCCCATCGCTATCCTCACCGAGGCGTTTCTCGCTTTCCTCGGCCTGGGGCTGCCACCACCGCAAGCCGACTGGGGAGGGATGGCCAGCGAAGGCCTTCCGGCAATCCGGTTCGTCCCGCACATCACACTGTTTCCCTCGATAGCCCTGTCGGTTACGCTGCTGGCGTTCAACTTCTTCGGAGACGGCCTTCGGGACGCATTCGATCCCAGACAGAAGCGCTGATGCCCCATAGCCAGCAGACGGGGGGACAGGAATGACCCGGCCGGTGCTCGAGGTCAAGAATCTCAGCACGTCCTTTTTCACCGACGACGGCGAGGTCAAGGCCGTCCGGGACGTGAGCTTCGAGCTGTATCCGGGCGAGACGCTCGGCATCGTCGGCGAGTCCGGCTGCGGCAAGAGCGTCACCGCGATGTCCGTCCTCGGTCTGGTGCAGCGCCCCGGCAAGATCATCAACGGTCAGATCCTGTTCCAGGATCGCGACCTCATCAAGGTGAGCTCCGAGGAGATGCGTCAGATTCGCGGACGCGACATCGCGATGATCTTCCAGGATCCGCTCAGCTCGCTGAACCCCGTGCTTCGCGTCGGGTTCCAGATCGACGAGGCGATGAAGGCGCACGACAAGGTGGCAAGGGAAGACATCGCAGCTCGCGGTGTGAGCTTGTTTCAACAGGTCCGCGTGCCCGACGCACCGCGCCGCATCAAGGACTATCCCCACCAGTTCAGCGGCGGCATGCGGCAGCGCGCCATGATCGCCATGGGCCTGTCGAACCGGCCCGAGATCCTCATCGCCGACGAGCCGACCACCGCGCTCGACGTGACGGTGCAGGCGCAGATCCTCGAGTTGCTGCGCGACCTCAATCAGGAGATGGGCACGTCGATCATCCTGATCACGCACAACCTCGGGGTGATCGCGGGCCTGTGCAAGCGGGTCGTGGTGATGTATGCGGGCGAGATCGTCGAGGAGGGCCCGGCCGAGCAGATCTTCGAGGCGCCCCAGCATCCGTACACGTGGTCATTGCTCCGCTCGCTGCCGCGCGTCGACGAGAAGAAGCACGAGCGCCTGCGGTCCATCGAGGGGCTGCCGCCCGATCTCATCGCGCCGCCCCCCGGGTGCGAGTTCAACCCGCGCTGCCCGTTCCGCATCGAGAAGTGCTTCACGGAGGATCCCGAGCTCGAGGTGGTGGCCGCGGGCCAGCAGGCCGCGTGCTGGGTGACCATGACGAAGGCATACGCCGAGATGGGCGCGGCAACCATCACGGATACGCGCCCCGGTGCGGCCAGTGGCGTGCGCCCGCCGGCCGATCTGCTGCAGGTGGTCGCCGACCTGCGCACGCTCGAGGAGCCGGCCGTGCTCGAGAAGCTCGCCGAAGATCCCGACCTGCTGGAAAAGCTCGCCGCCGACCCCACGGCGTTGGAGCAGCTCGCCGAGGAGCACCCCGCCGTGGTGGAGACGCTGACCGATGAGTAGCGCGACGATGACCGCCGAGGCACCGCTGCCCGCTCCCGCCGAAGAGCCGCTGTTGCGGGTGGTGGACGTGGTGAAGCACTTCCCGGCGGGTGTCGGTGCCAGCGTCAAGGCGGTGGACGGCGTGAGCTTCGACGTGCAGCGCGGCGAGACGGTGGGACTGGTCGGCGAGTCTGGATGCGGCAAGTCAACGCTTGGCCGGCTGGTGACCCAGCTCATCCCGGTGACCTCCGGCAACGTGATATTCGACGGCGTCGACATCACGCGATTGGGCGGCGAGCGTTTGCGCCAGCAGCGCAAGCAATTGCAGATCATCTTCCAGGATCCGTACGCATCGCTCGATCCGCGCATGACCATCGGTGACGTCATAGCCGAGCCGCTGGTCAACTTCGACATGCTGCACGGCAAAGAGAAGGACACGCGCGTGCAGGAGCTGCTCCGCGTCGTCGGTCTCAACCCGTACTTCAACAACCGGTACCCGCACGAGTTCAGCGGAGGGCAGCGACAGCGCATCGGCATCGCGCGCGCGCTCGCGCTCAACCCGAGGCTGATCGTGTGCGACGAGCCGGTGTCGGCGCTCGACGTGTCGATCCAGGCGCAGATCATCAACTTGCTCGAGGACCTCCAGAAGGAGTTCCACCTCACGTACATCTTCATCGCGCACGACCTTTCGGTCGTGCGACACATCAGCGACCGCGTGATGGTGATGTACCTGGGGAAGGTGGTCGAGGTCTCGCCGAGCGAGCAGCTGTATCTCTCGCAGGAGCACCCGTACACCAAGGCGCTGCTGTCGGCGATCCCGGTGCCGGATCCGCGCGTCGAGTCACAGCGCCGCCTGGTCGAGCTGTCGGGCGAGATCCCGTCCGCGCTGCACCCTCCGTCGGGATGCCGCTTCCACACGCGCTGCCCCATCGCGCAGGTGCCGGGGATCTGCGCGGACGAGGAGCCACCGCTCGAGGAGAAGGCGCCCGGGCACCTCGCCGCGTGCCACTTCTCGGAGAAGGTCCGCACCGAGGTGTGAGCCGTCCTGGTCGTGGCGCTCGCGGGCGGCTACGATGCTGGCGGCGCCTCCTTGCCAACTCGACGCTGAACCTATACAGTACAAATGTTCGCCACAGCCACGTTGGAGTACTGCGTTGACACACACACTAGAAAGTCGTATGGTCGAGCCGGCAGTCGAAGTGAACGGACGGCGCGTGGGAGCGCTGAAAGAGAGGAGTGAGCCGGTGACGACAGAACGGGATCGCGCGCTGCAGACCGCCCTCGGACAGATCGAACGCGCCCACGGCAAGGGCGCGATCATGCGGCTGGGGGAGGCCCAGACGCAGCGGGTCGAGTACATCTCGACCGGGGCGCTCACCCTCGACATCGCGCTCGGTGTCGGTGGGGTTCCGCGCGGCCGCGTCGTCGAGGTGTACGGGCCCGAGTCGTCGGGCAAGACCACTCTGACGCTGCACATCATCGCCGAGGCCCAGCGGCGCGGCGGCGTCGCCGCGTTCATCGACGCAGAGCACGCGCTCGATCCACAGTACGCAGCGCGCATCGGCGTGAGCACCGAGGAGCTCCTCATCTCCCAGCCGGATACGGGCGAGCAGGCCCTCGAGATCGTCGAGGTGCTGGTGCGGAGCGGTGCCGTCGACGTGGTCGTCATCGACTCGGTGGCCGCGCTCGTGCCGAAGGCGGAGATCGACGGCGAGATGGGCGACACCCACGTCGGCCTGCAGGCTCGGCTCATGTCGCAAGCGATGCGCAAGCTGACCGCGGCCATCAGCCGGTCCAACACGTGCGTCATCTTCATCAATCAGCTGCGCGAGAAGGTCGGCGTCATGTTCGGCAATCCCGAGGTGACCACCGGTGGACGCGCGCTGAAGTTCTACGCCTCGGTGCGGATGGACATCCGCAAGATCGACTCCATCAAGCAGGGCCTCGACGTCATCGGCAGCCGCGTAAAGGTCAAGGTGGTCAAGAACAAGGTGGCGCCGCCGTTTCGTTCGGCGGAGTTCGACATCCTGTACAACGAAGGGATCTCGTACGCGGGAAGCGTGCTCGACATGGCCATCGACTCTCGAATCATCGACAAGAGCGGCGCCTGGTTCTCGTACGGGGAGATGCGCCTCGGGCAGGGGCGTGAGAACGTGCGCGACTTCCTCCGCCAGAATCCCGACCTCCTGGAGGAGGTGGCGGCGAAGGTGCGCGTCGCGTCGCTTCCCGAAGCGCCACCGGCGCCGGTGACGGACAACGGCGCGGCGCCTGCGGTGCCGGTCGGCTGACCGGGCCAGAGCCCAGCGTGCCCCGCCCGTCTGCCACCGCTGACCCGGACGATCTCAACGCTGCCGAGACCACCGCGTTGCGCATCCTCGGCGGCGCATCCCAATCGGCGACCGGCCTGGAGCGGCGGCTGCTGCAGCGCGGCTTTTCGAGGCGCAGTGCCTCAGCCGCGGTGGAGCGCTGCCGCGCGCTCGGGTACATCAATGACGCAGCCCTGGCGACCTCCGTGGTGGGCCGCCACCGTCGCGCCGGGCATGGGCGGGCGCGGATGCTCGCCGATCTGCGAACCCGCGGCATCGGCACTGATGCCGCGCGCGACGCGGTGACGGCGGTTGCGGAGGACGAGCAGCAGTCGGCGATCGACGCTGCGCGCCACCTGCTGGAGCGCGAGACGCGCCGCGGTGACCTGGATGAGAAGGGACGGCGGCGCATCGCATCTGCCTTGCAGCGCCGCGGCTTTGCCGGCGACGTCGTGGTGCGCGCGCTGAGGGCGATCACGTAGCGGTCGGCCGATGGAGTACACGCACCTGGGACGCTCGGGCTGTCGGTGAGCCGGCTGCAGACTGACCACATCGACATCTACCAGATGCATCACGTCGACCGCAGCACCCCGTTCGCGCGGCGTCGGAACAGACACAGCTTGACGACGTCCTTCCCGGCCCGGGCCTGCGCGGGAGGCCTGGGCGTGGTGACGTCTCAGTGTTGCGGCGTCGCTCGCGCCCACGCGGCGTCGCCGCGCACCAGCACGAGGATCAGCGTGAACGTGATCAGCGACAGCCCGAATCCAAACCACAGCAGGCCATCCGCGTGGAACGATCGGATCACGACTCCGCCGAGGATGGCCCCGATGACTCCACCGGCGGCGAGCGTCACGGTGTAGAAGGACATCAGTGCCGACCGGTCGGCGGCGAGCGATTCGGAGCAGTCGGCCAGGTACGTGACCGCGGCGGGCCCGAAGCCCGCCCACGATGCCGATCAGGAACATGCCGATGCCAAGGACGAGCAGCACGCCGATGAAGCGCTCGTCGAAATGGTGCATGAGCGTCTGCCCCGACACGCGTGAGTGACGCAACAGTGCCGGCATGTGCGCGACAAAGGAGCCGATGAGCGCGAAGACGCAGAGCCACGCAGGCAGGAACGCGCGAAGCGGCCCGGGCCCGAGCGCGGCGCGGAACACGGTGCGAAGTGGGCTCACCTGCTGCCGGGGTACGCGCGGCAGGAACCACAGGCAGACCAGCGCGGCGGCCACGTACAGGAGCGCCAGGACAACGAACGCGAATCGATGCAGGGCGAAATACGCGAACGGTCCCAGGGCGAAGCCGCCCGCATAGCCGGCCAGCGTCGATCCCTCGAACGCGCCCGACGCCTGGGCCCGCACAACCCGGCTTTGCGCGGTGCCCGCGGCGATCGTGCCCAGAGCGGTGGGGACGAAGGCGGCGGCGCCGATGCCCTCGAGCACGCGCGCCCCAGCGACCTGCGAGGCGCCGACCGCAGCCGCGGCCAGCAGGACCCCGAGCGCACCGATCAGCGGACCACCGACGAGGAACCGTGTGCGGCCGAGCCGGTCGGCATTTCGCGCGAGAAACGGCGAGAACACCATTTCCGCCGCGGCTTGCGAGGCTCCGACCAAGCCGATCGTGATGCCGCTGGGACGACCGCCTGCCAGATCGCTGAGATAGAACTGCAGCGCGACGCCCGTGCCCACGGCCGCGACGCGGAGCAGACCGGTTGCCGTGAGCAGCGCACCCAGCGCGCGGGCCCGGTAGCGCGTGTCGAGCTCCTGCCGCAGCTTGGCAACCCACTCGCCCTGCGCATCGCCGGGCGTCGTGGCCGGCGACGGGGGCACGGGCGGGGCCTCGTCCGGTGGAGCAGGCGTGGCGACGTCTCGGTCCCTCACGCGAGCAAGCGTACCGGCACCTTCACATGCGTGGGACGAGTGCCCCACCCGAGCCTGTGGACCGTACAATCGACGTGTCACTCGCGGGGCCGTCCCGGCCGGCTCGGCCTTCGGCCCGGCCCGCGGCGGGGGCGTCGGGCGGGAGCTCGTCGCCCAGAGCCGCTGTCCCACGGGAGACGCAAGGCGGAGCGCGGAGCGCCCCACACCCGAGGTTCATCCCATCACCATCGATATCCTGGCCCTGGTAGGGCTTGTCGTGGCAGCCGTGTTCGCCGTCGCCGCGGTGCTCTATTCGCGTCGCGAGATAGCCCGGGCCGACGCGGCACGACAGATCGAGTCGCAGCGCCACGAGGACGCCCTGCGCGGCACCGAGCAAGAGGCCAAGACGATCCTGCTCGCGGCGAAGGAGGAGGCCGCCCGCCGGCGCGACGAGGTCGAGTCTGAAACCAGGGAGCGGCGCGCCGAGGTGGCACGGCTCGAGCAACGGACCAACCAGCGTGAGGAGAGCCTCGAGCGCCGCATGCGCGAGCTGGAGAGCAACGAGCAGCGCCTGGGCCGGCGTGAGACGGAGCTCGAGGCCCAGCGTCAGGCGATCGAAGACGAGCGATCGGTCATCGGCCGGGAGCTGCAACGGGTCGCCGCGCTCACCCAGGACGAGGCACGGGCCGAGGTGCTCCACGGCGTGGAGGACGAGCTCACGCCGGAGATCGCCGAGCGGATTCGCGCCGCCGAGACCCGCGTGCGGCAGGAGGCGGCCGAAGCCAGCAGGGAGATATTGGTCGCTGCCATGCAGCGGCAGGCGTCCGAGCAGACCGGCGAAGCTGCCGTGACTGTCGTGCACCTGCCGTCGGATGAGCTGAAGGGGCGGATCATCGGTCGCGAGGGACGCAACATCCGGTCCCTCGAGGCCGCCACCGGGGTCGATGTGATCGTCGACGACACACCGGAAGCGATCGTGCTGAGCGCATTCGATCCCGTGCGTCGCGAGGTCGCTCGCACTGCGCTCGAGCGGCTCTTCAGTGACGGCCGCATCCATCCCGCGCGCATCGAAGAGATGGTGGCGAAGAGTCGCAGTGAGCTCACGCAGCGCATCAAGCAGGACGGCGAGCAGGCGTGCCAGGAGCTGGGCATCGCGAATGTCCACGCAGAGCTTGCACGACTACTCGGTACCCTTCGCTTTCGGACTTCCTATGGGCAGAATGTGCTTGCGCACAGCAAGGATTCAGCAGGTATCGCCGGCATGCTCGCGGCCGAGATCGGCTTCGACGAACAGGTGGCGAAAGAGGCTGCCCTCTTCCATGACATCGGCTGGGCGGTCGAGCACGACATCGAGGGAGCGCACGCGATCATCGGCGGCGAGATTCTGGCGCGGCTCGGCCGCTCGCCCGCCGTCGTGCACGCGGTACGGGCACACCATTACGACGAAGAACCGCGCTCCATCGCCGCATTCATCGTGATGACTGCTGACGCAATCAGCGCCGCACGCGTTGGCGCGCGCCGCGAGACGCTGGCTGCGTCGATCAAGCGATTGGAGCGGCTCGAGGCGATCGCCAACGAGTTCGAAGGCGTCGATCGCAGCTTCGCCGTGCAGTCGGGCAAGGAGCTCCGGGTCCTGGTCAAGCCCACTGAAGTCGACGACGATCGAGCACAGGTGATGGCCCGCCAGATAGCGAAGCGGCTTCACGCCGAGGGCAGCTACACCGGTCGGATCAAGGTCGTCGTCCTGCGCGAGACGCGAAGCGTCGAGTACGCGAAGTAACGATCGCATCGCAGCGGCACCCGCCTTCCAACCCAGGACGGCACAATCGAGCACGATAATGGCCACCACACCGCAAAAACTCGTTCAGGCCCGGCCGAAAACGGCCGAATCCGCAATGGAAATCCTAAAAGTCTCAGCAACCAGCAAGCCAGTCGCGGTCGCCGGCGCCATCGCCGGCGTCGTGCGCAGCCAGCAGAGGGTCGAGGTGCAGGCCATCGGAGCCGGCGCCATCAACCAGGCCGTCAAGGCGATCGCCATCTCGCGCGGCTATGTCGCGCCGGGCGGTCTCGACCTGGTCTGCATCCCGTCGTTCATCGACATCAGCATCGACGGCGAGGAGCGCACCGGGATCCGGCTGGTCGTCGAGGTTCGCTAGCAGCCAACAGCCATCCCTGGTGTGGGCTCCCCTGGGAGTCCGGCTGTCGGGTGTTGACTGCCCTGGGGTCGCTGCGACGGCGCCTAACACGGCGCCGTCTGCCGCTTTACTCGGCGCGGGGGACCGCCCGCGCCTGCGTATCCCCTGGGCAGCCAACACACCGCAGCCGGACCACCCGCGCCCGACCGTTGCCGGCTCCGCTGGTAGGCTTCGACGGTGACCCAGATGCCGGTGCTGAGCGACGCCGCACGCGGATTCAGGCCACTGCAGATGGCGGGGCGCCCGGCGCGGCGCGAGCCGATCGTGCCGGTGCTGGGCCGAGCCCCTCGCGTGCATCTCTGGCACATCGGCTGCCAGATGAACGATGCCGACCGCGAGCGTCTCGCCGAGGAGTTCGCCGACATCGGGTTCATCCCCGAGGTGCCGCTGGAGGACGCGGACCTTGCGGTGCTGATCACGTGCACGGTGCGCGCCAACGCGGAGCAGAAGGTGTACGGCAAGTTTCGCGAGCTGATCCCGTGGAAGCGCGAGCGCCCCGGACGCGCCATCGCGGTGACGGGATGCATGGCGGTGGAGCATGGGGAGGGCCTGCTCCAGCGGCTTCCCGATCTCGACTATGTGTTCGACGTACGCGAGCCCGACGGCTTCATGGCCAAGCTGCAGGCGCTCCACGCGATCAATCTCGATGGACCCATCACGCTGCCCGCCTCCGACAGGCTGAGCGCGTACGTTCCGGTCATGGGTGGCTGCAACGAGATGTGCACCTATTGCATCGTGCCCTTCGTGCGCGGGCGCGAGACGAGCCGGCCGGTGGACGAGGTGATGGCACACGTGCAACGGCTAGTGGAGGGCGGCGTGCGCGAGGTGACCCTCCTCGGCCAGAACGTCAACTCATACCGCGATCCGTCCACGGGTTCGCGACTCCCTGAGCTGCTGCGCGCGGTCGACACGGTACCCGGGCTCTGGCGGCTGCGGTTCCTGACCTCGCACCCGAGGAACGCCGTACCGGAGCTGTTCACGGCCATGCACGAGCTTGCCACGGTCTGCGAGCAGCTGCACCTCCCCGTGCAGGCGGGCGACAACGCCTTGCTCCGGCGCATGCGGCGGCTGTACACGGTCGACGAGTACCGCGCCAAGATTCGCGCTGCGCGTGACGCGGTGCGCCCGCGCCTGTCGCTGAGCACCGACGTGATCGTGGGATTCTGCGGGGAGACGGAGTCCGAGTTCGCCGCGACCGAGCAGCTCATGCGCGAGCTCGAGTTCGACACGGTGCACCTGGCCGCCTATTCCGTGCGGCCGGGCACCGCCGCGGCCCCCCGCGCCGACGACATCCCCGTGGCGGAGAAGAAGCGGCGGCTCAACCACCTCCTCGGCGTGCAGCGAGACATCGCGTCGGCGCGCAACCGATCGTATGTCGGCAGGGAGATCGAGGTGCTGGTGGAGGGACGGTCGGAAGATGACCGCCCATACGGGCGCACCAGGGAGAACAAGGTCGCGTGGCTGCCCGCCGGTGCGGCGGAGCCCGGCTCGCTGACGAAGGCGCGCGTGGTGTCTGCAACCGCATGGCAGCTGCACGCGGAGCCGTTGGGCGCCGCGGCGTGACGCCCGGGGCGGAGGGCCGGGCGCCGCATCTGACCGGCGCCACTCCCGCGGTGGTTCGCCGCACCGTCGACGTCGACATGGCCGGCGACACGCCCATTCTTCGCGAATACCGTGCGGTGAAGGCCGAGCATCCCGATGCCATCGTCCTCGCGCGCCTGGGTGACTTCTACGAGATGTTCGGCCGCGATGCCGAGGTCGCGTCGCCGATCCTCGGTGTCGCGCTCACCGGGCGCAGCTTCGGCGCCGCGGGCAGGGTGCCCATGTGCGGCGTGCCGTTCCACGCGGCCACGCACCACGTCCGCAGGCTCCTGGGCGCAGGGATGCGTGTCGTGATGTGGGACCAGGTCGGCGACGCCGATGGCGGCAAGCTCGTGCGACGCGACGTCACCCGTGTGCTCAGCGCGGGCACAGCCGTCGACGCCGAGCTCCTCGCGGACGACGCCGTGCTGCGGTGCGTGGCGGTGGTCGCCGGGCAGGGGCGTGCCGGCGTGGCCGCTTTGGACGCGAGCATCGGCGACCTCGAGCTCATGGAGCTGGCGGGCGGCATCGACAGCTCCGTGCTGGGCGAGGAGCTGCTGCGCTTGGACGCCGCCGAGCTGGTGGTCCCCGAGTCCGGCGCGGTCAGCGACTCGGTGCTCGCGGGGGTGCCTCGCGCGGTGCTTCCCGACTCGCTGTTCGACGTCACACGGGCCGACCAGCGCCTCCTCACATTCAGCGGCGTCGCAAACACGCACGCCCTCGGCCTCGACGACGTGCCGCTGGCCCGTTCTGCAGCAGGTGCGGTGCTCGCGTACTGCGAGCGAGCACATATCGTCATCACGCCCGAGCTGCTGCGGATCCGCGTCCGCCGTCCCGGCAGCACCATGCGACTCGACGGCGCGACCCGGCGCAACCTCGAGCTGCTGTCGCCACTCGGCGAGGGCACCTCGCTGCACAGCACGTTGGACCGTACGCGCACCCCCATGGGGTCACGGCTTCTGCGAGCGTGGCTGCAGGAGCCGCTGATCGATGCGACGGCGATCGCGCACCGAGCTGCCGGCGTGCAGGCGGTCGTACGCGACCAAACGGCGCGCGAAACGCTTGCCGCCGCGTTGCGAACCGTCCGTGACCTGGAGCGCGTCGTGGCGAGATGCGCACAGGGCAGTGCGTCGCCTCGAGATCTCGCGATGGTGCGGGACGCATGCGCCGCCGCGCCCCACGTGAGAGAGGCGCTGGCAAACGTCGTCCACGCAGGCGCGGCCTCCGACGCTGTAGAGCAGTGCGTTGCCCCCGGGGCGGTCATCGACCGGTTGGCGCAGATGCTCGTCGAGGACCCACCGGCGAACAGCAGGGATGGCGGGTCGATTCGCGATGGCGCCGACCCGGAGCTCGACACGCTCCTCGCCGCCGGCGCTGGTGCGCGCACGTACATCGCAGGCCTGGAGCGAAGCGAGCGCGAGCGCACCGGGATCCGCTCACTGCGCGTCGGCTACAACCGTGTTTTCGGCTACTACATTGAAGTTCCGAACGCACAGCGTGGTGGGGTGCCCGATGGCTATGAGCGCAAGCAGACGCTGGTCGGCGCGGAGCGATACGTCACCGCGGATCTCAAGGAGCAGGAGTCCATCGTGCTGCACGCGCGCGAGCGCGCAGTGGTGCGCGAGCAGGAGTTGCTGCGCGAGATGGCGTCGATGGTCGCGCTTCACGCCGCCGAGCTCGAGCGAACCGCACGCGCGCTTTCCACCCTGGACGCGCTCCAGTCGCTCGCGCACGTCGCGGCTGACCGGGGTTGGGTTCGTCCCGAGGTCGACGACTCCGAGGTCATCGACATCGAGGCCGGACGTCATCCCCTCGTCGAGCGCGCGCTCGGCCCTGGACGCTTTGTGCCCAACGACTGCACGCTGGACGCCGCCGAGAGGCTGGTCATCCTCACCGGACCCAACATGGCTGGCAAGTCGACGTATCTCCGCCAGGTGGCGATCATCGTGCTGCTGGCCACGTTCATGGTGGAGATGGCCGAAACTGCCTTGATCCTGCGTCAGGCGACGAGCCGGAGTCTCGTCATCCTCGACGAAATCGGTCGCGGAACGTCGACGTACGACGGGCTCAGCATCGCCCAGTCAGTGGTCGAGCACATCCACGACTCGCCGAACCTGGGGTGCCGCACGCTCTTTGCAACGCACTTCCACGAGCTCACCACGCTCGCAGCGTCGCTGCCGCGCGTGCGCAATGCGCGGGTGGAGGTGGTGGAGGAGGGCGGCGCCGTGACGTTTCTCCACCGCATCATGCCTGGCGGCGCTGACCGTTCGTACGGCATCCATGTCGCGAAGCTCGCCGGCGTGCCGGCGTCTGTGCTCGTACGCGCTCGTGGCTTGCTGGCAGACCTCGAGCAATCCCGACCGCTCGCCGGCCGAACCGAGGGCGGCGCCGGGCAGCTCTGGCTCGATATCGCACCGCCCGCCGATCATCCTGTGGTCAGCGAGCTCGCCGAGCTGGACATCGATCAACTCTCGCCGATAGCGGCGCTCAACAAGCTGGCGGAGCTGCGCGAGCGAGCGGCCACGTGATCACCACCGCCCGCATCCATCGCCTCCCGCAGGTGGTGGCGGATGCGATCGCCGCGGGGGAGGTTGTCGAGCGCCCGGCATCGGTGGTGAAGGAGCTGCTCGAGAACGCCATCGACGCCGGCGCCGCGCACGTCGACGTCGCGCTCGACGGTGGCGGCCTGGTGCGGATCGAGGTGGTCGACGATGGGGATGGAATCGCAGCCGAGGACATGGACCTCGCGGTCGAGCGGCATGCGACGTCGAAGATCGAGAACACGACCGATCTCACCCGCGTACGCACGCTCGGATTTCGCGGTGAAGCGCTCGCGAGCATCGCCGCCGTGTCCAATCTCTCCATCGTCTCCCGGCCACCGGCGAACGTTGCCGGCACGGCACTTCGCGTGCGAACGGGGGAGGTCGTCGAGTGTGTGCCGGCTGCTGCGCCTCCGGGCACACGCGTCGAAGTCTGCGAGCTCTTCGCGACCACGCCGGCGCGACTCCGATTTCTCCGCAGCACATCGGCCGAGGGGGCGGCGGCGGTGCGGGTGGCCGCAGATCTTGCGCTGACGCATCCGGAGGTGGGGATCACGTGTCGCAGCGAGGGCAGGCAGGTGCTCCGGTCGCCAGGCGACTCGCTGCGAGGGGCACTGCGTGCCGTCTTCGGCCCGCGGGCGGCGGCGGACCTCGTCGACGTGGACGTGCCCGGAGACATATCGATCACTGGAGCGATCAGCGGGGCGCATGCACATCGAGCCGCCCGCACCGGACTGGTCCTCGTGGTCAACGGACGTCGCGTTCAGCATCGAG